>NZ_JBQCYC010000007.1:0-118722 GCF_052087705.1 Flaviflexus sp. | reverse complement strand
GTCACCATCATGTCCTTTCATCGGTGACCCGTACACAATCTATTTGACACCCCCTCAAGATCCATGGAATATCAACAAAAGATCGAGATGCTGGGAACCGCTCCCCAACCACCGCAGGCCATGCACACCCAGGTCACAACCTCCCAGCCAAAGAGCTCTATAGCGCCTCACGCAGATCGAGCTGTCTCCGCGCTTACGGACTTGATGCAGGTCAATGACTCCTATGGGAGGAGCTCATATTCTCAGAGTGTTAAACAGCCCCAACGATCATGGAGATAGAAATGCCTGCCCTTGACGAAGCAACCAAGCTTGCACCACTTATTGAGCGCGTTCACGGCGCGAACCACCCCGAGCTCACACGGGTCCGTGAACTAACCGAAGCCATTGCAGGCGCCGAGAGCCCCTCTGACAAAGACGCCTTCTTTGCGGAGCTTCGCACGGTCACCAACAATTACACGGTTCCCGCCGATGGTTGCGAGGCATACCAGGGCACGTACGCCTCACTCAAGGCAGCCGACCAAGAAAACACGAGAGCTCTCTAGTTTCGGCCGCTAGCAATACTGGCGCCTACCTGGCGGTCAAACACCAGGTAGGCGCCATCTACTTAACTGGCAATCCAGCACAATCAGCAAGCAGTTCGGGCTTTATCGAACCGCCTCCACATTTCTTACCGTGAGAACTGCGGCAACGCAGTGAAGTCACGTAGCCACATGTCAACCTCTCGCATCACCGCGACATCGATCATCACGGCAACACCTGTCAGTCGTTCCCGAGCAATGGTCCGCGGCTGCTCCGTCATGGCATACATATCGCTGGGCAGTTTCAGATCCTTCCCAGCGAGCTTCACGTGGTTCGACCACCCTCGGTCACGCGTCGTGCACGGAAGAGTGACGGCAAGGGTGTCTGTCTGCTTCACATAGAGCTCGCTCGCAACCACGAGGACGGGCCGGCGACCAGGTTGCTCTCTCCCCGACCCGGATCGAGATCCACCCAGGCAACCGTGCCTTGGCGAAGTTCAGTTTTCATCTGCCGCAGGCTCTAAGGCAATGTCCCATGCCGAAAACTCATCCCAGTACTCAGCGTCGGCACCTTTAAACGCTTGCCCAAATGCTTCCATGCGGCAATTCCGTTCATATGCATCAAGCAGCTTCTCAATAAGGCTTGCGGCAGTCAGACCCCGCTCTTTAACATCACGATTGATGCGATCCCTCAGCTCCGTTGAGACTTTGATGGTTGTCATACTCATGCACTCGAGCATGCCAAGACGTATACCGCCATTGTGACGACGAGCCCTCAATCGCCACACATGAGAAGTATCGGCACTCGACACGTTTCCCAGCACGGGGCTCGCAGTCTCCAGCGAGCCCCATAGGATCCGCAGTGAAGCAGTTCAATAGTTCCAGCCGGTCACGAGACCTCAGGGACCAGACAAAATTGTGCAACGTTTCCAAACAAGGCTCACCTGAATAATCCACCTCGATCAACTGGGCGCAATAAAACCCCGAACGCAATGCTCGACAGAGCGCATTGTCATGGCCGTGCCGCCTAGCAACACAACCTCGCGCATCTCCTCTAGCGGTAGACTTCGCGACGCTGTCCAACTCGAAGAACTAGCACCACCAACTCTCCATCATTCAGCAGGTAGATCACTCGGTAGTCCCCCACGCGCATTCGCAGTTCACCGTTGCCACCCTTGAGTTGAATACATCCAGGAGCCCGCGGTTCCTCAGCGAGCTTTCCGATGGCCACCAGCAACCACCTGGCAACATTCCGGTCCAGTTTACGAATCGTCTTAGCGGCCGACGGAGCGTAGATAATCTCGTACGGCATTGTTAAATGTCAGTCGTCAAGGCTCCGAAGAAGTTCTTCGTGCGAGATCCGATCCTCTTCGCGCCGCGCTTGCGTAGCAGCCTCTATATCTGCCTGGTCCTCAAGTGCCCGCACAGCACGATCATAAAAGTCGGGAGAAACCACCACGGCGCGACGACTCGCACCACGAGAAGTAATCTCAATGGGTTCACGCTGGGCCGCTGCAATATAGTCGCTTTGGCGGTTACGAAACTGGGAGAGGGTCACGGAAGTCATGCCACAGTTGTACAACTTGTACTAGTTGCTCACAAGAGTCTTCTCTACTCGTGCGTCAGCTGACGACTACATATCGCACTGGGCTCCACCCAACATAAGAACTCGGTATGGCAACGGCTTCAGAACGTCATACTGGTATGTCATTGTCATGAACCATATAGATCCGGTATGCACGGCATCTACTCGCTTCCCACTTCTTCGTTCGGGTCTTCTACGTAGGGAAGGCTGATGGCGACTGTTACGCCCGGCCCTGGCTGATTGTTACGGATTTCAATCTGGCCTCGCATGGCAGCAACAATGTTCTTTGCGACTGCTAGTCCCAGCCCTCCTGAGGGGTGGGGGTCGTTGGAAGCCCTCCCAAATCTTTTTTGTACGACAGAGAAGTCTTCTTCGGGGATTCCCCGGCCGCGGTCGATGACCTCGAGTGCCACCCGTCGTTCATGACCATCGCTGTGGTAGGCGGTCCGTACTGTGATGACGTTGTTTTCCGCCGGCTTGTCCGGGGCATGCAGCACAGCATCAACAGCATTTTCAATGATTTCGTCAATGGTTTGTCGCAGGCGTGCCTGGTCAACCACGACATGGGTGCCTTTTGGGGGAAGCATCAAGTTCAATGACGACGGGAAGCTCGCGTTCTTCCATGCGTTCGCGCCAGTCGATGAGAGCATCGTGGGCGATCATGGTGGAGTCCATTGCCACGCCCTGCCCGATGTAGTCACCCCGGCTCACCCGGGCAATCACCGCAAGGTTGTCGACCATGTCGCGCAGGTGCTGGATTTCCCCAAGGAGCTTCCCACTATCGCCCTTGGACCACTCACCGGTCTGCCCTGGTCCTTCGAGCCCGCCTTGGATCATGGCAAGGGGTGTGCGGAGAGCGAACGTGATGTCTTCGTTGAAGCGTTTCTCGTCGTCGAGTTTCTCATCGGCTTTGTCGAGGAGCTTGTTGGCGCTCTTCGCGAGCACCTCGTACTCTTCCGTTCCTTCTTCAGGTAGCCGTAGGTTCGGTGAATGCAGGGCTTGTTTGCTTCTTCGGCGAACCGGGTCGTGTGCCCAAGGATGCGGCCGGATGCCCAGTAGGCGACAACACCAACGGCGATGAGTACCGCTACCGCGATGGCGAGCAGGACAAGTAGCTCTGTGTTGAGCCGATCTTCAGCATCCCGGTGGACGTAGACAAGTGCAATGGCACCGGTTTCATCGGGGTGGGCTACCTCAATGGAATACCAGCTGTACTTGCCGTGGACCGGGTCAACAGTCTCACCTGATGTACCCGGGGCCCTAATCCTCTGTTTCGTGCTCTCGTCTAGTTCGGCGTAGCTCGGCTCCTTTTCACCCCCTTGGTCGGGGTGAGCGTGGAGTACTACACCAAACTCGAACGCGGCATCATCAGCGGTGCCTCCCCAGAGGTGCTTGACTCGCTCGCCAAAGCACTCCAGCTCGACGAGGCGGAACGCGCTCACCTGTTTGATCTTGCCCAAGCGGCAAGTCCCGTCGCGAGGCCCCGCGCAGGCGCCCCGCGAAGCACTGGACACCGCACCCAGGCCTGCAGTGGGCTCTCGATGCTGTTACTGCTGGCCCAGCATTCGTCCGTAACGGCCGCATGGATCTCCTTGCCGTCAATCCTCTTGCTCGCGCCTTCTACTCGGCGCTGTGGGACATGCCAGGGCAGCCGCCCAACATTGCCAGGCACGCTTTCCTCGACGAGCGCGCCCAGGTCTTCTATCCCGACTGGGCCGATATCACCGTCGCTATTCTCCACACCGAAGCGGCCCGCGACCCACACAACAAAGAACTACACGACCTCATCGGCGAGCTCTCCACTGGCAGCGACGAGTTCCGTCGCCGCTGGAGCGCACACAGCGTCCGCCACCATGGCTCCGGCTTTAAGACCTTCAAACCTCCGGTTGTTGGCGACATGACCCGCGCCTACGAGGGGATGCAGATGGAGGCAGAGCCGGGCCTGACAATCACCATTTACACCGCCGAACCTGGCTCACCATCGGCAGAAGTAATGTAGCTACTGGCGTCCTGGGCCGCCACGGAACAGGACACTGCAACGTGGGATCCGGAAGCCACACGCACCGACAGCCTATGAGGAGCAAGAAACCATGGCCGAGACACCGATCAAGATCACCATTGGCGAAGACCAGGTCGAGGGGATGCTTGCAGACAACCCCGCCGCGCGCGGTCTCATCTCTCAACTTCCGTTAACACTGACGTTCTCCGACTACGGCGGTCAGGAGATAGTCGCCACCGCACCTGAGGGGCTGACGATGGAGGGAATGCTTGGCGGCGAGAGTGCGCCTGCCGGCACGATCGGTTACTACGCACCCCAGCAAGCAATAGTTCTCTACTACACCGACGTCCCACGTTTCCCCGGGATTATACGTCTCGGCAGTTTCGGCGGCGAGGTCTCGCTACTCTCGGGATGGCGCGAGCCGCGTCCTGTCACGATCGACGTCTTAAGCGCTCCATAAAATGCTCCATCAGGATCTCATCCGAATGGATTGGCGAGATACGATTATCGTCAGCCATCGCAACCAGAATATTCCTCTCCCATCAATTTCCACTTCGCCCCTTGGCCAACACTGACTGGATGTATTTCTGAATGGTCGGCAGGTCTACAACCATGGTGTCCCAGACCGCCTCATGGTCCGTGGCTCCGTAACGATGACCTACCCCGGCACTCATTCGTTTTATGAGAAACCACGGCACATTCGGATGCGCTTCCAACACTTCACTACTCAGCCGGGCCACATTATCTCCGATTTTGATGATCAGTGACTCCGCGGCAAGCCCCGGAACATTCGATACGTCATTCACATACCAATCGTGACCGCGGGAGACGAGTTCAGCACCGACCTGGCAGAGACGAACTATTTCCCGTAGCGCATATTCATCTCGATCTCTCATATTGCAACAGCCGTAGCGAGTATCTCGTGACCCTCGGGCAGGCCACCGTCAGAAACCACGTCCACCTCAACACCCAGCAGTTCACTGGCCTCTTCCGCGAACGCAGCAAGTGTCAGCAAGCCGATGCCATCGGCTCTGGTAATCAATAGATCCAAGTCGCTTCCCGGACTGTCGGCCCCCCCGAGCAGTTGAACCAAATATCCGGAGGTTACTGAGCCCAAATCGGTTGGCAAGCAACTCGAGTTCATCGTGATGAGAAGCCAGTACCTCACTCGGACGTGGTCGGGCTGCGGCACGCAGCCTCTCGATCATGTCGGCAGAAGCTCGTCGCCGCCCAGTTTCATAAGCTGCGATATTCGGCTGAGCGACGCCAGAACGCAATGACAATTCAACTTGACTGAGGCCAGCAGCCTCACGCAATTCACGAACCTCGTTACTCTTGACAGAAACATATCACGCGATATACACCAGCTGGCCAGAGGTTTTATTGAACGTCAAGCCGGCACTGATCCGCATTCACGCAGGCACCTGCCGCGAAACCTGTCAGAACAATGACGCCGGGTTCAGCGAGAAATACGTAGCTCTTCCATCAGGCCATTGAAGAGAATACAAGGACCCTTGCGAGCCTCCGCCACCCCGGATATCACCCTGATCCTCCAGCGCCTGAACATCGAGGGCGAAGAACTTGGGCGCCGCGATAACCGCGCGACGGCCAGCCCCGTGCGACGTCATCTCGACAGGGCCTCGCTACGCAACAGCGATATAGTCGCTCTGGTTACTACGGAGCTGGGACAAGCTTACGGAAGCCACACACCATGAGTAAGTCTTGTAAACTTTTGCACTGAAGCGGTCACCGAACAAGACGCACCCACCAATAGTTAAGCCGCGACATGGACGTTGAATTGGAACTCCATCAGCTGCCGGTAGTTATGCCCACGTCGGTGAACACACAACCAGTACCAGAACACCCACGCGTGGCAGTAGCATCTCGGAGGATGACAGAGCCACCTTGATCAACCGAACCTGCGCATCGCGACAAGTAGGCCGGTGACATGCGTGCCTTACGAGCGCTCGATCGGGAACCAAAGGTCACACGTGGCCGTACTGAGGTCCTCAGCACGCTCGAGAACAGCCACGATCGAATGGCCCGGCCGCAGTCGCCACGGGTTCAATGGCCCGGCCGCAGTCGCCACGGGTTCGACGGGAACCACTCAGTCGCGGACGTCGCGTGGGCCGCTTGGAGCGCAGCGGGATGCTCACCGGAGGTGCGGAAAACGACCCACGATCCCTCCTCTACCTCGATCGCATCAAGGTCATCTGGCACGTGCGAGCCAGCATTGACTGCGACACCGTGCAGGTATGTCAGTTCACTTCCCTCCGCGTAGTCAGGATCGACATCGGCACTCACCTGCAATAGACCTGCGGGCTCAGTATCACTGAGTTGCTTGAGGCGCTCGTGCTCAGTGGCAGGCAAGGAAGCGATGTGCTGTTGTATCCGGGGATTTACACCTTCGTGGATTAGCGGCACGCGCACAGCGTGACCAACCAGGAGGAAGGCGGGCTTTTCGACGATTCCGGCGTCCATTGGAATACTCCCTTCGATGGTCAGGTGGAACCTGATTTGCGGATAGTTACGAAGAGGGCCGCCGTTTCGACGAACCACGCCATGGCTCACGCCATGCACGGAGCGGAACGCTCGACCGAACGCCTCGGTTGATCCGTATCCATAGCGTACGGAGATCGTGAGAAAGTCGTCGTCACCGACCACGTCGGCAGCAGCGACTGTCATGCGCCGACGACGCACGTATTCTGACAACGGGATGCCAGCAAGTGACGCAAACATGCGACGAGTGTGATAGCTCGTCATTCCCATTGTCGACGCAAACGTTTCAATGTCGACGTCTTCTCCGATGCGCTCCTCGATCACATCGATGAGTCGGTTCAGGATTTCAATCAAGGTTGCTCCCTTCGCTTACCATCCTTCACTGTGCAGGAGTTCCGTGCATGATTACTCCGGTCATTTTCGATCGGATCCGCCACCCCATCCACTCAGAGAATTGGGGTGCAGAGTCAGCAATTAGACTCCTTGCGGTTCGGGATGTAAGAGGTGGTCGGCACTATACGCGGAGGCGGAGTTCGTCGCCTGATCACACCTAACGCGCGGACAGGCGGATACTGCTTCGCTTCGCGAACCACACCCACCAACTCAGGATCACGTTGCACAAACTTGTCGATCCTGCCAAGCGGTTGGCCGATGAAGAAGTGGAAAGCGGCCTCGATCGCGCTGAGCACGTCGCCGAGCCGGGTGCGAAGCTTGTGATCGCACTCGTAGAGAGCCACAACATGCGAGAGAGACACCCGCCGTTCGCGCCGCGTCGGCCTGGGTCAGGTCGAGTTCGACACGTCGATCACTTCGCTTACTCATGACACAAACAAACTGAGTACTCAGCAAGCAGTCAATAAATAAGTACCTGCGCGGCCTCAACGAATGGACCTCCCGACCTGACGATCAAGCGGG
The DNA here is from genome assembly GCF_052087705.1 of Flaviflexus sp. Taxonomy (NCBI): domain Bacteria; kingdom Bacillati; phylum Actinomycetota; class Actinomycetes; order Actinomycetales; family Actinomycetaceae; genus Flaviflexus; species Flaviflexus sp. The sequence continues at coordinate 111,206 of NZ_JBQCYC010000007.1, read as the reverse complement.
AATCTGCCCTCGATCGATTTTCGACACACAACTATCGCGGGGTGGTCAATTCATTCGTCTCGATGTGCGTCAAATCCGCGCCCCACGGCCAGTGATCATCGAACGACTCCAGCTAAAACAGCAAACACAGCCGGTGCATCATCTGACCGTTCTCGTCAGCACGGGCAACAACACCGATCATGACGGACGTCATTCAACTTCCAGCGGCGTGATCGTAACGATCTGCTCCCCCGCGAGATCTTCCGCGCATTCCAACTCGTAGCGGCTCTGCAGGTTCATCCAGAACTCCGCGGAAGTTCCAAAGTACTTCGAAAGGCGCAACGCAGTGTCTGCCGTGATGCCCCGCTTGCCGTGCACAATCTCGTTGATCTGACGCGGAGGCACACCGATCGACACGGCGAGCTTGTTCTGAGTGATCCCGAAGCCCTTGATGAAGTCCTCCATCAGGACCTCTCCCGGATGGATCGGGGGAATCTTGTCCGTGGCGGTCACCGATCTCTACCTCCCTGGTCCAGCATCGGCCCACACGAAGCAGACCGGCCACTTGCCATTTACGCTGATACTATGTTGCCCGGCCCGAGTACTGCCTGACCTTCGCCGAAACGCGCTCGAGCGTAACCGGCTGACCTCTCGGTGATGGCCGATCTTCAGCACAGGACGACAAGCCCATCATCTTGAATTTCATAGACGATCCGATAGTCACAGGCACGAATACGAAGCTCGCCGTCACCAACGCTCAGTCGCAGGCTTCCCGCCGGACGGGGATCCTCGGCAAGGCCTTGGGTGGCTACCTTCAGGCGTACGGCAACCTTGGGCTGAAGGGCGCGAAAGGCCCTCGCGGCTCCCCGCGTGATAACGATGCGATAGGTCACGTCAGCGTCGAAGCAGAGATCCAGATCTTCCATCAGGTCCTCGAACGGAATGCGTGGTTCCTTGCGCGCTTCCGCCGCCGCACGGATGTCAGCCTGATCCTCTAGCGTTTGCACAGCGCGGTCGAAGAACTCGGGCGACACGACAACAGCGCGGCGGCCAGTCCCACGCGACGTAATCTCGACGGGCTCGCGCTGCGCAACGGCGATGTAGTCACTCTGGTTGTTGCGGAACTGGGACAAGGTCACGGAAGTCATGCATCAAGAGTGCAACTTGTACAAGTTGTACTCTTGCAGGCTCCGAATAGCACGCACCCACCAATGGTAGAGCCGCGAACTACACGTTGAAGCGGAACTCGGGAATCGCCACATCACGCATCTTGCCTCCCCTTCGTAACCAGCACAGATGGTGACCGAAAGCACCAGATGCTACAGATCAGCACCTTCGGAACTCTCGAGGAACCCGGCAGCAAGGTCACGAATTTGCACCCGATGCCAGTCCGTCCTGATATCGTTCCAGCACGTCGATGAGCGGTGGAAGGTGTAGCTCGACCACTTCCCGGACGACGGAGATGTCGACGCCGAAGTGCTGGTGGACGAGAATGTTCCGGAAGCCGCGGATCTGTACCCAAGGGATCTCGGGGTGCGCCTCGGTGATCTCCGCGGGCAGATGATTCACCGCTTCTCAGATGATCTGCAGGTTCCGCTCGATCGCGTCCTCAGCCATGTCGACGATGTCTCGAGCGTCCGAGTCCCCAACTGCGGCGATGTAGCGATATCACCGTCGAACGGCATCCATAATGTCGACGATCCGTTGCTCAGTGCTCCGACTCATAGCGGAATCGCGTCGTCCAGCGCGGTCTGCGAGACCGAGTCCTTCAGCAACTGCACCGGGAAGACGTCGAGGCCGGAGCGACCGAACAGCGCACGGCTCTCCTCCATGAGTCCCGATGCCCGCATGAGGAGATTCCCGTCGTCGGGGTCCATCTCGACCAGGATATCGATGTCGCTGTCGGCATCGGCGGTGCCGCGGGCCACGGAGCCGAAGAGTCTCGGGCGCGATGCGCCATACTTCGTCAGCAACTCCTCGAACTCCGCCCGGCGCATCTCGATGAGCTCGCGCAGGGCGAGCGTCTCCGGAGTCGCCGCAGCATCCGTCATGGGTCAATGATACCGAGAGACTCCCTAATCACCAGGTCAGATATTGAAGCGGAACTCCACCGCGTTCCGATGGATAGAACCATCTGGGTGCACATCGGCGCGACGGGACCAATGAACGGGCAAGCGCAGCTGGGTCTAGGCCACTAGGTTGAGGCTCGGGTTCATGAGGGGCTCGTACTCGATGGGCCAACCGACCCAGGCGGGCCCGCCGGCGGCGTCGGTAGGTCCGCTCGATCCAGGTGATGATCGCGGTTCGCAGCTCTTCACGAGTTTCCCCGCCGCCCGCAAGGCCGACCCGACAGACCCCCTGTGGATCACCGCCATGACCCAGGCCAGCAATGCGCGGGAGCGAAATCCCGGTCAAGCACTGCCTACGAGAACGTCCTCGCCCTTCATGCCCGCCCTGGGGCGCAGAGGGACCTTCGCACGTTGAAGCGGACTCCACCGAAATCCGTCACCCAGAGGTCGCCTACTCGCCCCCGCGGCAGGTCCGTAGTGCGATTTTACAGTATTCCGTAATTCTGGAACTATGTATCCATGACGACACCGGACGCACCTGACTCACTGGCCAGTCGAGTAGCTGCACTCGAGAAGCGGATGGTCGCGGTCGAGGCACACGCCACCCCCGCCGCTGGTGACACTGGAAATACGAACGGCGCGCAAGGCAGTTCACCAAGCACACAAGATCACCTCTGGGCCCTTCGCGGCCTGAAGCAGTACGAGGATGACAGCGAGGGCGGCACCGTCATGCTCGTGGGCTCCGTCGAGCTTCCGGGCAGCGGCCCCGTCTCCTGGCAGATCGGAGCGCACGCCGACGAGCTCCTTTCCGACGAGTGGGACACGGTCACTGCTGTGCTGGACGCACTGGCGCACCCCATCCGCCTGCGCATCCTCAAAGAGGTGCTCACCGGGGAGAACAGCACCGCACGCGAACTTGCAGAACTGGAGTCCATGGGGTCGACCGGGCAGGTCTATCACCACCTTCGCGCCCTCACCTCGGCCGGGTGGTTGAGGCCGGGCTCCGGGGGCAGACACACGGTGCCGGCCGAACGAGTCGTCCCCCTGCTCACCACCCTTCTGGGGGCGCGCCGATGATGCGCATGCTCAAGGCGGCTTCCCCCTGGCTCCTTCGAGCCTTCGTCCTGCTCGTGGCGCTGAGCGTCGTCATCGAGGTCCCCGTGTGGCTCGTGTTCGCGCCGCTGGGCCTGGCGATCGCAGTCCCTTCTCCACGTGCAGACGACGAGTCTCCCCAGACCATGCATGCTCCCGTGACGGGCCGCTGGGTCGCCATCAACAGCCCGGCGACGAAGGTCCCCAGCCACGGCGTTCGCACGCTCGGTCAGGCATTCGCAGTCGACATCCTGCAGGCATCAGACTCTCCCCGCGAAAGCGCCCCCGGCTGGCAATGGAGACAGGCCGAGCCCCAGGAGTTCCCAAGCTTCGGGGAGCCTGTCCTGGCAGCGGGCTCCGGCACCGTGATCGCTGCCCATGACGGCAAGCGTGACCATCGCGCCCGGAACACCTGGCCCGGCCTGATCTACATGATGTCGCTCGAGGCCTTCGGTCGAGAGTTGGCCGGGCACCGCTCCATCATCGGCAATCACGTGATCCTCGACCATAGCGACGGCACGTTCAGCATGTACGCCCACCTCAAGCACGGATCTGCAGCCGTGTGCGTCGGGCAGAAAGTCCGGGCCGGCGATGTCCTGGGAGCGGTCGGGAACACCGGGAATACCAGCGAACCCCATCTCCACTTCCAGCTGATGGACCGGCCCCAAGCGGCCATGGCCGCCGGCCTGCCGTTCCGGTGGTCCCCGCTCACGATCGAGCCGGATCCCGATCCCCACTGGGCTCCGAAGAAACCTGTCGCAGAGACGGTCGAGGGTCTCCCCGCGACAGGGCAGATCTTCCGCACCCCGGAGTCCGGCGTCATGCCCCAACCCAAGCGCGAGGCCAGTTGTTGACGCGAACACTCCCCCATGCCGCCCGACCAGCTCGCGCCCAACAGCTCTGACCAGCTCTTCTACAAATTGAATCTCCATTCGACCTCATTGCGTTGGGAATAGGCGTCACAGATCGATCGCAACGAAGCCTGGGTCACGCCGCCACTGAGGCCCGGTCGGAGCTGGCGGACGTTGCCTCGCGAGCAGCCGCTCCCCCACGGCGCGGAGTGTCTCGTCATAGGACGCCGCTTGGAAGGTGAATTCCAAGGGGTCCCCGATGGCGTCGTACGGCTCATCACTGAGGCTGTCATCCCATCCGAACTCGCTCCATCGCACCACTGACCCGGATCGTTCGATGTTGACCGTCAGCGCCCCACAGCCCAGGTCGCCGCACTCGCGACACACGTACAGCTCCACCCGGCCACCAGGAAGACTGTCCTGTAGCCCTAGGGACAAGGACGCTATCCAGCCAATCCCGGCTTCCAGATCCCATCCAGACCGCAACGGAGTGGAAGTCCACCCCAGCAAATCTTCACCGATCGAAGCGCGCAGGGATGAGCCGTTCACGACGAGGTCGAGATACTGGGAACGAGGCCGATTCCCGTCCAGCGGCAGCGTCGACTCGACGAAGTTCAGATGGTCCACGAGACAACGATAGGCATCTGAAATCCCTAGTCAACTAATTATTGAAGCGGAATTCCACCACGTCGCCGTCTTGCATAACGTATTCCTTGCCCTCCATGCGGACCTTACCTGCAGCCTTGGCTTCCTGCATGGATCCGAGCTCGACGAGATCGTCGTAGGACACGATTTCGGCCTTGATGAAGCCTCGTTCGAAGTCGGTGTGGATAACGCCTGCGGCCTGAGGAGCGGTCCAGCCCTTCTTGATGGTCCAGGCCCTGGTCTCTTTCTCGCCTGCCGTCAGGTAGGTCTGAAGGCCAAGGGTTTCGAAGCCGACGCGGGCCAGCTTGTCGAGACCGGCTTCTTCCTGGCCGGTTTCTTCGAGCATTTCTGCTGCTTCCTCTTCTGAAAGTTCAACAAGCTCGGACTCGAACTTCGCATCGAGGAAGATCGCTTCGGCGGGGGCAACCAGATCGCTGAGATCCTTCTGCATCTTCTCATCAGCCAGACCTTCATCGTCGGTGTTGAAGACGTAAATGAAGGGCTTAGCTGTCATGAGCTGGAAGCTCTTGATGATCTCGGGATCAAAACGGTCCATGACCGAGTTGATGGTCTTGCCCTCTTCAAGAAACTTGAGGGCCTCCTGGGCGGTGTCCAGGTACTCCTTCGGGGTCTTCTTGCCCTTAACTTCTTTGTCGAGGCGAGGGATCTGCTTCTCCAGCGTCTGCATGTCCGCAAGCAGGAGCTCGGTCGTGATGGTCTCGATGTCAGAGGCCGGATCGACCTTGCCATCGACGTGAGTGACATCGGGGTCGGAGAAGGCGCGGGTCACCTGGCAGATAGCATCCGCTTCGCGAATGTTTGCGAGGAACTGGTTGCCGAGGCCTTCACCTTCGGATGCTCCGCGGACGATGCCGGCAATGTCAACGAAGGAGACGGTGGCAGGAATGATCTTACGAGCATTGAAGATCTCGGAAAGAACATTGAGTCGCGGGTCCGGGAGCGGAACGACTCCCACGTTGGGCTCGATCGTCGCGAACGGGTAGTTCGCCGCGAGAACGGTCGCGCGAGTCAGCGCGTTGAACAGGGTCGACTTGCCGACATTAGGGAGACCGGCGATTCCAATTGTTAGTGCCACGGTTGACCATTCTAGTAGATGAGACGCTTCCTCACCGTAGCGGTCCCGTCACACATCCCACAGTCGTAGCCAAAGCAGGCCCTTCCGGCGACCCAGCCCGTTACTTGCTCCGAGCTACGACCGGTCTTTGTCTAAGACCTGTCATGTGGATAGTGCTGGGTACCTTGCGGGGGATGGTAGTTCGCAGTGTGTTCCTGACCCGGGTGGCGCTGACCTGGGCTCCCCTGCGCAGTTTGCTCGTGAACACCGAATCGAGGATCGGCATTCGGATCGTACCGGTGGTAGTTGAGTGCCGCCTGACTGTTCGGGACAACCTGGTAGGAGGCAACGTGGCTGTACGGGATCGTTGTGCTCGTGCCGGTCATCAGTGCTTTGAGGCGACCTATTCCCCAGAGAACGTAGCCTGCGATAAGGAAACCGGCAAGGAGCATGAGGACCGTCTGGAGGAAATCGGAGCTGGCGGGGTTGAGGAAGTTGTACATGGGGCCACCGCCACCTTCGCGTTCAGCATCCCACCAGTAGACAGCGAGGTAGGGAAGGATAAGCGCGGCCCACAGGAACGGAGTGGCCGGATGAAGTTTCTCTTGGTTCCGGCCCAGAAACACCCAGTCGATGGCGACCAGGATGGGAACAAGGAGATGTGCAAAGAGCCCTCGAAGATCCGGGTAGGTGCCATCAAGTAGGGCCGCGAAGATGATGCCGGTCATGACGGACATGAGGACCGCGAGGCCCCGGAACCACCCGTAGTTGCCCTCGGTCTTTCTTCTCAAGGAGCCCGGCAAGATAACCCTTAGAACCGACAGCCCGTAGGCAAGGGCAACGATCACCACCGAGAATGTGGTGAAGTAGATGGCCTGATCAAACGCGGATTCCCACGAGCCTCCCCCACGGTTGTAGGCATTGTGCACCATCGCGTAGGCAGACCACCCCGCCATGCCAGCAATGACGATCCGCAGGATCAGCGTCATGCCAAAGATCGGAGGCGAGGTCGGAACATGGATTGAATCGAACTCGGAAACCGGCGCAGCAAGCGCAACGGGCCGGTCTTCCTGACCAAACGAGGGCACGTCCCTCGGGTCCTGATGGGTATTGCTGTGCGACATGCTTCTTCCTTCCCGCCTGCCAGCGTACCCACCTTGACGCCATACAACCCAGCGAATTCACTCTGCACCACCGCACTAACGGCGCGCTCCTTTCGGAGTTTTGCTCGCGGTTCTGCCCGGTGGCTTTGGCACAGTTGGGTGCATGGAGATCTCGGTTCCCCTTCTACTTGTTCTGATCCTCGTCGTTCTCGCGCTCGGGGTTTGGCTTGGCTACCTTATTGGCGCTGCCCGTACATCCTTGCGTTCGGCCGATGATCGGGTGACGATTGCCCAGCTCACCGCACGTGCCGAGCGGCTCGAGGAGGAGAACAACGGCCTGATTGACAGGGCGGGCCGCGACCAGAACCTTCTCCAGGCCTTCTCCCCTATCTCTGCACGGCTGGCCGACATGTCAACCAAGGTGGGGCAACTCGAGAAAGCTCAGGTTGCTGCTGCAAGTAGGCTTGGCCAGCAACTCAGCACAACCAGCGAGGCCTCCAAAGATCTGCTCAACGTCACCTCATCACTCCGGAGCGCTCTGACATCGACGAGCGCACGCGGCGTGTGGGGTGAGGCCGAGCTCGAGCGGATCGTCTCCTCAGCCGGGATGCTCCCGCACGTCCACTTTGATACACAGGCCTCTATCGAATCTAACGGCACCCGCCAGCGTCCCGACATGCTGATCTATCTCCCGGGCGATGGCACGATTGCGGTCGACGCGAAGGTACCCCTTAGCGCTTACCTCAGGGCAGCGGAGCTTTCCGACGATGATCCTGCGGAACGCGAGGAACGCAAACGACTACTCCAGGATCATGCGAAGGCGGTTCGTGCCCACGTTCTTGCTCTTTCCAAGCGGGACTACCCCAGCCAGTTTGAGCATTCCCCAAAGATTACGATCATGTTTATGCCTACCGAGTCGCTACTATCGGAAGCGGTTCATGCGAATCCGAATCTTTTAGATGAGGCGGCACGCCTTGGCATTGCACTCACCTCACCCTCGTCGCTCCTGGCACTGCTACGTTCTGTCGCCGCCACCTGGTCATCATCTCGGGTGACCGAGGAAGCTTCCGAGGTTCTCGCTCTCGGCAAGGACCTCGTGAACCGGCTCGGTGACCTGAACAAGCACCTGAGTACGCTCGGCACAAACCTTTCCCGAACGGTCACCGCCTACAACCGGTCTATCGGCACACTTGAGAGCAGGCTTCTGGTCACGGCACGGAACTTCGAGTCGCTCCCCTCCGACCATCTCGAGGTTTCGCAGCTCGATAAGGACTCCGATCAGATCAGGTTAATCACCCGCAGTGAACTCCTTGGTGACGATGACCTCGGTGATGATCGGCACGAGCCGTTCGACCACCGTGCGGGTGCCTGAGCCAGTGCAAAGTATCGAGCCCTCAACCTTTGAATGCAGAGGCTAGAAGGCGCTCAATCATGTGCTCAGCACAGCACCGAGCCCCGCGTCGATCTACGATCTGTGCGTGGTTCACCAGCGCCTTGGCAGAACACTGGACCCGTGCCCGATGACGTGCTCGGGTACTAACCCCGGGCAGGGTCGCTATTTGCGGCGGGAGGGACGCGGCTTCTTGGGCCGGTCTACTTCGTAGCCCGCGGCCTTGAGATCGGCACGCAGATTCTTCGGCAACGTGAAGAAGACGTCCTCGGTTGCGGTCTTGAAAGTCTCAACATCGGTGAAGCCATTCTCGGCGAGCAGTTCGAGAACCTCGCGGACGAGGATCTCGGGAACTGAAGCACCCGACGTGAGGCCAACATTGGAGGCGCCTTCCAGCCAGGCGAGGTCAACCTGCTCGGCCTTGTCGACGCGGTAGGCGGCACCGGCTCCGGCTTCGAGGGCTACCTCGACGAGACGAACGGAGTTTGAGGAGTTGGCGGAGCCAACGACGATGACAACATCGGCATTGGGGCTGAGTTCCTTGACGGCTCCCTGCCGGTTCTGGGTTGCGTAGCAAATGTCATCCGACGGCGGGTCCTGGAGGTTCGGGAATTTCTTGCGAAGCAGGTTCACCGTCTCCATCGTCTCGTCGACAGACAATGTGGTCTGGGACAGCCAGATCACCCTGTCTGGATCTCTCACCTCAACAGCGTCGACATCTTCCGGCCCGTTGACAACCTGGATGTGGTCGGGAGCCTCTCCCTGCGTACCTTCAACTTCTTCGTGACCGTCGTGGCCGATCAGGAGAATGTCATAGTCGGAGTTCGCAAAACGGACCGCTTCCTTGTGAACCTTGGTGACCAGCGGGCACGTGGCATCGATCGTGTCGAGCTGACGCACGGCCGCTTCGGCGTGTACGGCTGGCGAGACACCGTGGGCCGAGAAGACGACGCGCGCACCTTCGGGCACCTCATCGGTTTCCGTCACGAAGATCGCACCGCGCTTGCTCAGGGTTTCGACAACAAACTTGTTGTGGACGATCTCCTTGCGCACATAGACCGGGGCCCCGTACAGCTCGAGTGCCTTCTCGACAGCGTCAACCGCTCTGTCAACACCGGCGCAATATCCACGTGGGGCAGCAAGCAGAACCTTCTTGCCCTCCGCATTGGGCGTCGAGGGAACATCGCCGGGGAATGCGGAGATCCCGGCAAGCGACGTTGGATTAGTGGAGGTGCTCACCCATCCAGGGTACGCGAGCATGTGACCTTCGGCCATGATCTTCGCCATGGTCCGAAATCTGCTCAATTGTCCGAATCCGCACATTATCAGTGTTATTCCAGAATTTCTCTTTTCACTCCTGTCCGACTTTGTCGTCTTTTGGTTACGTGGCCTGGGACCTAATTTGAATATCTCCCTGTTTGACATGGGAAACTACTAGTTATGAGCTCGCAGGTTGTCATTCCATCTGACTTGCCGCAACTGGCTGCCGAAACCACTGCAGACCGGCCGTGGCCTCTTGCCCTGCTCTCAGCCAAAATTTCCGAGTACGTTGCCCGGATGTCTGCCATGTGGGTGGAGGGCGAAGTCCTCCAGTACACGCCACGTGGATCGTCCCGCGTGCAGTTCTTTACGCTCCGTGACCTTGAAGAGCAGGTCTCTGTTAACTGCAAGGCGTGGACGAACGTTGTTCCGGACGAGTTCGCGGAAGGCTCCCGGGTTGTTTTGCGGGTGAAGCCCGACTACTGGGTTGGCAATGGCTCCCTCTCCCTGCAGGTCGCAGAGATCCGGTTCGCCGGGGTCGGTGATCTCCTTGCGAGGCTCGAAGCGCTCCGGAAGAAGCTGGCGAGCGAGGGTCTGTTCTCTCCCGACAAGAAGCTTCCGCTCCCGTTCCTGCCCAGGCGTATCGGGCTTATTTGTGGGTCAAACGCAAAGGCGAAGGACGACGTCATCGTCAACGCTCAGGCACGGTGGCCCGAAGTCGACTTTGAGATCCGCGAGGTAAAGGTCCAGGGCCCATCGAGCCCTGGGCAGGTCAGGGAAGCACTGACTGAGCTCGATGCTATGGAAGGCGTTGACGTTATTGTCATTGCCCGCGGCGGCGGGTCCGTTGAGGACCTCATGCCGTTCTCCGATGAGGGGCTGGTGCGCGCCGTTGTCGCTGCCCGCACTCCCGTTGTCACGGCAATTGGTCACGAGGGCGACCGTCCCATCGTTGACGATGCTGCAGACTATCGAGCATCCACCCCGACGGATGCCGCGAAAAGGATCGTTCCCGACGTTGCGGAGGAACGGAAGATCCTCCTGGAAGGTCTGCGTCGCGGCCGCATGGCAATCGATAGGCAACTGTCCACTGCGCAGTCCGAACTGGAATCAATCATGACCCGCCCGGTTCTTGCGAATCCGCAATCAATCATTGAGACGCGGGAAGATGAGCTCAACCGTGCCGCCGAACGGCTGACGGAACTCATGGATAGGAAGATTACCGATGCCGCCACTGCGCTCGACGCGCTACGCAGGCACCTTCGGTCTCTGTCACCACAGTCCATTCTCGACCGCGGATATGCGGTCCTGCGCACCCCGGACGCGGTGGTGCGCGATACCGAAAGTGTTGAGACGGGCGACCGGCTCGAGGCTCTGTTGGCCTCGGGTCGCCTCGGTCTCGAAGTCATAGCGAAAAGGAGCGGTGATGACCGAGAAGAAGTCTAATGAGGACGTTGCTGGACTGAGCTATGAGGATGCTCGCCAGCAGCTCATTGAGATCGTGACGCGGCTCGAACAGGGAACCGGTTCGCTCGAGGAATCGATTACGGCCTGGGAGCGGGGCGAGGCCCTCGCCAGACGCTGCCAGCAGTGGCTTGACGGGGCGCGGGCGCGCCTTCAGGCCGCTCAGGTTGGTAAGAGCGTCCCGGCTGACTCAGCAGAGGAAGATGAGGAATGACGTGCTTGGTTGTTGGCGAGTCTCTCGTCGACGTTTTCACAACTGAGGAAGGGGTCGTTGAACTCCCCGGCGGTGCACCGTACAACGTGGCCCGCGGGCTCGGCATGCTTGGCCGAAGGGCCTATCTGGCAACCGATCTCGGTAGCGGCGACCGCGCCGAATTGCTTGCATCCACTCTCGCAGCATCAAAGACGAAACTGTGGCCCGGAAGCAGAAGCACAAACCCAACATCCGTTGCCTACCCCACGATCGAGGAGGATGGCTCCCCCACCTACGAATTCGATCTGCACTTCACCCCGCCCACGCCGCCCCAGGGCGGCACGGAGGAAGCAGCGGAGCTCGTCAAGGTCTCACCCAACATCCTCCACACCGGCTCGCTCGCAGTTCATCTTGCGCCCGAAGCCATCAAGGCTTGGATCAACGCGCTGTCGGCGGTCTCCACGATCTCGTATGACCCGAACTACCGCGAATCCATGGGCCCCCACGACGAGGTTCTTACGCGTACCGAAGAGTTCATTGGACTGTCCGACGTTGTCAAGGCTTCCCGGGCTGACATTACCGGCCTGTATCCGGGACTGTCCGAGCAGGCGGTGATCACAAAATGGCTGAGCATGGGCCCCCAGCTTGTTGCCATCACCGGCGGTAAGGATGGAGCCATTCTCGCTACCGAGAACCTCCGGATCGGATCTTCTGCCTCGAGGGTTAAGGCCGTGGACAAGGTTGGGGCAGGCGATGCTTTCATGTCGGCCCTTATCGATGCTCTGGGTCGGACCAGCATGCTCGGAGCGGGCTCAGCCGAATCCAGGCGGTTGCTGTCAGAACGCCAGCTCAAGACAATTGCGGGCTATGCGAACGCTGGTGGCGCTATCGCTGTCAGCCGCCGCGGAGCTGTCGCACCAACGCGGGACGAGCTTCTCGACTTCGTCTCGTCCTACTCGATCGGCGACGTCTAGGGCCCTCCCGGATAGCTCCGGTCTACCTTCTCAGCCTTTCCCCGACTCGGTTCATCTCTGCCCGGCGGGGAAAGCTATTAGAGCGGCGTCGGCGCCGGTGCAGAGTTACTCATAGCCTGAGTGACGAGTCGTCAGCTGCCGGGCAGGTAGGAACGCGGCGCCCGGTCACGGAGCTAACGACCGCGAGCGCAGTCCCCCGCTGATACGACGGGCTGCTGGTCACGTCATGTCGGTGGCTATTGACCGCCGTATATGGTGCTATTCACCGCCGCGTACGGGGTTACTTGCCCCGCCTGCGGTCGCGTGCTTCGTAGTCGCGAAGTGCACGGAGGAAGTCTGTTCTGCGGAAATCCGGCCAGTAGGCTTCGCAGAAGTAATATTCGGAGTGAACGGTTTGCCAGGGCATGAAGCCCGATAGACGCTGTTCGCCGGATGTTCTGATGACCAGGTCGGGGTCGGGCTGTCCACGGGTGTAGAGGTGTGCTTCGATCTCCTCATCGGAGACGGCGGCAGCGATCTGTTCAGGTTCGAGGCCTTCCTCGGCTTTCGCGAGGATGAATTCCCTGACGGCTTCGGTGATCTCACTCCTCCCGCCATACCCCACCGCAACATTGACGAGGGCACCATTGCTATCGGTCGTTGATTCGATTGCGGTGACGAGACGCTCCTGGTGTTCCTCACTCAGGACCTTGAGGTCACCCACGTGGTGTAGTCTCCAGTGGCCGACGTGCGCGAGAGACTCGACGGTGGAGACGATGATCTCAACAAGATCATCGATTTCTTTGGCATCTCGCTTCATGTTTTCCGTTGACAGGAGCCAGAGGGTGACGAGTTCGATCCCTGCCTCGTCGCACCAGCTGAGGAATTCGCTGATCTTGTCGGCACCCTTGCGGTGGCCGTGCGCAGCGGACGCACCAATGGTTTTTGCCCAGCGGCGATTGCCGTCAAGAATCACGCCGACGTGACGGGGCAGCCGGTTCCGTTCAAGCGAATGGGACACCCTCTGTTCGTAGACAGAATAGAGAATGTCTTTAATTGAGTCCTTAACTGACACCTGTGCCGGCTCCCTTCGGAAACTATTCATAGGTTACAGTGCCTTCATGAGGTTAGGCTTAGGTTATGACGTCGGTTGATCACGTACCCCCTCACGAGCCCGAGACATCTTCGGAGCGGCCCAGCTACCGGGAGTTACGCCAGCAGTCCGGTAAACCGGCTGCCCGCGGTGTTCTTCACCTCGTTGCCACACCCCTTGCTGTTGCCTTCTGCGTTGTCCTCATTGTGTTTGCGGAGTCCGCCGCCGAAGTTATCGGTGCCGTGGTATTTCTCATTGCCTCACTCGTCCTGTTCGGGTTCTCCGCCCTCTATCACCTGGGCAACTGGTCCCCGAAGGCCCTGACGATCCTGCGGAAGATCGACCACGCCAACATCTTTGTTCTGATCGCCGGAACCTATACGCCGATTACGATCTCGCTTCTCGAAGGGAGCTCCCTCGTTACCTGCCTGAGCCTCGTGTGGGGTGGCGCCATCATTGGCTCGATCATGCACATGTCGTGGGTGGACTTCCCCCGCTGGCTCTACGTGCTTCTCTACATTGCCGTGGGCTGGGTGGCGATCTGGTACCTGCCGGAGATTTGGCAGGCAGGGACCCCCGCAATCGTTCTTCTTATCATTGCTGGCGGTGTCGTCTACACGGTCGGTGCCGTCTTCTATGCGACAAAGTGGCCGAACCCGTGGCCGCGCCACTTTGGTTTCCACGAGTTCTTCCACCTGTGCACGGTGCTTGCCTACGCATGCCATGCTGTTGCCATTGCCCTTGCATACGCCGCCTCCTAACGATTAAACAGCGCGCACGCGCTGCCACATACTCTGTCCCGCCGGCTAGCTCCTTGTCGGCGGGACAGGTTTTTCTCTACCAAGCACCCCACGTCTCAACGCCGAACACTGCTCGGTTCTCTATGCCAGTGGCTCCTTGTCATGCTGCGAGCTCTCCCTTGCGCTTACTCGTCCGATAGACTCGGAAAATCCTAATTATGTCCCACATCACGGAGGATGACATGAGTAAGAAGCTTTGGGAAACCGCACCCCATCTGGCACTGCGAGCGGGTGCCAACTTTGATCTTGCTGGTCTTGACCGGTCAAGCACGCCCGGGTTCGACGGCGACAAGGATGATGGGAAGGACCGCATGGAGGAGCGCGCGGAGCTGCTCAACGAACTCCAGGAGCGGCTCTTTGCGGCCGGCAAGCATGGCGCCAAAGAATCCGTTCTTCTTGTGATCCAGGGCCTCGACACCGCCGGGAAGGGCGGAATTGTGCGCCACGTCATGGGCATGGTTGACCCGCAGGGTGTCGCCATGGCGTCGTTTGGAGTACCCACCAAAGAAGAGCTCTCCCACCATTACCTGTGGCGGGTCCGAAGGGAACTACCCGAGCCCGGCAAAATCGGTGTCTTCGACCGTTCGCACTACGAGGATGTTCTCGTGGCTCGTGTCGACGAGCTCGTTGAGGAAGACGTGTGGCGCAAGCGTTACGACGAAATCAACAGGTTCGAGAAGAAAATCGTCGACTCCGGAACAACAATCATCAAGGTTGCCCTCATGTGCTCCAAGGAAGAGCAGGCTGGCCGGATACTTGAGCGGATCGAACGTCCCGACAAGAGGTGGAAGCACAATCCTGGCGACCTTGATACTCGCGCAAAGTGGGACGACTATCAGGAGGCCTACCAGGACGTTTTCCGCCTCACCTCCACCGACTACGCCCCCTGGTACGTTGTTCCGGCCGACAAGAAATGGTACTCACGCGTCGCCGTCACGGAGCTTCTCACGCAGGCCCTTATCGACATTGATCCGCAGTGGCCCAAGCCCCGCTGGCACGTCGATGTTCAAAAGCGGCGTCTCTTTGAAACCGTTGACCCGGACATCGTTGACGAGCTCGAGCAGGCCGTTGCCGAACAGGTGGCGGATGCCGAAGATGATCACGGCGACTACCTGAAGACCAAGGAGAAGGTCGCGGAGCTCGCCACTGTCGATGATGGAGATAGGGCACCGACGGTGGAAGAATCCGAGGAAGACGAGGCGCTCAGTAACGTCCGCACGATGGCTGCCGCATCCACCGGTGTCGGCAAAGGCGCCAAGGATCAAGACAAGGACAACAAGTCTAAGAAGTCCAAGAAAGACAAGAAGTCCAAAAAGTCGAAGAAGGATAAGAAGTCGAAAAAGAAGAAGGGTAAAGGCGCCAAGAACTAGCTGGCTCGAGTTTATCTGCAACTCGATTAAAGCTCGTTCAAGTAGAGGGTGGGGCGGAGCTCAACGGCTCCGCCCCACCCTCTACCAGTCGTAGTTTCGTTACCGTCCGGCGCAGTTAACCTGTTGGGCTTTCAGTGCCATTTCCAGTCCCGGACGGGCTCGAGGCGACACTGTCAGAATCCTGCTCCTTGGTCGCGTCCGGAGCAGAACTGCCCTTAGCTGCATTCTTCACCGCTGAATCCTCGGTGTTGCGAGCCGCCGATCGTTCTTCGTTCTGCGCATTGTGCTTAATACGGCGCAGGGAACGGTTCATTGCCCACATGAGGAATGCGAGGAAAATTCCGATGAAGAAGAACCCGAGAAGGAATCCTTCAACTCCCGGGGTTGCTTCCCACGGTTCGGTAGGAATATCTGCCGGGCTGGTTGGTTCGGGCTCAATGAGCCTGTCGATGCGCATTACTCCTCGATCCTTGCAAACAGATCAGTTTCGATCCCGTCTGGCATACCCACCTCAGAGTGGGCGAGCTCGAACTCTTCCCAGGGCCACACTTCAGCTTCAATGTCGCGCGGCACCGCCATGAACATCCCCTCAGGATCAATCTGGGTGGCGTGAGCAAGGAGCGCCCTATCGCGCTGGGGGAAGTATTTGGCGATCTCGATACGAGCATCCACTCGTCTCATCGGGGCCCGGCCCCGGCGATCCAGCCAGCCCCGGTACGGCGACTCAATTCCGGCACTCTCAAGCGTTTCGTGCAACGTCTTGAACCGCTCAGGGTTGAACCCCACGTCGTAGTAGACCTTGGACACTGTCCAGGGCTCCCCAGCTTCCGGGAACTGCTCAGGATCGGCCGCGGCCTTGACAGCAGCGATTGAGATCTCGTGTGTACGAATGTGGTCCGGGTGCGGATATCCGCCGAGCTCGTTGTACGTGGTGAGAACCTGGGGGCGGAATTCCCGGATCTGGGCAACAAGGCGCTCGATCGGTTCCTCAATCGGAACGGTGGCAAACGAACCTTCGGGAAGCGGCGGAAGCGGGTCACCCTCGGGCAATCCCGAATCAATAAAGCCGAGCCAGTGATGCTCGACGCCAAGGGCTTCGGCAGCATTCGCCATTTCCTGGACCCGCACTTCGTGCATGTTCTCTTCGACATCGGTACGGCCCACAAGGCGGGGGTTGAGTATGGAGCCTCGCTCGCCACCCGTACAGGTCACGACACGCACCCTGCCAAGAGTGGCGTAATGGGCCATTGTTGCGGCACCCTTTGACGATTCGTCATCGGGGTGGGCGTGAACGGCCATGAGCCTCGGTTCAAACGACACTGGTCCTCAGTCCCTCCAAGAATTATGTTCTTGTCCGATAGTACTGAGATAATCGATGTCAAGACTAATTACTTCCCGAAAGGCGTAAGCCGTGACGATGGCCGACCTACCTGATGAGATGAAAGACCGCTACGGTCTTAACCGCAGTCCCGCCAAGATCATCGGTTACCTGCTCGTTGCTTTTGCCGTCGTCATTGCCGCTGTCGCCATCGCCATGCAGTTCATTGGCCGCGGACCCACAATTGAGTTACACAACACCGGACACACAGTTCAATCGAACTCCGAGGTTCTTATCACGTACACGGTTCACGGCGAAGCCGGTGTGGAACTCGAATGCTCGGCAACGGCAGTCAACGATGATTTCGCAGAAGTCGGCGCCAAGGAATGGACGTGGACAATGGAAAAGGATACCGAAACTCGGGCCCTTACCCTGGCCACCTCCGAGCGCGCAGCATCCGGCTCGATCGAATACTGCTCCCGGGTCCCCTAGGAGTCTGCAGGTTACACCTGCTAACATGTGCCTTTAGGCATGCCGCAGAGAGCGGCATATTTTTTATATTCTTATCGCACCAAGGAGACAAGATGGCTGAAACGCAGACCACGTGGCTGTCGCAGGAAAGCTTTGATCGCCTCTCCGCGGAGCTTCGCGACCTCGAGACTCGCGGTCGCGAGGAAGTCGCGGAACGGATCGAGTCGGCACGCTCGGAAGGGGACCTCCGGGAGAACGGCGGATATCAGGCCGCTCGTGAGGAGCAGTCAAAGATGGAGGGGCGGATCGTTGAGCTGACGATCCTCCTCCGCGACGCCCAGGTCGGCGAAGGCAACGTCGACACGTCGAAGGTTGGCCCCGGTGTTGTGGTAACCGCCGAGATCAACGGTAAGGAACAGAAGTTCCTTCTCGGCTCCCGCCAGGCTGCTGCGGACCTTGACATCAATGTCTTCCCAGAGGCCGCTCCCCTGGGCGTAGCAATCATGGGAGCATCGGTAGGCGACGAACGCACCTACCAGGCACCCAACGGCAAGGACATGACGGTCAAGATCATCAGCCTCGAAGCACTCCGCTAAAACGGGTAGCTATCTGACTTCTTGAGTGCGGCGGTAACCATTTCGGTTGCCGCCGCTCTCTCGTATCCGGATAATACTCAGTTTCCTCGAAAGTATGAATAACGTGGTCACGCATCCTGCCCGACTACAATCAGCGGGGTTCCCTCCCCAGCAGTCCCCGTCCGTGACACACTGAGCAAAAGGAGGGTAAGTTTCCATGTTGGATGTTCTTGTTTTCTACGTGCCGATTGACGACACCAAGTCGGTTCTCAGAGACCTGTTTGAGACTGGCGCCGGAGTTGTTGGCGAGTACCGGGAATGCGCGTTCGTGTCTCGTGGGATGGGCCAGTTCCGTCCGGTCGACTCTGCGAATCCGACAATTGGTTCTGTTGGCGCGCTCGAGCACGTACCCGAGAACAGGGTCGAAATCAGCTTCCCCCGCGAAATTCAAAAGCACGTCCTCGAAACTCTTTACGCAAGCCACCCCTATGAGGAACCCACCTATCACGTGATCCGGAATGCGGCCCACGACCACGATTAACTCGCAAGTCCCAACAGACGTCTCCGCCCGCGTGGCAAACACGGGCGGAGATAGGTGGATGATTCTTGAGGCGGCGAAGCGGCTTAGCTAAGCCGCTTGAGGGGCGCCCCTAAGCATCGTCATTCTGGCGTTCAACCTCATCGTGATCGGGGCCGGTTTCCTCGCCGACATGGGATGACGAATCATCCGAGTTATTGCCGTTGCCCAGTTCGGCAGCGACTCGCTCCCGGTTCCTGGCTTGAGCTTTCTGCACCTTCTTCGCAAGCTTCGCGTCGCTTGCAACGAAATATTCGTCGAGGGCTTCGGGCGGTCCGCCCGGCCTGTTCGGGTCGTAGTTGAGTTCGGGATACATGTCACGGCCCACAAGATAGTTGATGACGACATTGACGACGGCAACGATCGGCACTGCAAAGAGAGCACCGAAGATACCTGCGACGGACGATCCGGCAGCGACTGCGACGACGACCACGACGGGGTGGAGGGAAAGCTTGCTGCCCTGCAGGAACGGCTGGAGGACATTGCCTTCGATTTGCTGCACCAGGAGAACACCGAGAAGCATAAGGATCGCATCCGCAACGCCCTGATCGACGAGGGCCACGAGTGTAGCAATCGCACCGGTGACAAAAGCACCAACGATCGGGATAAACGAACCGACGAAGACAAGAACGCCGATGGGGAACCAGAGCGGAACACCGAGTATTGCGGCAACGGCGGCAATACCGACGGCGTCGATAAAGGCCACCTGGATCTGGGTTCTCGTGTACGCACCGATTGTGTACCAGGCCCGAATACCGGCCTCGTTCACGTCATTGCGTGCCCGTGCAGGGAATAGACGAACGACATAGAACCACATCTTGCGACCGTCTTTGAGGAAGAAGAACATCGTGAAGAGCGCGAGGATCAGGCCGGTGAAGAACGAGACGAGCGATCCGGTGGCGCTAACGACACCGCCGGCGATAACGGAGGCATTCTCGGAGAGCTGGGACTGGATCTCATCGACGTACTGGTTGATCACCGTCGAGTCGAGACCGAGCGGGCTTTCGGCAAGCCAGTCAAGCAGTTCATTGAAGCCATCCGCGGCCTTGTCGGTCAGGTCGGAGAAGCCCGAAGCGATCGATGCTCCTGCGCCGCCTACGAGGGTGCCAACAATAACAAGGAACGAGATGAGAGTAACAACTGCGGCCAATGTTCTCGGCATACGCAGCTTCGACCTACAGAACCTTATGATTGGCTCCGTGAGGACCGTGAGCAGGATCGCGATAAGGATCGCCAGGAGAATGACGCTAAAGAACGTAAGAACACGGCCAATGACCGCGAGTGCAAGCGCAACAAGGATGATCCGCCATGACCAGCTGGCCGCAGCTTTGAGGGCCCAGGGCACGGAGCTACCGCCTTCTTGGTCCTCCGGGACCTCCTGACGAGACTGGAAAGCAGTATCTGTCCGCTGGACGGGGCCCTGTGACAGTCGCTTCCGTCGCTCGAGGGCGCGTTGCTTAATGGTTCGCTTGTCGTCACCGGTTGATTGCGGCATTGCTCCCTCTCAGTTCACTGCGTCTCATTGTAATGCCGACCATTCCATTCTTCTCAGCGGATTCATCTGATAGTGGCAATTACGGGACCTAGCTCTACTAGCTGACCGTTGGTCTTGTCAGACTAGCCCCATATTCCAGCCTCATCATCTTGCCGTATCCGTACTCGGGTCCGATGACCAACAATAGGCACTCCTCGTTGCTCCGTGGAGATTGTCTCCCACCCGCCATTCCATTGTGGGCGAGATTCCTTGAGTCTGCCCTTCGGAGGGTGGACAATTCAGGCATGGGTTTTCTTCAATTTGGCCAGCCACCAACAATCACGGCGGATAACGCACTGCCGGGGCGTAGCGTACCTGTACTCCCCAATCCGGCGCCGCACACGGTTCTTGGCACCCCCATTGATGGGCCGGTTCCAGACGGCATGGAAGAGGCTTTCCTCGCACTCGGTTGCTACTGGGGTGCGGAGAAGATCTTCTGGGAGCTCGGCGCCTACACCACCTCCGTTGGTTTCATGGGTGGGTTCACGGAGAACCCGACGTACATGGAGGTGTGCACCGGGATGACCGGGCACACCGAGACCGTTCGAGTCGTGTTTGATCCGAACAAGATCTCCTACGGCGAGATCCTCCAGGCATTCTTTGAATCCCACGACCCCACGACTCTGAACCGTCAGGGTAATGACCGCGGCACCCAGTACCGTTCCGCGATCTTCGCTTCGACCGACGAGCAGTATGAGACTGCTCTGCGTACTCGTGAGCTCTACCAGGAGATCCTCGACGGGGCCGGTCGGGACACGATTGTCACGGAGGTCAACAAGCCTGGCCAGACGTACTTCCTGGCCGAGGATGATCACCAGCAGTACCTGGACAAGAATCCGTTCGGCTACAACTGCCACGCCCGCACAGGCTTAGCGTGCCCCGTCGCTAGGTAACGCCAACTAGCCACGCTCAGATCCGTCTGGTGAAGTGTGCCAGACTTGTTTCGTTCATCCATTTCCATCGAAAGGTTACCCATGGCTGTTGAACTTCCCGCCGCCTCCGGCTCGTTTGGCGAAGAGCCCGTCCTCGAGTTCCCGACAGAGCAGGCTCCCGCTGGACTCCACGTCAAGGTTCTTGAAGAGGGCACCGGCCCCGTCGTGAACCCCGGTCGCGAGATCGAGGTCAACTACCACGGGCAGGTCTGGAACGGCGGACTATTCGACTCCTCCTACAAGCGTGGCGACACCACGAACTTCCCGATCGGCGTTGGCATGGTCATCAAGGGCTGGGACGAGACGCTGGTCGGTAAGACCGTTGGCTCCCGCCTTATCGTCTCGATCCCGCCGGAGAAGGGCTACGGCGCCCGTGGCGTCCCCCAGGCAGGTATTGGCGGCACCGACACGCTCGTCTTCGTTGTCGACATCGTCGGCGTCAAATAGAACGAACCTGCTGACACCGGCTACCACTAGGTCAAGGCACCTTTGCTGAGTCCGCTGACGCCAGCCAACAGGTAGCTCTAAGGTAGGCTCTCGTAACTACTGATGAGTGGGCCCCCGGTTTGAAACCGGGGGCCCACTCATTCACTGCTGTGTCCGCATCACGCGGCTCAGTGTTAGTCCTGGTTGAGGATGGCAATCAGGCGGAGGATCTCAAGGTAGATCCAGAGGATCGTCATAACGATGCCGATGGCTGCGGTCCACGCGAAGGAGCGGGGTGCACGGTTGGCAACGGCGATCTGGGCGACCTCGAAGTCATTGATCAGCATGTACGAGGCGACGAGAATCATGACAACGCCGAGGATGACACCCAGCGGGATACCCATAACTTCGGCGGAACGCATACCCCAGGGAGCGTCGATAACGCCGGTCCAGGAGAGGGCAAGGTTGGCGAGCGAGAAGACAATTCCAGCAAGCGCAACCGTGATGGCGATCTTCATGCCCTTGGCGGTGGTCCTGACGAGGCCCGTCGAGTGCAGGAACCAGCAGACCGCAACAACGGCGGCAGTGGCAAGAACGGCCTGAATGGCAGTTCCGGGAATCATGAGTTCAATGACACCGGTCAGCGTTCCCAGGCAGACGCCTTCGAGGGCCGCATAGCCAATGGTGAGGCCCGGCCCAAGCTGACGCTTGAAAGCCATGACCATGCCGAGAGCAAATGCTGCGAGCGACGAACCGACCGCGATGCCCATGGCGAGGCCGTAACCGCTGGCATTAATGTCGGCGGGGACGAAGAACATCCAGGAAAGGACAGCCGTGAGGACGGTGACACCGAGGAGGATGCCGACCTTCATCATGACGTCTTCGTTGGTCAGGGCCGGCTCGCCATTAGCGGCGCGGTTGACGTCCTGTCCGCCGAAGGCGGTCTGTTCGTACTGCTGGTCGTATTGCGGCTGACCATAGCCCTGCTGTGCGTACTGCTGTTGGCCGTACTGCTGGTTGTACTGGCCGTACGACTGATCAGCCTGCGGGGCGTAGCCCTGCTGGTTCTGGTCACCGCCGGGCTGGTAGCCCGGCATCGCCGGGTACCCGGCGGGGGTGCGCTGCTCCGTGAAGTACGGGTTGCGCGACATAATCGGATTGCTCATGTGCAATTCCTCCAAGATCTAAGTTGGCACTGCCAGCAGTCTATACAAGTCACCTGGTCATTCCCAGAACGTCCATAGCATTTCGTTGAGGGGCGAACTACCCAATCCAGCCTCTCATCAGCATCGCGTTGCACTCGTGAGGAAACTGAGGAAACCAATCCCGCTCGTCAACCCAGGGTTCGTTAACTTGGGGTGAACATCCGCTCCGCTTACGAGATACGGATATCGGACTCGTCATGAGGGGGTATTTCCTTCCTGACTCCGAAATATCTGATTCGAGTCCGCCCAGCATATCGATATAATTCAGCCAGGAGAAGGAAGATTGCCACGACGACACCGCGGACAGTGTTGCCCGGCAGTGGGCCAACCTCGTACTTTTCCTACTTCCCGAGAAGGAGTTAACTGAACCATGTCAAGAACGCTGATGTTCACCGCGGCTCTCACTGCCGCACTCGCTCTTACTTCCTGCTCCAATGGCGACGCAGACACCGAAGCATCGGCGGGCGCTACCGATCAGATCGAGGTTGTCGATGCCTGGGTGAAGGCCGGCGATGAGAACATGACGAGTGCCTTTGGGATCATTTCCCATTCGCAGAGCGAACCAATCGTTATCACCTCAGTCACTTCCGACAACTCGGAGACCGTGGAGATGCACGAGATGGTGATGGGACCTGACGGCACGATGAGCATGCAGGAGATTTCCGGCGGCTTCACGATTGAGCCCGAAGAGGAGCTTGTCCTTGAGCCCGGCGGTCATCACCTCATGCTTGTCGGATTGACCGACCCAGTTATTGCGGGGGATGCCGTGACATTCGTCGTCACGCTCGACGATGGTTCCACCTTCGAGTTTGAGGCAATCGGTAAGGAATACACGGGAGCAAACGAGACCTATCACGACTCGCAATGAAGAATAACGAACTGACTGATCAGCCAAGGAACCTCTCTCGGCGCGGGCTACTGTTGGGTGGCGCAGCCGGTCTTGGGGCCGCGGCAGCTATCGGCATTGATCGTGCCGTCAGCACCAGCCCATCATCGACTCAACCCGCTACGCACGGGGAACAGACGGAACCGTTCTACGGTACCCACCAGGCCGGCATTGCCACCGCACCGCAGGCGCATGCCACGTTCTACGGATTCGACCTGCTCGATGACGTGGACCGGGACGGTCTGCGGCGAATGATGAGGTTACTGACCGATGATGGTGCGCGGCTGACTCAGGGCAGGGCCGCTCTCGCGGACTCAGAACCGGAACTCGCCGAAGTCCCGGCACGGCTCACCATCACCTTCGGATTCGGACCCGAGTTTGTTCGCCGAGCCGATCCGAGCGCCGTCCCGCCCTGGCTAAAGCCTCTTCCCGAGTTCACAATCGACCGGCTCGAGCCTTCGTGGTCCGATGGTGATTTCCTCATCCAAGTTGCCGCTGACGATCCCCTGACTGTCTCGCACGCTTCCAGGATGCTCCTCAAGGATGTTCGCACCTTCGCATCACTGCGATGGACGCAGAAGGGTTTCCGGCGGGCCCACGGTTCCGAGAAGGTTGGGCTCACAATGAGGAACTTATTTGGCCAGCTCGATGGCACGGTTAATCCAGCTCCGGGAACCGAAGAGTTTGACCGGGTGGTGTGGTCGCAGGATGGTTGGCTCACGGGCGGAACCGGTCTTGTTATCCGCCGTATCGACATGGATTTGGAGGGGTGGGATGAGATAGATCGCCCCGGCAGGGAACAGTCGGTCGGGCGCACCATGGGTACGGGCGCTCCCCTCACGGGTGGTGCGGAGTTGGACGAACCGGACTTCGAGGCCGTGAACGAGTTCGGTTTTCCCATCATCGCCGACTACGCCCACGTCCGCAGGGCCCGCAGCGGCAATCCCGACGAGGTCATTTTTCGCCGCGCCTACAACTATGAGGGAGAACAGGATACGGCCACGGCTTCAAACGCTGGGCAAGTCTTTGCCGCCTTCCAAGCAGATGTGGACAAACAGTTCGTCCCGATCCAGCAGCGTCTCGACGAGCTCGACATGCTCAACCTTTGGACCACGCCGGTTGGTTCCTCCGTTTTCGCAATCCCACCCGGATGCTCCGAAGGTGGCTACATTGGCGAAACATTGCTCGATTAGGGGCGCGCCCGTAAGGCAGAGTGAACGGCTTCCCGCTATCGCCGGGTAGGCGCCGGGGCAGACCCTGAAGACACGGTGCCGGTCACGTGGGTCCTCAACTCCGGCTGCCCTGCCCTTCTATGGAGGAGCATGGCTGCTCGCAACAGTACTGGCCCGGGCTGGCTTCTCCGCATCACTGTCTCCGACGTGGCCTGCCTGGTAGCGTTCACCCCATCCGAACAGAGGGGACATCATGCTCACATGGTTCGCGTACGAGTTCACCGATGACATCACGGCTTCCCGTGCGTTCTATCTTGATCTGATCGGCATGGAGGCAGTGTGGGATGAAGAAGATTCTTTCGCCTTTGTTCACGGCTCAGTCCAGGTTCTCTTCTCGCAAGCGGGCCCCCAATTTCACGATGACGAGCATGGCGAGACGGCACGCGGTCACGTAGCGCATTGTGCGACGGGGTGGGCGTTCCAGCCCGGCTGGGGTCATGGCCAGGTCCCGCTCGAGCAGGAGACAGCGCGCATGCGCTCCTCATCGATTGCGCTTTCACCCGACCAGTTCCTCAAGGCGGTACAACGAGTATCTGACGCTGGCTTCCCCCACCACTTCGACGAGCCCCGCTGGGTGGGCTACTGGTCGTTCCCCGTTCAAGACCCGGATGGCACGACCGTGGAACTTACCGATTCCACGACCGGAGAAGACGCACGGCACCCGGGACTGGCCCAGAGGTAACACCCACCGGCACACTCCGCTCAGAGCCATGGTTGCCAACCCGTTGCCACGGTGTGACTGGCTCAACAACACGCATTACTCGGCCTTTGGCCCCGCATAACTGCAATGCTTTGCAATCCTTGACAACACGTGGCCATTTCTAAGACTTTGCCGGTTCCGCGCAGTTTTCTGTACCCCCGATGGGACTCGAACCCATACTGAATCGATTTTAAGTCGACTGCCTCTGCCGATTGGGCTACGGGGGCCTCGTCCTTATTATGCCGAACCATGACGATATTCTCAGAATCGTGGGGACCGCTGAGGGGTAAAGTTAGACCTATACACGATCAACGCGGAGCACCGTTTGGAGAAGTAACGTGGCCACCACCAATCCGATCAGCTGGTACAAGAAGAAGCTGCATTCCGAGACCTTTGCCGGCAGTGTCCTTATGCTCGGCGCAGTCACCGCTCTTATTTGGGCTAACTCACCGTGGCGAGAAACGTATGCCACGATCTCGAGCACCACGGTGGGCCCCTCTGCGCTTCACTTGGACCTGTCGCTCGCGGCCTGGGCTTCTGACGGTTTGCTCGCAATCTTCTTCTTTGTCATTGGACTCGAGCTAAAAACCGAGTTCATTACCGGCAGCCTGCGGGACATGAAGCAGGCTCTTGTCCCCATGATCGCGGCAGTCTGCGGCATGATCGGACCGATCCTTGTTTACGTCGCAGTCATCACCATTTCTGGAAGCGACGTTTATGACGGATGGGCAATCCCCGTCGCCACCGATATTGCTTTCGCTCTCGCTGTCCTTGGCCTGTTCGGTAAGGGGCTTCCCACGGCAGCCCGCACCTTCCTTCTTACTCTTGCCGTTGTTGACGATCTCCTTGGCATCACCATCATCGCGGTCTTCTTCACGAGCGGGATCTCGTTCTTGTGGATGGCGGTATCTTTTGTGGCGATCGCGATCTTCGCGGTTCTTGTTAACAAGCGGATCGTCCACTGGTGGATGCTGTGGCCGTTGGCTCTTATCGCCTGGGGCACGATGCACGCCTCGGGCGTTCATGCCACCATTGCTGGTGTCCTTCTCGGCCTCTCGGTTCCCGCACTCGCAAAGGGCTCGGAGAAGAAGCCACTGACCGAATACTTTGGTGAAAAGATCGACTTCACCTCGTCCGGCATTGTTCTCCCCATTTTCGCGTTCTTCGCGGCTGGCGTGAATGTGGTCGACTCCGGTGGTGTCCTCGACATGTTCACCCATCCGGTTGCGATCGCCGTCTACCTTGCACTTCCGCTCGGCAAGTTCCTCGGGATCTGGGGCGGCACTGCACTGCTCACCAAGATCTTCAGACTGCGCCTCGGCAAGGGACTTCATCTTCCCGATGTTGGCGCAGTATCCGTCATTACGGGTGTCGGCTTTACCGTATCCCTCCTTATCGCACAGCTGTCGTTCGCACCCGACCATCCGGCCGCCGGCTACGCCCGCGTTGCCGTCATCATCGGCTCTGTCATCTCCGCAATCCTTGGTGGCATCGCCCTGCGCATGAGGGCGAAGGCGCACCGCGGCGACGAGCCGAGCGAGTACGATGCAACCTCGGACAATATTCGTCTTGATGGCAAGCCGAACTTCGATCCAATCGCCCAGGCGGACCCAACCGAACGCGATGCCACATCCGACGATATTCGCCTCGACGGTAGGCCAAACACCGACCCGGACACCGGCTCACAACCGACCCGGTAGAGGTCCCAAACGCTCCTCTGAGCCAAACGTCAACGCGGTGAGCCCCCGATTAACCTCGGGGGCTCACCTCTTTCCTCAAACAGCATTTTCTTTCTTTAACGGCACCCAGACATGGCCGGCCAGGAATACCACCACGGCTTCGTGTCCATCGCTTGATCCAGGTCAAGGAACGAACCGTGCACTTTCCATAAAGTCATGGTTAATCAAGCCGGGTAGAAACCCAGCCCGGAGATAGGAAAATTGCACCATGACCACCGCAGCTAAGAACAAGACCACCACTCTCCGTTCCGACGAGTTCTCATGCCCGTCCTGCGTGAGCAAGATCGAGACGAAGCTCAACGGACTAGAAGGCGTGTCGAAGGCAGAGGTCAAGTTCTCCTCGGGCCGCATCATTGTCGACCACAACCCGGACGCCGTTGGCGTTCGCGACCTCGTCAATGCTGTTGCCGAGGTTGGCTACACGGCCAAGCCCTCGGCCATCTAAACCACAGACCGCCAAGCGGGCCTCCCATACCGGGTGGCCCGCTCTTCTGTTGAGCAAAGCGTCATTGGACCGAGAAGCAGCGCTCCCTCCGTGATATCACCGGTAGCCACAAGCAGGACAATTCCTTGCAATCTAGGGTGAAAAGTCCTCGGTGCTCGGGTTGATCCAGGTCAAGGAGATGGGAAACGGAAACTCATAGCTTAGGTAGTAACAAGGCAGTTTCAAACGAATTGAAGGACACAATGAAATCACTGTGGAAGACATGGGGAGTGGTCATCGTATCTGGCCTCCTCATCATCGTTGCTCTTATCGCGGGGGCCGATATTACTGGTCAGGACACCGAGTCGTTTGGTACGCCCGGTATCCTCATGATTGTGGCAACGGTTGTTGCCGGCTACCAGATCGCCTGGTCCGCTATTCAGGCTCTCCGCATCAAGATGGTGTCCATTGACCTGCTTGTGTCAGTCGCCGCCATCGGCGCCATGATCCTGCAGAACTGGTGGGAAGCCGCCGCTGTCACCTTCCTGTTCGCACTCGGTAACGCACTGGAGAAGGCCACTCTCAACAAGACGAGGCAGGCGCTCAGCGACCTGGTTGATGCTGCCCCGGAAACCGCAACGAAGCTGAATGCCGATGGCACCACGGAAACTGTGGAGCTGTGGGAGCTTGAGCCCGGCGACACGGTGATCGTCAAGAACGGCGAGCAGGTACCGGTTGATGGCACGGTTATTAGCGGTAACGGCGGTGTCGACGAAGCGCAGATCACCGGTGAATCCGTCCCTGCCGAGAAGTCTGCCGGTTCTCAGGTGTTTGCGGGAACCTGGCTGAGGGCAGGTCTGCTCCGTATCGAAGCCGTGGGCATTGGTTCTGACTCCACGCTTGCAAAGATCATCCACCGCGTCGAGGACGCTCAGGATGACAAGGCAAAGACGCAGACCTTCATGGAGAAGTTCTCCGCCTGGTACACCCCGGGCGTCATGATTTTCGCTCTCATCATCGGTCTGGTCACCCAGAACGTTGAGCTTGCTCTGACCCTCCTTGTCATCGGTTGCCCCGGCGCTCTCGTTATCTCGATCCCGGTCTCGATCGTTGCCGGCATCGGACGCGCCGCGAAGGACGGCGTCCTCATCAAGGGCGGCGAATACTTGGAGACCGCTGCCAGGGTCGACACCGTTGTTGTTGATAAGACGGGCACCCTGACGAACGGTAGGCCGGAGCTCACGGATGTTGAATCGCTGGACCCTGCCTACACGCAAGACGACATTCTTCTCCTTGCGGCACGCGCTGAAACTGCCTCCGAGCACCCCCTTGCCGACGCAATTATCCGCGGCGCCAAGAACCGCGGCCTGGTCGTCGAGCCGGTTGAACTGGCCGAGCCGATTGCCGGCCAGGGTATCCGGGCCGACGTTGATGGTCGAGTCGTTGCCGTTGGCTCCGCAAAACTTCTTAACGACGTCGCGGACCAATCACGAATCCTGGAACTGAACGAGCGCGGCCGCACCGCAATGTTCGTGGGCCTCGATGGTCGCGCTATCGGTATCGTCGCAGTCGCCGACACGGTGAGGGACGACGCTCTGGTTGCGGTGAAGGAGCTGCAGGACAAGGGCATCAGGGTTGTCATGGCAACGGGCGATGCTCAGCGAGTAGCCGACAACGTGGCGAAGCAGCTCGGAGTGGATGAGGTACGTGCTGAGCTCATGCCGGAAGACAAGCTCACGATCGTCAAGGAACTCCAGGCCTCTGGACGCACGGTGGCCATGGTCGGTGACGGTGTGAACGACACCCCGGCTCTGGCAACGGCCAATGTTGGTGTGGCCATGGGTGCAGCCGGCTCCCCCGCCGCGATCGAAACAGCGGACCTGGCTCTCATGGCAGACCGTCTGCCCCGCCTCCCCTACGCCTTCGGCCTTGCCAAGCGAACGGCCGTTACCATGCGCCTCAACATCACAGTCGCACTCGTTGTTGTTGCCCTGCTCCTTCTCGGAGTACTGCTCGGCGGAGTGACCATGTCGATCGGCATGCTGGTCCACGAAGCCTCCGTGCTTCTCGTCATCGCCATCGCCATGATGCTCCTCCGCCCCACCCTGAAGGAAGACGCGGTCACTGCGGCACCGGCTGACGTCACAAGCGAGAAGATCACCAGCTAGAAGCAAGGCAAAGCCAGGCTGATCGCTTCTAGAAGGGCTCCCCGGGGTCACCGAACCAAAAGGTTCGTGTGGGCCGGGGAGCCCTTATCTCCGGGGAACAATTCAAGCGCACGTGCTTATAACGAAAGGAGACAAGACGAGACTCCCGAGAACAATCCCCACCACCCAAGGTGCAACCGGGGAGAGAGCCCCGGCTACTCTGCGGCAAAACCTACGAGAGTGCCCCTGCCGCCCACAGGGCGATCCCGTCCAGAATGTCGTGCTCTGAGGTGGTGACGACCGGGAGTGACACCATGTCTTCCTGGCACCTCTTGACGACTTCCGACCACACGAGGGCACCGGAGGCGATCACGTCAACACGGCCCGGGTGCATGTAGCCCTCGGCGGCACGTTCGTCCCTGGTTGCGGTCATGAGCCACGTGCAGGCCTCGAGGACCTGGTCGACCGTGAGCTCTGTTCCATCGATTGCATCGGGATCATAGGTGGGAAGACCGAGCGCACGTGCCGTCACCGTCGTTACCGTGCCAGCAAGGCCGATGAGGCGGGTTGCGCGGCGCAGGTCAACATGTTTGGTGGCCTCATCAAGTGCGGCCCGAATATCAACGCGTGCCGCCTCGATCTGTTGTTCCGTGGGCGGGTCGGTTTGGAGGTGTCGTTCCTGCATGCGGACACATCCAACGTTCATTGACCACGCGCCGATAACGCCTTCTGCCTTCGAGCCAAGGACGATCTCGGTGGATCCTCCCCCGAGATCAACAACGGCTACGGGGTCAGAGATGTCGATCACGGAGGCAGCACCGAAGAACGACAGCTGAGCCTCGCGGTCACCAGAAACTACTTCCGGGGTGACCCCAAGACGGGAACGGATGCCGTCGATAAAGAGCTCGCGGTTCTCAGCATCGCGGGTTGCCGAGGTGGCAACGAACTTGATTGCTTGAACTCCGTGCTCTTCGCACAGTGCCGCATAACGTTCGGTGGCCGCAAAGGTACGCTCCAGCGCCTCCTCGGCAAACTTCCCGGTCGTATCGACACCCTGGCCGAGCCGAACGACCTCCATGGCACGAACAACGTCAACAAGGGGCTTACCTGGCTCCACATCCGCAATCAGGAGGCGAATAGAGTTGGTTCCACAATCAATACCGGCAACTTTCACTCCTCAAGAGTGCCACGATCCCCGGTCCGTTTCGAGCCTGAAATCGTGATGTTTCTCCGTTGCGACCAGCACATCCGCCCAGCCCCGTTGTTCCGCGCCCTGTGCAGCTCGAGTGCCGCGCCGGTCATGCTCGGCTTGCTCGGTCAGGCTCTGTCAGTTCTCGTCAGACTCTGCGTCATCCGCACACGTGCAGGTATCTTCGGTCCATTCGATCATCGACAGGGCAATGTCGCCGATGGGGTTGATACCGGGGCCAACGGCGAGGCTGTGGCCAACGAGAGCATGGAGGCACTTGACGCGGGTCGGCATGCCGCCCGCGGAGATACCGGCAATCTCCTCGACTTCACCGTGGCGGTTCCTGCGCTCGAGGTAGTCTTCGTGGGCGGCCCGGTAGGATTCGGCAAGTTCCTCGTCGGTTTCGAGGCGCGCAGTCAGTTCAGCCATGAGCCCGCTTCCCTCGAGGCGGGAAACTTCGAGGACGATCTGCGGGTGAGTGAGGTAGAAGAGCGTAGGGAACGGGGATCCATCCTCGAGTCGCGGAGCGGTCTCAACGACGGTGGGTTCTCCACATCCACATCGGGCGGCGACGCCGATGACTCCGCGTGGCACGCGCTCAAGCTGCCTGCGAAGCGATTCAATGTCCTTCTCGGATACGCTCACTCGGTTTCTCCTGTTTCTCCGGGCGAGACCGGATCTGTCGGATCGACGATTTCAGATCCGCCTGCCGAACTATATCCCGCAACACTCACGGAATCCCACATGGTCGTGAACCACGGGGTCGCGGCACGCCTGTTGTATTCGAGTTCGACCGCCAGAGCATTCCGTTCGTCCTCCGCAGTACCCTCTTCGGGGTCTTCCACCGTGTAGAGGACCTCACCGGGTTTGACGTAGCCGAGTCGTTCCCGCGCCTGCGCCTGGACGTACTCGTCGTCGTTCCAGAGCAGACGCTCATTCTCCAGGGAGTCGATGTGTGCGCGGGCTTCCTCAACGGACCGGTTGAGCTCGCGGATCTGCTGTTGCTGGTCAAGATAGTTCGTCAGCGTCGGCGTGACGATAATAACGGCGAGCACCGCCATGAGAACCACGGACATGAGGCGCAGGCTAACGGCCCGGGCCCTGCCGGAGTCGCCACCGAGAATGATGGACCGCTTGACGCGTTCCTTCGGCTTGAGCCGCGGCTTGTTCTCTTCGCCCTTGCCCGACCCAGTGGATTTACTGGTCTTGGCCGGCTTACCGGGCTTTTGTGGGCGGGGGCTTGGTCGACCTGAGGGTGATGCCCCGGTGGTTCGGCGATATGCACCCGGCCGTGTTGGGCCGCGCGAAGCTCCTGGGCGTCGTGAACTCATGGTTCCAATAGTAAGTCCGGCCCCGCGGGTTTTCCCGCAGGGCCGGACTCTGTGTCGCTTATTTCGCGTTTACTAACTTATGCCAGCAGGGCTCAGTAGCCCGCGCGCGGGAAGGCGTTGTGTCCCGCGTAGGCAGCTGCGTCACCGAGGCCGTACTCGATGCGGAGCAGCTGGTTGTACTTGTTGACGCGCTCGCCACGTGCCGGTGCGCCGGTCTTGATCTGACCGGAGTTGGTGGCCACAGCAAGGTCGGCAATGGTCGTGTCCTCGGTCTCGCCGGAGCGGTGCGAGGTCATCGACTTGAAGCCGGCGCGGTGTGCGGAATCGACTGCGTCGAAGGTCTCGGTGAGGGTACCGATCTGGTTGACCTTGACGAGGAGCGCATTGGCGGCACCCATCTTGATGCCCTTGTTGAGACGCTCGGGGTTGGTGACGAACAGGTCGTCGCCAACAATCTGAACACGGTCACCAATCTGGGTGGTCAGCGCGGTCCAGTCGTCCCACTCGTCTTCGGACAGCGGGTCCTCGATGGAGACCAGCGGGTAGTCGGCAACGAGCTTCTCGTAGTAAGCAATCATCTCTTCAGTCGTCTTCTGACCACCTTCGAAGGCGTACTTGCCGTCCTTGAAGAACTCGGTCGAGGCAACGTCGAGAGCAAGGGCGATGTCCTTGCCGGGCTCGAGACCAGCCTTGCCGATTGCTTCGACAATGAGGTCGAGAGCAGCTGCGTTGGACTCAAGGTTCGGGGCGAAGCCACCCTCGTCACCGAGGCCGGTGGCGAGACCGCGCTCCTGGAGGACGGCCTTGAGGGCGTGGTAGACCTGGGCGCCCCAGCGGAGGGCCTCCTTGAAGGTCGGTGCGCCTACGGGAGCAATCATGAACTCCTGGATGTCAACGTTGGAGTCGGCGTGCGATCCACCGTTGAGGATGTTCATCATCGGGACGGGCAGAACGTGTGCGTTCGGGCCGCCCAGGTAACGGTAGAGGGGAAGGCCGGCGGACTCTGCTGCGGCCTTGGCAACGGCAAGCGAAACACCGAGGATGGCGTTCGCACCGATCTTTCCCTTGTTCGGTGTTCCATCGAGATCGATCATGGTCTGGTCGAGAACACGCTGCTCATCGGCTTCGAGGCCAACGACCTCGGGTTCGATAACTTCGATCACCGCGTTCACGGCGTCCTCGACGCCCTTACCCAGGTAGCGACCCTTATCACCGTCGCGGCGCTCGACAGCCTCGAAGGCGCCGGTGGAAGCTCCGGAGGGAACCTGTGCGACGGCGTAAACACCGTCATCAAGCTGGACCTCGACCTCAACGGTCGGGTTGCCGCGGGAATCGAGAATTTCGCGGGCGTTCAGTGCCTCAATAATGGCCACTGGGACTCCTTCACAAGATAGACATGCGGTCGTATAACCAACATTCATTCTAGTCCGTCTTTGCCCATTTTGAACCGGGACTTTACTACCGATCAGAATTCATCAAGGAAAGATGAACGTCGGTGCACAATCGCGCCTGCCTCACCGGGTGGCAATATCCTCCAACCAGTCCGCCCCAGTATCACCTTCGAAGACAGTTCGACGCTCCTACCAGCACGAACACTCCCCCAGCACCCAGCCCCCGTGGGCCCCTCGGAGATTTCATTCAAGCCAGACAGGCGGCATTCTTCCGGGAAGTAAGGAAGGCCGTTCACGCTTGGCAAAAGTTGCCACCGGCTTCCGGGTACTCGGTGGCATATGCGTTTATCCAACTGTCAGCGAACGCCTCGATAACGGAAGAAGGGGTCTCTCGACCAGCCCGCGGTTCGTTTTCCGCTCGGTACTGGCACGACGTTCGGATACTGCTGTGGCCGCGCCAAGAGGCACGGCCACGCTCTGCTGAATTGGTTCTCAGGAAGTAAATTCTTGATGGGGTTTGTTCAGAGTCCCGGGAGTGTTTGTTCTGTCGAGGGGACCTGCCACTCGTATTCGGTGCCCACGAGGGAGCCGATCTCGCTATCCCATTCACCGAAGCGCGGGTTGACATCAACGTCGGCTTCCAGGAGGGAAGTTGAAACCTCCTGGAGCTCTTCCATCGTGAGGAGCAGGCTGGCGTTAGCCTGGTCGAGGGCAATATAGGTAGCGACCTCTTCGATGGTTTCGGAGTACTCCGGGTTGTCGTCACGACCGAGAAGAACTTCAGTCTGCTCCTGGATATCGGCGAGCCCGTCGTACTCGCCGGCCTCTGCCACGTCGCTCGTCACTTCAGCAACGATGAGGAGGTTGAGGACATCTGCGGACTCCCAGTCGATGCCGTAGTCACGAAGGTAGGACTGTGTTTCCGACAGTTCCTCGATCGTGATCTCTTCGCCGTTGACGGTTGCGGCCGCCGACGGGTCGTTCGAGCATGCGGCTAGGAGCAGTCCTGCCCCTGCCAGTGCGACAAGCTTCTTCACTTTTCCTCCAGGTGTTGACTAATAAGTATCTTAAGACTTGTTTCTGGATTTCACCGGGTCTGCAGACCCGGGTCGTTACCGCCGCGTCCTGCGCTATCGGGTAGGAACACTGCGCGAAGCAGGTCATCGAACCATTCACCGAATTCTTCGTTCATAACCGGCTCGGGCGCAGCGCCAAGGCGGGCCTGTTCCTTGACTGGCATAGGTACCAGTACAGAACGAACGGCAGGCTTGTGAACGGTGCGCGGGTGGAGGCGCTTGAGACGTGCCTCCCGGGAATCCGGCAGGGCAACCGGATAGAGCCTCAGGTATTCTCCCTGAACAACGGCGTCTTCGAGCTTCGCTACCCTCATTGCTTCCCGGATCCGGGCTATGAGGAACATGCGCTCAACCGCGGGTGGGATCGGACCGTAGCGGTCGACGAGTTCTTCGCGGATCTGGTCTCGTTCCTCTTCGCTCGTCGAGTTCGCAACCTTCGCGTAGATATCGAGGCGCAGGCCTTCCTGCGGAACATAGTTGTTGGGGACGGTACCTTCGATAGGGATATCGAGTTTGATGGGAGCCGGTTCCGGCTCTTCAACTTTCCCGCCGGTCAGCATTGCCTGCATGTTCTCGACCTGCTCGGAGATCATGCGAACATACAGGTCGAAGCCAACACCTGCGATGTGGCCGGATTGTTCGCCACCGAGCAAGTTGCCTGCGCCGCGAATCTCAAGGTCCTTCATGGCGACCTGGATTCCCGAACCGAGCTGGGTGTGGGAGGCGATGGTGCGGAGCCTCGCCACCGCGGTTTCTGTCATTGCCTTGTCCGGCGGGTACAGGAAGTAGGCGTAGGCGCGCTCGCGACCGCGACCAACGCGCCCCCTCAGCTGGTGTAGCTGGGACAGGCCAAGCTTTTCGGCATTATCGACAATCAGCGTGTTGGCGTTGGAGATGTCGAGGCCGGTTTCAATGATTGTCGTACAGACAAGCACGTCGATTTCGCGGTCCCAGAACTGCTGGATGATCGTCTCGAGCTGGCGTTCGGACATTTTGCCGTGAGCAACACCGACCTTTGCCTCGGGAACAAGTTCCTCAATTTTCTTGGCCTGGGCACGGATCGACTGGACACGGTTGTGGACGTAGAAGACCTGGCCGTCGCGGAGCAGTTCGCGCCGGATGGCGGCGGTGATCTGCTTGTCTTCTGCTGCGCCGACGTAGGTGAGGATCGGGTGACGTTCTTCGGGTGGGGTTGCCAGAGTCGACATTTCCCGGATTCCCGTCACCGCCATCTCCAACGTTCGCGGGATCGGGGTTGCCGACATGGATAGCACGTCAACGTTTGCTCGCAACTGGGTGAGCGTTTCCTTGTGTTCAACACCGAAGCGCTGTTCCTCGTCAATGATGACAAGGCCAAGGTCCTTAAACTTGATTGACCCGGTGAGCAAGCGGTGGGTTCCGACAACAACGTCGACGCTGCCGTCCTCGATTCCCATCTTCACTTCTTCCGACTCTTCGTCGGACTGGAAGCGAGACAGGCCTGCCACGTTGACCGGGAATCCTGCATACCGCTCCTGGAAGGTCTCCAGGTGCTGGGAAACGAGCAGGGTTGTCGGCACGAGAACTGCAACCTGCTTGGAGTCCTGAACGGCCTTGAACGCTGCTCGGATCGCGATCTCGGTTTTGCCGTAGCCAACGTCGCCGGAGATGAGGCGGTCCATGGGAGTCTCGGACTCCATGTCCTTTTTCACCTCGTCGATCGTTACCAGCTGATCGGGGGTTTCCTGGTAGGCAAAGGCGTCCTCGAGTTCCCGTTGCCAGGGAGTGTCGGGAGAGAATGCGTAACCCTTGGTGGCCTTGCGCGTGGCATAGAGCCGGACCAGCTCACCGGCAATAGCCTCGGTGGCCTTCCGTGCCTTCGCCTTCGTCTTCGCCCAGTCGGCCCCTCCCATTTTCGACACCGAGGGTGCCTCGGAGCCGGAGTACCGAGAAACAAGGTCAAGGGAGTCGGTGGGGATCCACAGCTGATCCCCGGGCATACCCCTCTTCGACGGGGCGTATTCAACGACAAGGTATTCGCGCTTCGCACCGTCGGTACCGTCAATATCCCGCGAATCCATGCGGAGGAACTTGCCGACACCGTGGTGGTCGTGAACGATGTAGTCGCCGGGCTTGAGCTGGAGCGGATCGACACCGGCCCGCCTGCGGCTCGGCATCTTCCGCATATCCTTTGTCGACGAGCCGCCACGGCCCGTGATGTCGGAAGCGGCAAGAACTGCGAGTTTTATACCCGAGGCAATAAAACCGGTAGAGATCGGCCCGGCAGTCACCGTGACCATACCGGGAATTGGCTTCTCCAGCTCCGTCACGAACTCGGCGGCGATGTCCCGCTCGCCAA
Organism: Flaviflexus sp.; assembly: GCF_052087705.1. Classification (NCBI taxonomy): domain Bacteria; kingdom Bacillati; phylum Actinomycetota; class Actinomycetes; order Actinomycetales; family Actinomycetaceae; genus Flaviflexus; species Flaviflexus sp. The sequence continues at coordinate 74,378 of NZ_JBQCYC010000007.1, read as the reverse complement.
GCTCGGAGGCAATGCGGCGGCCAAGGCCTCCGCCTTCGACGACGATAATCGGCCACCAGCCCTGCTTGGCTAGCATCCCCATCTCCAACAACGCAGCGTCAACATCGCCGTGGAAGGTGCGGGGTTCGCGAGCGTCCACCGACTTCTTGGTCGAATCAATTTCGCTGTCACCCGTGAACCCGCCGAAGGTCCACCAGGACATTCCGGCACGCTGAATCGCAGAAGCGACCGCGGGTAGTTCCAGGAACGATGCGTCGGAAACGGTCAGGGGAACGTCGCCGCCCGCGGCGGCAGACGACCATGCTGCCGCCAAGAACTCTTCTGTTGTCGCAACGAGGTCCTCGCTGCGGGAGTAAACGCGTTCGGGCTCAACCACAATAACGCGGGAGGCAGGGTCGAACAGTTCGTGGACGGGCTGCATGCCGCCCGCGAGGATCGGGGCAAGGGATTCCATTCCCTCAACCGGAATGCCCTCGGCGATCTTCTCCAGCATGTCCCGGGCCCCGGGCAACTGATCTGCCGCCGTGCGGGCACGCGCACGAACGTCGTCATCGAGCAGGATTTCCCGGCAGGGCGGGGCGTACATTTCGCCCACGGTTTCGAGCGATCGCTGGTCCGCTACCGCGAAAGAACGGATTTCGTCGACTTCGTCGCCGAAGAATTCAATGCGGACGGGGTGTGCCTCCGTGGGCGGAAAAACATCGAGGATTCCGCCGCGGATCGCAAACTGTCCGCGGGACTCCACCATGTCGACACGAATATACGCAGCATCAACAAGGCCCTGTGCGAGGGCCTCAAGTTCAATTTCGTCCCCGGTGCGCACGCGCACGGGTGCCATTTCACCCAGGCCCTTGACGATCGGCTGGAGGAGCGCACGGATCGGGACGACAACGACGGAGAGTTTGCCGAACTCTTCCGGGTGGGCGAGCCTGCGAAGAACGGAGAGTCTGGTCGCTACCGTGTCGGCGCGGGGTGAGAGCCGCTCGTGCGGGAGGGTCTCCCAGGAGGGGAAGAACTCAACTTCGTCACGGGGCAGGTAGGCGGCAAGAGCGCCAACGAGCTCTTCACCGTCTCTTCCCGTCGGGGTGACTACAACGATGGGTCTCTCGCCATCTTCAGCAAGCAGTGCGAGGGATCCAGGAATGAGGCCGAGTGGCATGCCAACGTCGAGGCGCTTATCCCGGGAAAGGGGAAGCCCCGCCAGAGTCTCATCGTGACGGAGCCTATCGAGGATGGATTTCATCAGCTCGTATGCAAGTCTGCTTGGGCGGCAGCAAAGCCGCGGGAAAGAACATCCTCAACAACGTCGGCTGCCTTCGCAACCGTGACGCCATACTCGGTTTTTGCGGTACCCGTGATCTGGCTGAGCACGTAGTCGGCGGCGTCCTGCTGGCCGGGCGGCCTGCCCACGCCGATGCGGAGGCGTTGATAGTTCTTGGTGCCAATGGCGGATGAGATGGACTTGAGGCCGTTGTGGCCGCCCTCCCCACCGCCGTCCTTGAGTCGGAGCGTGTGCTCGGTGATGTCCAGATCGTCGTGAATGACGAGCAGGTCGGAGGGCTCAATCTTGAAATACTGGAGGAGACCCTTGACAGGCCCACCAGATACGTTCATGTAGCTGTCGCAGACAGCAAGAACGAAGCCGCCTTCACCGACGGGGGCGGATGCGAGCCGTCCCGTCATGAGGTAGGTGCGGGAGCGGTGCGCCGACAGCTTGCCCTGGGAGCGCGCAACGAGTTCGTCGATGACAAGATGGCCGACGTTATGTCTCGTGTTCGCATACTTCGGCCCGGGATTTCCCAGTCCAACGATTGCCTTCATACCTGCTCCCATGAGGAGCGCCCGGGTTTTGCACCCGGGCGCTGTCTCAGTAAGTTACTCGGAATCCTTCTCGGTGTTCTCAGCCGGTGCCTCATCCTCGGTCTCGGCGGACTGCTCAGCGGCCAGCGCTGCGTCAGCCTCTTCGATCGAGGTGTCGACCTGCGGGACGTTAACGGAAACGACGAGGTCTTCCGGATCCATGTCGGTGGTGACACCCTCGGGGAAGTCAATGGTGCCGATACGGATCTGGGTGCCCTCTTCCTTGCCCTCGACGTCGATCTCGATCGACTCGGGGATCGAGGTCGCATCGGCAAGGATGACCAGCGACAGAAGATCGGTGGTGACGACTGTGCCGGGGGCCGGCTCGCCAACAACGGTAACCGGAACGGTAACCTCGACCTTTTCGCCCTTGCGGACGCCGATGAGGTCAACGTGCTCGATGTCCCAGGTCATCGGGTGATGCTGGATGTCACGGACGAGAGCAAGCTGGTTCTTGCCGTTGATCTTGAGGGTGACGAGGGCGTTCGCGTTGTAGCGAACAGCCAGGAACGTCTCGTGTGCGTCGAGAGCAATGTGAATGGTCTCGTCGCCTGCCCCGTAGAGGACTGCGGGGATCTTGCCAGCGCGGCGGAGTCGGCGGGCAGCGCCCTTACCGAAGTCCTCGCGGGTTTCGTTTGTCAGCTTTACTGAATCAACCATGATGTCTCCTAGTGTTCGGCACGCCGAGGCGTGCATGAGCCTCGAAAGCCACGTGCCGGATGACACCTGGACCGCGTCGATAACGGAGTGCGGCATAGCCGCCTCCCTCGCCGAGGCAACCACAACATAGTAGCGCACCGGCCCAGAACCCCGAAAGGCACCCCGCAATGACACCGCTCACGTAGTACTCCCAGCCAGGGCAAATGCGGTTATGCGACCAATTACCCCGATCCTGGTGCGGCCGATGAAGCCTCTTAACAGGCAGCGGACCGGGGAGAGTCACGGCCCCGAAATTCGGAGGCCATGACGTTACTACCTACTTGCAAACTCCCTGTGCTGCGTCATCTGCACAGTGGTCGCGGGCTGTCTACGCGTGTGCGGCGAAAGCGATCGATGCCTATTAGATCGCGCCGTCGAAAAGGCTCGTGACCGAGCCATCATCGAAGACCTCGCGGATTGCGCGGGCGAGAACCGGGGCAATCGGGAGGACGGTGAGCTCCTTGAAGCGCTTCTCCCGTTCGATCGGAACCGTATCGGTCACGATGACTTCGCGGGCACCCGAGTCGGATAGTCGCTTGACCGCGGGATCGGAGAGGACGCCGTGGGTGGCTGCCACAATAACCTCGGCGGCTCCTGCCTCGTGGAGAACGCGAACGGCTTCGGTGATCGTTCCGCCGGTGTCGATGAGGTCGTCAACGAGGACACAGGTGCGGCCCTCAACATCACCAACAACGCGGTTGGCAACGGCCTGGTTCGGGCGGGAAATATCGCGGGTCTTGTGCACGAAGGCAAGCGGAGTGCCACCAAGGCGGTCGGCCCACTGCTCGGCCACGCGGATACGACCAGCATCCGGCGAAACAACCGCGGTTTTCTGGGGATTGATGCGGGTGCGGACATATTCGACCAGGGTGGGCATGGCCCAAAGGTGGTCGACGGGGCCGTCAAAGAAGCCCTGCGCCTGAGCGGCATGGAGATCGACGCTCATAATCCGGTCGGCGCCGGCCTGCTTGTACAGGTCGGAGATCAGGCGGGCAGAGATCGGCTCGCGGCCGCGGTGCTTCTTGTCCTGACGCGCGTAGGGGTAGAAGGGAGAAACAACGGTGATCCTCTTCGCGGAGGCGCGCTTGAGTGCGTCAACCATGATGAGGGACTCCATGAGCCACTTGTTGACCGGCGGGGTGTGAGTCTGGAGGACGAACGCATCGGCACCGCGCACGGACTCGTCGAAGCGGACGTAGATCTCACCGTTTGCGAAGTCGTAGGCGGTTACCGGGAGCAGCTCCGTGTCCAGGGACTCCGCCACCTCCGACGCGAGTGCCGGGTGGGAGCGGCCGCTTGCGATCACAAGATGCTTGGCTCCGGTGGAGTGAATACCTGTCATGACTGTCCGTCCTTACTTTGCGCTGTCAGTGACTGAAATGGTGGTGTCTGAAAGATCTGCGAAAGCAACTGACGCATCGGGCCCCACCGTAACGTTGTGGAGGCGCACGTGCGGGCCCACGACGGCACCCTTGGCCACCGTGGTGGTGCCGGTCAGATAGCTACCGGGAAGAACGCGGCTATCGGGCTCGAATGCCACATCGACATCGATCCAGGTCGAACCGGGATCGACAACCGTGGTTCCTGCTCTCATGGCCTTCACCAGTAGCCTGCGGTTCTTTTCGGCTGCGAGCACAGAGAGCTGAACGCGGTCGTTCACGCCCTCAACAGTCATCGAATCGCCAATGAAGGAACCGACCGGGAGACCCTGCTTGTAGGCGGCCTCAACCACGTCGGTCAGGTACATCTCGCCCTGCGCGTTGTCGGTTCCGAGCGAACCGAGCGAATCCCGCAGAAACGCAGCATCAAAAATGTACATGGAAGCATTAATTTCGTCGATCAAGAGCTGCTCGGGAAGCGCATCCTTGTGCTCAACGATGGAAGAGATATTGCCGTCCTGGTCTCGGACAATCCTGCCGTATCCGTGCGGATCGGGAACGCGCGTCGTCAGAACGGTGACGGTGTTGCCCTCGTGCTCCGCAAGCAGGGCGAGCAGGGTGTCACCATCGAGGAGCGGAGTATCGGCAACCGTCACGAGAACGGGGCCTTCGAGGTCCACTGGTAGCGCCTCCATGGCGCACCAGACGGCTCTGCCCGTTCCCGGTACATCGTCCTGGTCGGCAATGATCGCATTCGGGGCGAGCGCGGTCACGTGGCTAGCAACGCGTTCGCGCTCGTGCCGGACAACGACAACAAGGTCTTCGGGGTCCAGTGCCGAAGTCGCGTGAAGGACGTGGCCTACGAGGCTACGTCCGGCTACTTCGTGGAGTACTTTCGGGGTCTCTGACTTCATTCGCGTGCCGGCACCTGCGGCCAGTACGATCGCGGTCGGACGTTGGCTGTTGTTCACGGTCTTCTCCATCACGCTCCCAGCCTACGACGGATCGGCGCCGAATAGCGCCTGAACCGCCAGTTCTGTGGCTCCGCCCTCAGGGTTCGAACCTGAACTAAGGGCTTCAAAGGCCCCTGTGCTGCCATTACACCAGGGCGGACCGCACGCCCTTTAGTCTGCCAGTTATTAATGCTCAGTGACAAAGCGATACGGCCCGCGCGGCATGGAATACTGGTCACATGACCGAGCACACCGCACCCCGTAAAGTCCGAATGTCACGATCCGAGAGGCGGCTCCAGCTCATCGAGATCGCGCGCGCCAGCTTCGCACAACGCGGCTACGACGCCACCTCGATCGAAGAAATCACGATAGCCGCGGGTGTTTCTAAGCCTGTCCTCTACGAACATTTTGGTGGCAAGGAGGGCCTCTACCAGGTGATCGTCGACCGGGAAATCACCCTCCTCATGTCGACCTTGGCAGAGTCTCTGCCCGATGGCGTTTCGCCTCGGAAGGCACTCGAGCACACCACGGTTGCTCTCCTCGACTATCTTGAAACAAACCCGGATGGCTACCGACTGCTCGCCCACCAGTCCCCCGACGGGGTTTCAACGGGCGTGTTCTCCCCCGTTATCGGAGAAGTCACCGAGCACCTCACGGCTCTCCTTGCTTCCATGTTTGAACGCCTCGGGTTCGAAGCGACCAGCACGCCCCTCTACGGCCAGTTGCTCGGTGGCGCCGTCGCCCAGATCGGGATGTGGTGGATCTCCGAGAAGGAAGCCGCCGAGAACGGCGAACCCGTCTCACCGCTCACTAAAGAAGACGTGGCCGCGCACACCGTCAACCTGCTGTGGAACGGTATCCACAACCTCGAGCTCAAGCCCCGGCCGATTGGATGGCCGGACGAGGGCGAAAAGATCGTGCCCGCCGAATCCTGAGTAACGCAAAGCGCCGATACCACGAGGTGGACTTATCACCGACTGGCTCGTCTCATCACGCCGCAGACACGCGATTCGGGTAAATTGTTGATTGTTTACAACACCCCAGTCCCCGACTCCAATTGGAACCCCTATGCTCGTCATCGAGGATCTGTATAAATCTTACGGAACCGTCAAAGCCCTGGACGGAATGTCGTTCCAGGTTCATCCCGGAGAGATGTTCGGCTTCGTTGGCTCGAACGGTGCCGGCAAAACCACCGCCATGCGAATCATCCTTGGTGTTCTGGCATCCGATTCCGGCTCGGTCACCTGGAACGACCGCAAGGTCGACTTCGCGACCCGCAAGGAAATCGGGTACATGCCGGAGGAACGCGGTCTATATCCGCGCATGAAAGTGGGCGAGCAACTCATCTACTTGGCTCAGCTTCACGGCGACCCGGTCGACAAGGCGACGTCCGACATGGAGTACTGGACCGAGAAGCTGGGGATTGCCCATCACCGTGACGATCTCGTTCAGACCCTGTCGCTCGGTAACCAGCAACGTGTTCAGCTCGCAGCCGCTCTCGTGTCCGAACCGAAGCTCATGGTTCTTGACGAGCCCTTCTCGGGCCTAGATCCCGTTGCGGTTGACGTTATGAGTGAGGTCCTTCGGGAAAAGACACGCGAGGGCGTCCCCGTGATCTTCTCTTCCCACCAGCTCGACCTTGTTGAGCGGCTCTGCGACCGCGTTGGCATCGTCTCCCAGGGAGCGATGGTCTCCGTGGGCACCATTGACGAACTGCGCCACACGGACACCCCCGAGTACATCCTCGTCACGCACGCGGACTCCCGGACCAGCTTCGACCATCTCGGGGTGAAGGTTCCCGAGCAACGCATCGAGGGCGACCGGATGAAAAGGCGCATCGTCACACCGGAAGGCTTCGACGGTCAGTCGATCCTCCGCACCGCTCTAGCGGATGGTCCCGTGTACGAGTTCAGTCCCCGCCGCCCACATCTCGAAGAACTCTTCCGAGATGTCGTATCCACCGCCCCCGACGCCGAAAAGGACAACCGATGAGCCCGATCTTCCTCGTGGCACGCCGCGAGTTCATTGCCCAGACCCGCTCCAAGGCACTCATCATTTCGACTGTGGTGATGGCGGTGCTGATCCTCGCCGCCGGTGTCCTCGGCAGGTTCCTCCTCGAGCCAGACGACACCCCCGACCAGATTGTCGCCACCGTTGGCGTCACCAACTCGGCTTCCCCGCTGACTGAAGACCTGGAGGCCGCTGGCCTCACCGTCATTGACGTCCAAGGCCCTGCCGAGGACATCCTCACCGCAAATGAGGACCTAAATGCGGTTATTGCCGCGGAGCCGAGCAGGCCCCAGATCTTTGCTCTCGACGGCGCTCAGCATCTTGACTTCATTACCGAAGCAACCGAATCCGCGGCCGGAAGCTACGTCCTGACCGACACGTTCGGGGACCAGGCAACACCGGAAGCTAAAGCATATTTAGCTGACGCACAGAACCTTTCAGTGGAGACCTTTAGCGCCAACGAGTTCGATCCAATCGTCTTTATTGTCGGCCTCATAACCGTTTCTCTCGTCTACGGCGTCATCGTCATGGGCGTATCCATGCTGGCGACGGGCGTGGTTGAAGAGAAATCGTCACGTGTTGTCGAAATCCTGCTTGCCACGATCAAGCCCAGGGACCTGCTCATGGGTAAGTTCCTCGGCATTGGCGGCGCGATCTTCTTGATGGTGGCGGTCTATACGGCCGCGATAGTGGGGGCCGGGGCAATCGCCGGCATTCTCCCCGACATCAACATCACCACGTATGTTCCGATGCTTCTCCTCTGGGTTGTTCTCGGCTACATCATCTACGCCTCGATTACCGGCGGCCTCGCAGCAACGGTGTCGCGTCAGGAAGACATTGGTGCGATCACGACCCCGATCATTTTCCTGTCGATCGTGCCGTTCTACTTCGCCATGTTCTACGTGCCGAACAGCCCGGACTCGACGCTCACTCAGATCATCGGCTTCATACCGTTCTTCAGCCCGTTCATCTTGCCGATCCGTTCAGCTTTCACCGAGGTCCCCATGTCGGATGTTCTCATCTCCGTTGGCATCTGCCTCGTCACGATCCCAATCCTGGCAACACTGGCAGGAAAGATCTACGAACGCTCTATCCTGCACACCGGTACCCGCATGAAGCTCACCGAGGTGTTCAAGAAGAGCTAAGATCACGGGAAAAGTCCCAGATTGAGTGATCTTCAAGTGGCTGCTCTCGTCATTGGGGGAGGCTGGATATCCAGTCTCCCCCAACCTAATTTTTCCGGACCTTAGCCACGAATGAGAACTATGCTGACCTCACTTTCAACAGAATCTACTTCCGCCACAAGGCCCAGCGTGGTTTAGTTTTCCCGATCTCCATGGAAGCCTCTTCCAAGGGTTGGGTAGCGCTTGTGTTTGTAGCGGCTTCGGGGTTCTCCCTCGCCTCTCTTGCTTGAGCTCGGGCTGCCTCACGTTCGACGATAAGACGTTCAAGAGTGTCTGCTTCAGCCTGCGCTCGTTCTTCTTCAGTCATGTCGCCACCCCACCGTTCACCGGTGATGGGACTCCCCATTCTCTGGGAATGAAACTGGGAGATAGCAACCGAAACTTTCTTCGTGAGGTTCGGATGCTGGTAGATCTCTCCCCACTTCTCAGGGTGTTCTTTGGCGAGGCTAATGAGCTCGTCTTCTGACAGGTTCGGGTCAAGAGCCATGATCATCCAATCTGAGCAACATACTGCCGGGAGGGTGTAAGTAGTGTCACACTACCTGTCCAGAACAAACACGAGGTACGGACCTGGCGGGAATGCAGTGTCTATCCGAAGAGAGTACGGGGTGTCCACCCGATAAGAAGGGTGGCTAAACCTGTGCAAGTCAGGCATTCAGTCTCGATCGATGGCCTGGACCTGTTCCTCGTTAGGAGCCGGTCCCACCAAATGGCAGGAGGAGGTCGCGGAGTATCCGGCTGATCTCTCGGCGGTCCTTCATGGGAATCGGCTCCAGCATTGCCTCTTCACTCTCGAGAAGATCAGCCATGGCTCGGTCAGACCGCTCAATTCCGAGCGGTGTGGCACGCACGTACTTAACGCGACGGTCCTTAGAGTCCTGATGCCTGATGGCGTGGCCGCGTTCCACCATCGTATTAATCCGGTGGGTTAGCGTCCCTGAGGCGACGAGGAGTTCTGACATGAACTGGGAGGGCTGAGCCTGGTACGGCTCCCCCTGCCTCCGCAGCAGGGACAGCATCTCGAATTCCCACACATCGAGGCCGTGTGCGGCGAATGCTTCTCGGCGAAACTTGTCGAGGTGACGGTTGAGTCGGAGGAGGCGCGAGAAGATCTCAAGGGGTGAAGAATCAAGGTCCCCGCGCTCGCGTTGCCACGCTGCAACGATCTCATCAACTTCGTCAGTCTTCCTGACATTGTCATCCATTCGCCCAGTTTACTCGAAATCGAGATAAATGCTCAGCGGCGATGTCGATCCCTGTTCTCTACCCCGCTCAGTCGCCGGAAAGAAAGAACTGAATGCACAGAATCGTCTTGGAGACTAGGCGTGAGGGGGTGGGCGCTAGTCAAGCGGATCCCTGCTAATTGGACATGTCATGCAGTGTCCGCCGCCGCGGCCACGCCCCAGCTCGGCACCAACGATCGGGATGACTTCAACTCCAGCGTTCCGCAGGGCCGCGTTCGTGAGGGTGTTACGGTCGTACGTGTACACAACCCCGGGTTTAAGGGCAACGGCGTTATTGCCGGAATCCCACTGCTGACGTTCGGAGGCATAAACATTGCCCGCGGTTTCGACGTAGCGGAGCTTCTTCAGTCCCATGGAGCGTGCAACAACATCAACGAAGTTAGCTTCTTGTCCGCAGTCTTCCACTTCGAAGCCAGGGCTCTTGTCGGAGGGCCGGATGACGAAGGGATGGACGGAGTTAATGATGTTCGGGTGCAGGGTCACGAGGTCCCGGTCGGCAAACGTGAAAACCGTATCGAGGTGCATGGCAGCGCGTAGCCGTGGCATTCCGGCAACAACAACTTCGGTCGCGGCTCCTTTATCGAAGAGGGCTTTCGCTAGCTGGGTAATGCCTTGGCGGGAGGTTCGTTCGGACATGCCAATGAGGACGACACCGTTCCCCACCGGCATAACATCCCCACCTTCGAGAGTGGCCTTACCCCAGTCTTCTTCGGGATCGCCCCACCAGACCGCCGAGTCCTTGTATTCGGGGTGGAAGGAGTAAATGGCCTTCATGAGCAACGTTTCTTCTTTACGTGCGGGCCAGTAAAGCGGATTCAGGGTCAGCCCTCCATAGACCCAGCAGGTTGTGTCCCTCGTAAAGAGCGTGTTCGGCAGGGGTGCCAGAAGGTATTCGCGGGAGTCCGGCGATTCTCTTGCAAGAGCAAGTGACTCTGTCCGATAGTCCTCCGGCAGATCCTCGGTAGAGAAACCTCCGATGAGGTATTCGGCAAGTTTTTTCTCTGCCAACGTGTCAAGGAAAGCCCGCGTCCCGTCGACAAGTCCGATACCGACCTGATTTGGTATGACCTTGCGATCCATGAGCCAGGTACGAGCCTCCGGTATTGCCATGGTCTCAGCAAGAAGGTCATGGAGCTCGACGACCTCAACTCCGTTGCCGGTTAGAGAGTCAACGAAGTCCCGGTGGTCCCGCTGCGCCGCCTCGACCCACAAAACATCATCGAAGAGAAGATCATCAGAGTTCGACGGGGTCAGCCGCTCGTGTGCAAGCCCCGGCCGACACACAAGGACCTTGCGTAGCTGGCCCACTTCGGAGTGAACGCCGTGGGTGATCTTCGAGGTCATGCTGTTTCCTTCCGTGCGGGATTCGCAACGTGTGGTCTCGGACGCCGGTGGTCATCGACGGGTGTTGACCTTTCGATAATAGTTACTTCGCCGAGCTGCGCCAGTTGGCGAAGAGACCCGTGGGGAGAGAACCCATGGCGATAGCCGGAACTGTCATGCTGTTAGCAATATTGGGTCTCAGGGGTGCCCGTTGAGGATCGACGTCCCAAGGTGTGCGAGGTATGCGTGGCCGGTTGCCGTCCAGCCCTCCACCGTTGGGTGGAGAATCTCGGCAATATTCCCGTCCGAGTGAATCCACGGTTCCACTCCCGCAAGCCCGTGTCCGTCCCACACGTCGGTCACCGCATCAACGTAGTAGAACCGACCATGAGTTTCATTCAGGTCGTCAGCCATGGTTTCTAGGCCCGTCTCCCAACGCACCTGCAGGTCTTCGATCTCGCCGGATACGTCGTAGGAGCCTACGGTCAGATCACCCTCGAGCAGGCGGGGGTACGGAACGAGGTGAACTCGTGCATGCGGGTTGATTTCCTTCAATGCAACAAGCGCAACCCGTTCGGATTCAAGAATGCCGTCCAGTCGCTCTTCTGCATCTTCCACGGCAGTCCGACACAGAGCTTCATCTTCTTGGATTAAGCATGCGGAAGCTACGGACACAAAACCGAGATCGTTACCGCCGATTGTCACGAACACATCGGTGGCATCCCCCAAGGCTTGGATCTGTGGGTCAAGGGTCACCGAGCACAGTGCCGTAAACCCGGAATCAGTCTGCTCTATTGTGAAGTCTGTCTGAGCACCATCCATACCAACACCGCACTGTGCAAGTAGCGAGGCGATCCGGGCAGCGGATCCGAATCCCTCGGGATCCGATATATCCCGCCTCATATCCGAGATCATTCTCGGCTCAGTCAAGTGATGGGTCCATGCACCGTTACAAGATGCGTTGATGGCATCCACTCCAAAGAACTCAGCGGCCACCTCACTCGCTGCATCATTTGACCTCATGCACAGAGTATCGCTGTAGGACCCTGCACCATTGCCCGACGCATAGGAATCACCGATCGCAACGGGCCGTATTTCTTCACCGCTCGCAAGCAGGAACCCAGCAAGGAGAATACCTGCAATACTCACGCGACAGCGCCCCCTGCTGCTCTGTCGGCGATTGATTCACAAGCAGATTTAGGAGAGCGTCCACGACCGCAGATGAGCGAACAAACAGCGCTCCACTGTGAGGAGCTCAAGGAAACTATTCTGCCTGTTCGGCGGCCCAGAGCCATTCTTCTTCCAGCTGGTCGATCCGGTCCTGGATGCGCCGAGCATCCTCGGTGAGCTTCCCGAGCTTTTCAAAATCGAGGGAGGCCTGGACCATGTCCTCTTGGACCTTGGTGAGGTTCGCACGTTCCTTCGTCAACTGTCGTTCCACCCGTGCCATGGTTTTCTTGGCTGTGCGGGCAATCGCAGCATCGGAAACGACCGGGGTGTCGGCCGACACGGCGGCTCCGTCAACAACGGTCTGTGCGGCACGGAGAGCCAGGTATTCGTCGACGCCTCCAGGCAGGTCACGTACACGCCCTTCGAGAATGGCCACCTGACGGTCTGTGATTCGTTCAAGCAGGTACCGGTCGTGGGAGACAACGATGAGTGTGCCCGGCCAACCGTCCAGCAGGTCCTCGATCGCTGACAGAGTATCGGTATCGAGGTCGTTTGTTGGCTCATCCATGAGCAACACGTTGGGGCTTCCCATGAGGAGCCTGATCAGTTGGAGCCTGCGTCGCTCGCCACCCGACAGTCTCGACACTTCGGTCCACGCACGTTCCCGGGTGAAGCCAAGTCGTTCAACCAACTGACCCGCCGACATGTCCTTGCCAGCGACTTCAATGGACGTGGCGATCATGGACACGGATTCAACAACGCGTTTGTCGGCAACCTGATCCAGTTCGGTCGTGTGCTGGGACAGTTCCGCCATCTCAACCGTCTTGCCTCGCTTGACCCTGCCCTCGGTCGGCTCGAGCCTGCCTGCAAGCAACCCGAGGAGGGTGGACTTGCCGGAGCCGTTGGCACCAACAATTCCGAGCCGCTCCCCCGGCGCTAAGCGCAGCGTCGTGGTGTCGAGGACGGGTTTATCACCGTATGCGAAGGAAACATCCTCGAGGTCGATGACATCTTTACCGAGCCGGGCGGTTGCCATTTTCTCGAGATGGATGGAGTCGCGCGGCGGCGGTTCGTCCGCAATCAGGTCGTTGGCAGCGTCAATGCGGAACTTGGGTTTGGAGGTGCGGGCGGGGGCTCCCCTGCGGAGCCAAGCCAGTTCCTTGCGGAGCAGGTTGGCTCGCTTAGCTTCCGCCTGGTTACGCATTCTTTCTCGCTCTGCGCGGGCCAGAATGTACGCGGCGTACCCGCCCTCGTACTGTTCGACATGACCGGGTTGTGGATTGCGTCCACCGGCACCATCGTGACCGGGCACGACTTCCCACATGCGGTCGCAGACAGCGTCAAGGAACCAGCGATCGTGCGTGACCGTAACAAGGGCGCCCTTGCCCCTGCCGAAGCGGTCGTTGAGGTACCGGTGCAGGTAGTCGACACCGTCGACATCAAGATGGTTTGTGGGCTCATCGAGAATAACGAGATCAGCATCCGCAGTCAGGACGGCGGCGAGGGAAACTCGCCTTCGCTGACCGCCCGAAAGCTCGTCAACGCTTCGGTCGAGATCAACATCGGGAATAAGCCCGGCATGGAGTTCCCGGATCGCGCGCTCGGAAGCCCACTCGTGCTCAGAAGCGGTGCCGTGAATGGCTTCGCGGACCGATTGTCCTTCGAGATCATCACGTTGGGAGAGGATGGCGATCCGCAGGCCACCGGAATGGGTAACCCTGCCGCCTTGCGGTTCGAGGTCACCGGTGATGAGACGCAGGAGAGTGGATTTGCCACCGCCGTTCGGGCCGACAACGCCCACGCGGGCACCGTCATCCAGGCCGAGGGTTATTCCCCCAAGAATGGGACGGGAACCGAGGGTGACTCCAACATCTTCTAGTGACAGAAGGTGCGCCATTAGCTGCTCCTTACAATGTGTGTACCGGCCGCCGGACCATCCGCACGAACCGTTTTCAACCCGTCGTTACGGAGCTGACCGGCAAGAACATCTGCCTCGTTGTCGCTCGCGCACAGAACACCAATGGTAGGGCCGGACCCTGAAAGAACAGTGGCAACCCCAGCATGTTCAATCCTGCGGAAAGTATCGGCAATATCGGGCCTCATGGCAAAGGCAGGTTCGGCCAGGTCATTGACGAGAAGTCCCTCAAGATCGGAAATGGCAGAAGAACCAAGAGCCTCGACAAGTTCATCGACCGGGGCCGCTTTGTGCGGATCGGGATGCAGCCGGTCGTACTCGCGGAACACGGCGGGCGTGGACAGCCCCTCCCCATCCATCACCAGCACCCAGGATTGAAAGGCACCGGGACGGATCGGAACGAGCTCTTCTCCGCGCGACGTGCCGAGGGCAAGCCCCCCGAGCAGACTGAAGGGAACATCTGAGCCCAGCTCCGCACCAAGGTCGTGCAGTTCTCCCGCGCTCAATCCGAGTTCCCACAGTTCGTTGAGGGCAACAAGGGTTGCGGCAGCGTTCGCGCTCCCACCCGCGAGACCGCCAGCGACCGGGATGGACTTGTCTATCGAGATTGCAGCGCATGCGTCACTGCCGGTTCGTTCTTTGAGGAGCCGGGCGGCTCGGTACACGAGGTTATCCTCGTCGACGTCGAGAGGGACTCCGTGGATCTCAAGACTGAATTCATCAGCTGCGCTGGCTGTCAGTTCGTCCCTTAGATCAAGCGCACAAAACACGGTGGCGAGGGGATGGAAGCCATCTGGACGCGGGCTCCCCACTCTTAACGCCATATTGATCTTGGCAGGAGCCTGGACAGTCACGGAATTCAGCACTATGCCAGGATACTCGCGGTAACGCGCGCTCACCGAATAATGACGACTGTGCACGGAACCAATCCGGAAGAAGCGGACGAACAAAAGCAAAAGTCCGGAGCACGTGGCCCGGACTATCATGCCTATTCTTAATTTCTATCTTTCGTCTCGGGCTTGCTTCTACGCCTGCGAGGCTTCGACGATTGCAACGAAGTCCTCGATCATCAGCTTCTCGCCCCGCAGGGCCGGGTCGATTCCTGCGGAGCGGAGGATCTCTTCGGCACGTGCCGGGCTTCCCGCCCAGGATGCGAGGGACTGGCGCAGGGTCTTGCGTCGCTGGGCGAATGCACCGTCGATGACCTTGAAGACCAGTTCGCGATCAGCATCGGGCTCTTGCCTACGATCAAAGCGCACGAGTGCGGAGTCAACGTTCGGGACAGGCCAGAAGACACTCCGGGAAATCAGGGGGCCGCGGGCCGCTTCCGCGTACCAGGCAGCCTTGACCGAGGGGACACCGTAGACCCGGGATCCCGGCTTGGCTGCCAGTCGTTCGGCCACTTCCAGCTGGACCATGACATCGACGATGTGGAGACTGGGAAGGTGCTCGAGGGCCGTGAGGATCGCGGGGACCGCGACGTTGTATGGCAGGTTTGCCACGAGGTGCGTGGGCACGAAGGTGTCGAGCTCCGGCGGGACCGCCAGCTCATTGTCGGCCAGCTGTAAGGCATCGAACTGGGCGACTGCGAAACGTTCGGGACGGTCGTGCCGGGCGCTCACGGTTTCCGGGAGCGCTGCGGCGAGTTTCGGGTCGATCTCGACGGCAGACACGAAGGCCCCCGCCTCAAGAAGGGCGAGGGTGAGGGATCCGAGGCCGGGCCCTATTTCTAGGACCCTGTCGCCTTCGGATACGCCGGCGTGGGACACGATCTTGCGGACCGTGCCCCCATCGCCAACGAAATTCTGTCCGAGTGTCTTGGTTGGACGGATGCCAAGCTTGTTGCTTAACTCCCGGATATCACTCGGGGTGAGGAGACTAGTACCAGCCAACGCTGTACGAGTGGTTCAGTGCACCGCAGGGCGTGCCGTAGCGGCCCTGGATGTAGTCGAGGCCCCAGGCAATCTGCGTTGCCGGGTTCGTGCGCCAGTCAGCACCGTGCGACGCCATCTTCGAGCCCGGGAGGGACTGCGGAATGCCGTAGGCACCGGATGACGGGTTCTGTGCGAGGTGGTTCCAGCCGGACTCGCGCTGCCAGAGGGTCTCGAGGCACTGGAACTGAGAGTTGTTCCAACCCTTGTTCGCAACCATCTGCTGTGCGATGCCCTTGTTACCGCCCTTGTTGACAACAACGGGTTGCGACTGTGCCGGCTCGGGCTCCGGGGCCGCCTGGGTCTGTGCCGGGGCGGACTGGGTCTGAGTCTCGGTTGTGGCGGCGGGCGCTTCAGCAACGGGCTCCGGCTCGGGCTCGGGCTCGGGCTCGGGTTCCTTGGTGCCGACTGCAATGACACGGTCGACCCGCTCGGACACGGTGACGTTAATTGTTTCCTCGCGAGAGTCCTCGACACCGTCGACGTACTTGACGCGGAAGGTCGTGCGGGTAACGCCGTCCTGACCTTCGGCCGTCACTTTCTCGGTGCCCTTCTCAAGGGTGGAGTCATTCTCGCGGACGGTCTCGAACTCGTCCGTGTTCTCCTCAACAACCTCTTCGAAGGTCACGCGCTTCACGGTGACGCGTTCGTTGGCAACAACAGGATCGCTCAGTTCAACATTGACGATGTCATCCTCGCCAACGGTGATTCCGTTCTCGGAGAGAACCTGGCCCCACGTGTCAGCCTCGGTGTTGACGAGCTGCGCGGTGCCGTCGGCAACGATGATGGCATCAACGGAAAGATCGGGCTCAGCCGTATCGATCTGCATGGGTGCGGTAAAGGAAGCGGCCTGCGCCGTGGGAACGGCGGGCTCAGCAGTCATGGCAACCGCGGAAAGGGCGGTTGCGGCCGCAAGGGCGGCAACGGCGCCATAGCGGCGCGAGCTCACGGTGGAGCTGGAAGTCTTGCTCGCATGCGAGCTGGAAGTCTTAACGGCGTCTCCACCGGCCCAGGCAGCAACAGCCGGCAGCTGGGTCTCACTCGGTGCCTGCGGGACGGCAGGAGCCTGGTTCGGTTTGCGGGAGTGTCGTCCCATTTCTTAACCTCATCAGTCTGG
Source organism: Flaviflexus sp. (assembly GCF_052087705.1). NCBI lineage: Bacteria > Bacillati > Actinomycetota > Actinomycetes > Actinomycetales > Actinomycetaceae > Flaviflexus > Flaviflexus sp. The sequence continues at coordinate 57,593 of NZ_JBQCYC010000007.1, read as the reverse complement.
ATGTTCTGAATACTTGATCGAGTGTAATCAAATCTTGCTCGATTGTAATCAAAACGTGACCTAGTCTTCGAAGGAAGAGACCGGCCAGAGTCAGACAATAAGCACTCTTACATCTGCACGACAGAGACTTTTCGTTGAAATCACGCGAAATAGACGGAGTTCGTGGTGTTCACAAGCGTGGTGCAGAGTGTGTCTAGCGCCACACTCCGAATCTTGGCAAGATAACGCACCGTGAGGTTGATGAGATAGGGAGCGTTGGGCCGACCGCGGTAGGGGTGTGGGGTGAGGTAGGGGGCGTCGGTCTCGACGAGAATGAGCTCGGCGGGAAGAACTTGGGCCGCTTTCCTCAGGTCCTCGTTCTTGGGGAACGTGACCGTTCCCGCGAAGGAGGCGTACCAGCCGTGCTCGGCAAGGATCTCCGCGAGCGCCCTGTCGCCCGAGAAACAGTGAAAGACGGTGCGGTCCGGGGCTCCCTCTTCGAGGAGAATGCGGACTGTGTCTTCGTGGGCTTCCCGGTCGTGGATCTGCATGGGCAGGCCGAGACGCTTGGCGAGGGCAATGTGTGCACGGAAGGATTCAGCCTGAGCCGCTCGTCCTTTTTCTCCGGTGCGGAAGTAGTCGAGGCCGGTCTCCCCGATCGCCACGATCCCGTGAGCGGTCGCCAGCTCCTCAACGAGGTTGATGGCTGCGTCGAGGTCGTAGTTCTCGTGATAGTCCTTGGCAACATGTTCGAGCCCGTCGGGTCCAATCTCCCGCACCCCAGCGTGCATGGCTGCTTCATTGGGGTGGATGGCGATAGCGGCGGAGAACTCCGGATGCTGATCGGCGAGGTCGATGACGTCTTGAAGGTCTGGGACCTCACAGCCGACGGTGATGGCATGGGAAATCCCCGACTGCTTCATACCCTCCAGCTGCCCCTCGATCAGGAGCGGGTAGCGGGGCTCGCCATCCTCGGAGCGATTCTGCACCCGCCCTGGCCGATCGGTTCCCACGTGGGTGTGGTTGTCGATAACCGGGAGGGGCAGTGGCTCGGGGATGGGAGGGAAGAGGGAACGGTCTTTGCGGCTCACTGGAGGTCCAGGCGGGCCAGCTCTTCGTCGACGACCTCGGGGTCGAGCTTGACGAAGACGGGCTTCGGCTTGCTGATCGGAGTACCCACGGTCACCGGGACGGACTCCCAGGGACGCAGGTTTGAGTAGTCACCGGTGATGATCGGGTAGGCACCGCCACCGTCAAGGTCCTCAGCTTCCTCCATGCGGGGCATGGGGGCGATGTCGCCGGAACCGCCAATGACTTTGTCGATGGCATTGGACGAGTGCGGGAGGAACACCGACATCATCGTGTTGATATCGGAAACGGACTGGATCAGGGTGTGGAGGATCGTGGCGAGACGCTCGCGCTCCTCGGGCGCCTTGAGCTTGAACGGCTCGGTGCGGGACACGTAGGCATTGGCTTCGCCAATGATGCGCATGACCTCCGCGAGCGCCGAGCGCTGGTGATGGTTCTCGATGGCGCCGCCGACGGTTTCGAAGCCCTTGCGGACCTCGGCAAGAAGCTCGTTGTCGATGTCTTCGAGCTGGCCGGGCTCGGGGATCTCACCGAAGTTCTTCGCGATCATGGCCGCGGTGCGGTTGACGAGGTTACCCCAGCCTGCCACCAGTTCGGAGTTGTTGCGGCGAACGAACTCGGCCCAGGTGAAGTCGGAGTCTGAGGTCTCGGGGCCGGCGATCGAGATGAAGTAGCGTAGCGCGTCCGGCTGGTAGCGGGACAGCACGTCGCGAACGAAGATCGTGATCTTGCGGGACGAGGAGAACTTCCGTCCCTCCATGGTCAAGAACTCGGAGGCAACGACCTGGGTGGGAAGGTTGAGCTTGCCGTAGGAGCCCGGCTCGCCACCCTTGTCGCCTTCGCCGTTGTAGCCAAGCAGCTCGGCGGGCCAGATTTGGCTGTGGAAGACGATGTTGTCCTTACCCATGAAGTAGTAGGACAGCGCCTCGGGGTCATTCCACCAGTCGCGCCAACGCTCCGGGTCGCCGATGCGGCGTGCCCACTCGATGGAGGCGGACAGGTAGCCGACGACGGCGTCGAACCAGACGTAGAGGCGCTTGTTCGGCTTGTCTTCCCATCCGGGTACCGGGATACCCCAATCGATGTCGCGGGTCATGGCACGCGGGCGAATGTCTTCGAGCAGGTGCTGGGAGAACTTGATGACGTTGGTGCGCCACAGACCGGACTTTTCGCGGTTGTCGAGCCAGCGCCCAAGCTCCTTGGCGAGTGCCGGGAGGTCCAGGAAGTAGTGGTCGGTTTCGACAAAGTCGGGGGTTTCACCGTTGATCTTCGACCGGGGATTGATTAGCTCGGTCGGGTCCAGCTGATTACCGCAGTTGTCGCACTGGTCGCCGCGCGCACCATCGTAGGAGCAGTGTGGGCAGGTGCCCTCAATGTAACGGTCGGGCAGGGTTCGGCCCGTCGTGGGAGAGACGGCACCCGAGGTGGTCTCCACCAGCATGTAGCCGTTGTCGCGGACAGTCTCAAACATCGACTGCACAACCGCATAGTGGTTGCGAGTGGTTGTCCGCGTAAACAGGTCGTACGACAGGCCGAGCGCTACCAGGTCTTCCACGATGGTCCGGTTGTTGCGGTCGGCAAGGACCTGGGGCTCAATGCCTTCCTGGTCGGCGGCCACGAGGATCGGGGTGCCGTGCTCATCGGTTCCCGACACCATGAGCACGTCGTGCCCCGCCATGCGCATGTAGCGCGAAAAGACATCGGAGGGCACACCGAAACCGGCAACGTGGCCGATGTGACGGGGGCCGTTAGCGTAGGGCCAGGCAACAGCGGATAGTACTCGTGACATAGTCACTAGGTTAATGCCTAACCTCGTCTCGTCGGAATCTTGAGCCAATTGTGCCGGTCACGACTAGGATGTGGGGCATGAGCGACACGTATATGGACGGAACGGAACCCGAGGACGACGACACCCTCGCAGCCCTCCTGATTAAGCCCCACCGAGCCCTGATCCTCGTCGACGTACAGCCCACATTCTGCGAAGGCGGTGCCCTCGCAGTGGAAGGCGGCAACGAGGTCGCCCGCAAGATCGGCGAGTTCGTCAAGGTGAACCGCGGCAACTACGGGATCGTGGTCTCCACACAGGACTGGCACATCGAACCCGGCGACCACTTCTCCGACAACCCCGACTTCGTCGACACCTGGCCTCCCCACGGCGTGGCTGGCACCGAAGAAGCAGAACTGCACCCTGCTGTTGCCGGACTATCGGAAGAGTCCGTCAAGAAGGGCCAGTACGCTGCCGCGTACTCCGGTTTCGAGGGGAAGACGGAAGATGGTCGTTCCCTTCTCGACGTTCTTAAAATGTCCGAGGTGACAAGCATCGACATCGTGGGACTCGCAGAATCCCACTGCGTTAAGGACACGGCACTGGACGCTCGGGCTCTCTACGAGGAAGTCCGCGTCTTCTCGGACCTCACCGCCCCCGTCAGCGAAGAACTCGGCCAAAAGGCCCGCACCATCATGGAAGGCGCCGGCATCATCCAGCTCGAATCACGTAACGCCTGGCTCTAAACCACCCGCCAGCCACATCGCCCTCGCACCATCCACTTTGGGACCGTAGCGGGGGCGATGTGATTTCGACAGAGCAAAGCAGTTGATGTCCCCATTGGCCTACGCAGACCCGCACAAACCGTGCCGACCAGCACGAGTCACCGCGCGAGAAGAAGTAGCACGGACCAGAAGAGGTAGCGCAGACCAGAAGAAGCAGTACTGATCTGGAGATGTTGCGCAGATCCGGCGGGCCCGAATAAGGAACGCGGGTTTGAGCCGCAGTCTCAAGCAACGCACCCCATCGCCCCCGGCTGGGGAACGAACTCCCGCGGCGGGCCTATGCCGCCACGGAACCGACTTCCCGGCAGCGACCTAAGGAGGGCGGGGAGCACGAAACGCACTCCCCGCCTGTGATCCAACGGGGGCCACTCCAATCAGATCACAGCTCGATCAAACGAGCAGATTAAGTATAAGCGGATATGCTTTAGCAACCCATACTGATTCTTGGTCTAAATGGTCTCAATTGGGCAACAATTACAACTATAAGTCGAGTAAACCTTGAATTGCCGCCAACTTTGCCTATTTAGCACGCTCATCTTACAAAGCCACCAGGCGGTCAGAAATCTACCATGCGGACACGGCGAAGGTGGAAGGTGCTCACCCACCGGCGGTAGGCAGCTAACGCGCGTTCACCTCGCCAGCGTTCAGCACAGCGCCGTGTGAGTATCACCCGTTGTCACCGGGAGCAGAGCCCTTCACCGCTACAGCGCCGCGTCCGGCCTAGAGGTCTTCGTCGCGCTTAGCAAGCGCGGCTTCGTAGAGTTCTTTCTTTCGCACTCCGGTACGGGCTGAGATGTAGGCGGCTGCGGCTTTCATGCGCATGCCGGAATCCGCTAGGACAAGAACGTCGTCGACGTGGTCGTCGGGGCTGGGCTCCCGGTAGGGGGCGCCGCTCACAACGATCGTGATCTCACCCTTAAGACCGCTAGCCGCCCATTCCGCCAGCTCGTCAAGCGAGCCTCGCTTCACTTCCTCATAGGTTTTGGTGAGTTCGCGGCACACGGCGGCCTCGCGGTCAGCGCCAAACTGCTCCGCCATGATCGCCAGGGTGTCGCCGACTCTATGCGGGGATTCAAAGAACACCATGGTTCGTATCTCATCCGCCAAAACAGAGAACACTCGTGCCCGATCCCCGTCCTTCCGGGGCGCAAACCCTTCGAAGCTGAAACGGTCGGTGGGGATGCCGGAGATCGCGAGCGCGGTCAGCACTGCCGACGCACCCGGGATCACCGTGACGGGCACGTCTTCTTCGTGGGCTTCGTGAACAAGTTTGTATCCGGGATCCGACACGGTTGGCATGCCGGCGTCGGAGACAACGAGGACTTCCATGCCTGCGCGAGCAGCATCCAGGAGCTCGTCGATCCGTTCGGATTCGTTGTGGTCGTGGAAGGCGAGAACCTTGGCGGTTATGGGAATCTCGAGCCTGCCAGCAAGATTAAGTAATCGTCTCGTGTCCTCGGCCGCGATGATGTCGGCCGTTTCCAGCATCTGCCTAAGCCTGGGAGTCGCATCCCCAGCATCGCCGATCGGTGTTGCTGCCACGTAGATTTTGCCGTCACTCACACTCCAACTATCTACCATTAGCCCCGCTCGGGCCACCCTGTTACGAGAAGTGAACGTAGACTTCTAGGGTGGCATTGAAGAAGACACGCGCGTGGAAGAGGCGGCCAAGGGGCCGCCGCTTGAGCGAACGGCAGTCCAGAGCCTGGGAGAGCGAACTCCGTAGCAGGCTGGGTCTACCCACCTCAACGCTCCCCGCCCAAATCAGGCTGTGGGGCTGGATCGCCACCGCAGTCACCGGCTTCATCGCTCTCGTGACGCGTTTCTGGGGGCTTTCCCATCCCCATCAGATGGTGTTCGACGAAACCTACTACGTTAAAGCAGGATACTCTTTCGTCGTTCACGGTTATGAACGGAACTGGGTTGGTGAAAACGCCGACGAGATGTTCGTTCAGGGCACGGATGCTGCTGCGGAGCTTGCGGCCGACTATGTTGTTCATCCGCCCCTCGGGAAATGGTTAATCGGATTCGGGCAAGCAATATTTGGAACCGACAACGGGTTCGGGTGGCGGTTCACTACGGCGGTCGCCGGGATCATCGGCGTCATGCTCCTCACCCGCATAGCGCTCCGCATGTTCCGCTCCGTCCCCCTCGCTTTCCTCGCGGGCTTCTTCATGGCGATCGACGGTGTCGGCATCGTCCTGTCGAGGACCGGGATCCTCGACAACCTGCTTGCCACCTTTGTGATGGCCGGGTTCTGGGCCGTTCTAAGAGACAGGGACGCAACGAGAGCGAAACTCGCGCACAGGGTTGCGCACGGTCCAGTATCCAAGAGCGGGAAGCCCCTCTCCTATCTTGGCCCCATCATTCTGTGGCGACCGTGGCTCCTCCTGGCAGGTCTTCTGATCGGTATGGGATGTGGGGTGAAGTGGTCCGCCGCCTATGCCCTTGCCGTTTTCGGGATCCTCGTCTTCTGCTGGGACACTGCCGCCCGCAAGGAGCTCGGCGTGAAGGGCTGGTTCGCCTCCGGTATCGTCACCGGCGGCGTTCCCGCATTCCTCTCGTTTATCCCGATCGCTCTCGTTACCTACGTGGGTTCCTGGACCTCCTGGTTCCTTGACCCCCGCGGATACAAGCGGGGTTGGGCCGAGAGTCAACGTCTTATCGGCGAGGAAGTCCCCTTCGAAAGCCTTGGCGACCCCATTGCTGAACTCATCGAGTATCACCGACAAATGTGGGAATTTCACACGGGACTGAGCTCCGAACACACCTATATGTCGCAACCCTGGGACTGGATCCTCCAGCTCAGGCCCGTCAACTTCTATTGGCCCCCCGAAGAAAAACTGGTCCAGGACTGCGGCGCCGAGCGTTGCGTCCAAGCCATCTCCTCCGTCGGCAACCCCGGTATCTGGTGGCTGGCGGCAGCATCCCTCATTCTCGTCCTCTGGTACGCGATCAGGAAGGGCGACTGGCGGGCCTGGGCAATCCTCGCTGGCTATGGCGCCATGTACCTGCCGTGGTTCAACTACATTGGCCGCACCGTCTACCAGTTCTATTCCGTCGCCTTCCTGCCCTACGTTGTTCTCGCCCTCATCTTCGCGCTTGCCTGGGTAACAGACATGCTTGGCGAACCCTCCCTCGCCGCAATACGCAAGGCGGCAGCCAAACGCCGAAAGAAGGAACTCGACGAGGACTGGAGCCTTGCCATGCCCGGCGAGGGCAAGCACGCACAGGACGACGAAGAGTACCCGCTAGACAGGTACCGAACTGACACCCCGCAGGATCCCGACGACCCGGACTTGGACGGCAGCCCGGACATCGACTGGCCTAACCGAGAGGACTTCACCCTCGGAGCCGATGACACGACCACAGCACCAACCGGTCAAGGCCTCGAGAACCTCGACCCAGAAGCCATTGCGCATCTAGTCGCTGAGGACGATATCGATGGCGGGAGCACCGAGGTCACTGAAGGTCAGGACGGTACGAAACCGTCCGATGACAAAGCGGATTCTCATCACGGAAACCCCGTGAATGCGCAACCTTCTGCCAATGTCGCGGGTTCAGAAGATGAAAACGGCACGGCCCTAAGCTCCCGTGCTGAGCGCATCGCGACAGAGAATAGTGGCCTCGCCGATTCCATTGACCCCGACATGGATCCGATTGAGCGGGCAGTCCTTCTCGAGCATGGTCCGGACCCGCTCCCCTACACGCTTCTCCCCGCAAGGAAGAAGGACTGGGTGGTTCTCGGAGTAACAGCGGGCCTGACGCTCGCCCTGTCGATCTTCTGGTGGCCCTTGTGGACCGGAATGACGATCCCATACGACTTCTGGAAGATGCACATCTGGCTGCCGGGTTGGTCCTGATCCCGCGGGTGACGACGCCACAGACTGACCACTTGTCACCTAGTAGCATTGCTAACGCGACTTGAGGCCGCCTCTACAAGGCGGCCTCAAGCTCCATGCCAAACCCTGTCGGGTCATCCCCTCAGCGTCCCTATCGGAGTTTGACAACGTCTTCCCTATCGGGGCCCGACAATGTCTTCTCTATCGGGGTTTGACATCAACCATGGACGAGTTCAGTGTCTGCGCGAGGGAGATCGGATCAACCTTCACGGGGGTGAGGATACTTGCGGTCTCCTTTTCGTTGACCACACCGAAGCCCGTCACAAGGCTGACGATCCCCGGCATGGTCCTCTCGGTTACGATTGCCCTGGCTTCCACTTCGCCGCGGTCGTTGTAGACATACACGTCGTCTTCGTGCTTGATGCCACGGGCTTCAGCGTCACGCGGGTGAAGCTGAACAACCTGCCGGTCCCAGATTTCAGTCAGGTACTGCTGGTGCAGGTAGCTCGAGTTCACCTGGTTAAAGTTCCGTCGGTTCACGAACTGAAGCGGGTATTTCTTCGCCAGTTCCCTATCAACCCATGGTGCTTCGACAGGCTCTTGATATTCGAGCACCGGCTCAAAACCCTTGTCTTGCAGGTAGGTCGAAAAGAACTCGATCCGCCCGGACGGCGTATTGAACTTCTTGTCTCCGAATGGAATCCACTTCTCGGGAGCCACACTGACCGGGCCCTTCTCCAGTTCTTCCAGGGTGACACCGGTGGGTTCGAGAACGTTGCGGATGAGGTCGTCTTCCGGCTTGTCGAAGTCCTCACCCAAGCCAAGGCGGTTCGCAAGCTGCGTGAGAATCCAGTGGTCACTCTTCGATTCGAACAGCGGATCGATCGCTTTCTCCAAGCTTCACGAGGAAGGGGCATTGGAGTAGGTCTTGAGGTACTCCTCGTCGTAAACCTTCTCATCAATGATGGCCTTCATCATCCCCAGAACAAACGAAGAGTCGGCGCCCGGACGAATCGGGATATACGTAACCGAATGCGCCGCAGCCTCGCTATAGCGCGGGTCAATCGTGATGAGCTTTGCGCCGTTCTTGCGGTGGGCTTCGATAAAGTTCTTGAAGTAGACCTGGTTCGAAACAGCGGGGTTATCGCCCCAGGCAATGAACAGCTTCGTGGGAATCCACTCGTCGCGGAACTCCGAGCGGTTACCACCGAGAACTGCGTTGAATCCTTCGGTTGCTGCCGGGCAGCAGAGCGACGATACGGTGGGTGTGGATCCGCCGAACCGGTTCCAGAACGCCGCCCACAGGCCACTGACACCGGTTGAAAGCGAAGACCAGTTGCCCGTACCACCATAGGCGAGGAATGCCTCGTTACCGCTCTCTGCCCTGATCTCTTCCATCTTCCCAGCGACGGTGTCGAGAGCTTCGTCCCAGGAAATTCTCTCCCATTCTCCCGCCCCGCGTTCGCCAACGCGCTTCAGCGGGTACTGGAGACGGTGCGGGCTGTACAGCTGGTTGATTCGGGAGGTTCCGCGAGCGCAGGCCCTGATGTGGAAATCAGGATCCGCGGTCACGCGCTTCACGTTGCCACCTTCGACCTGCACGAGCATGGCGCAGTGCAGACACTCGGGAGTGTTGGCGGTACGGAACACCTTCGTGTTTCCAGAGGTGCTCGCAGCTTCCGAAGTCGCGTCCTTCAAGCCAAAGCCAACACCACCGGCAACGGCCGCCGCGCCACCCGCCACTGCCGACCACTTCATAAACGATCAACGCGTCGGACCGCTCTGCTGCTCATTAACTGGTGGTTCAATATCAATGCTCATTTTATTGCCGCTCCTTCACTCAGCGCGGGAGGCCACAATGCCCCCTTAAGTCAGGTTCAGGGTATTTGCGCCGGTAATCCCGGAATTGGCACCAAAATCCCCAAGCATTTCCGAGAGCATTCTCAAACAGCACAAATCGGGCAAAAACGCAATTCCGCGAGGCAGAATATGCGCCAGCGCAGATTAATCGTCCATCCGCAGTAACGAACAGCGCGCGGACTGGGAGATGTCGGGAGATGCCTCCGATCGGGTTGAGTTCGGTAGGTATCAGATTGGGCTACTGGCTGTCTCCCCGTTTTCCGGCGTGGCCGACAAACTCATCCATCGTCGAGTGGATACCGAACAGGTCGGTCACCCTGTCTAAGACAGGCACGGGCAGGCATTTCAGGAGCCTGATGGTTGCCGCAAAGCGCGGCATAACAAGTGACTGGTTTCCGGCCTCGATAGCATCGAGGATCCGGGCGGCCACTTCCTCGGTGTCGAGGATGGGAAGGAGCGCCGAGACCCGGGATTTCACACCATCAAACATTCGGGTGTTCGTGTAGTAAGGGTGGACGATCAGGGTGTGGAGCGGGTTGCCGTGGTGCCGAAGCTCAGCCCGTAGCGACTCGGTAAATCCCACTGCCGCAAACTTCGAGGCCGAGTAGTCGGTTTGTCGGGCAACGCCGAGGAGACCGGCGGCGGAGGCAATGGTTGTGACCGATCCTTTGCCGCGTTCGATCATGCCGGGAAGGAACACTCGCGTGGTGCGGTAGAGGGCGAGCGCATTAATGTCGAACGTACGAGCGATCTCTTCCTCGGTGAGGTCAAGGAAGTCCTTGCCCGTGACGATCCCAGCGTTGTTGATGAGAACATCGACCCTGCCGTGTTCAGCTAGGACCCTCTTACCGACAGCGGCGACGTCGTCGGGATCCGTGAGGTCCACGCGATAGTACGTGGCATCCGCTCCGAAGGAGCGGATCTCGGAGGCGGCAATCTCGCCGCCCTCCTCATCAATGTCCCACACGATGACGTGCTTGGCGCCGCGGTGCGCGGCACCTTCCGCCATTTCTTTCCCAATACCGGAGGCGGCTCCGGTGATGAGGACGACTGCTCCACCGAGCGGTGTACGCATGCGACTACTTGCCATATTTGATGAACACCTTCATGATTCGTGACCAGGTTTTTTCGCCAACACCGCTCGGTGCTTGGACGGGGAGAACGAGCGAGGTCGCGACGTTCTGAGTCTCCGTATATTTCAGGAGCCCTTCCTTGCCGTGCCTGCGGCCCATACCGGAGGACTTCATTCCTCCCATGGGTGCATGCAGTGATGCCCAGGCGGCAATATAACCGTCGTTGACGTTAACCGTGCCGGCCTGGATTCTCGATGCGATCCTCGCTCCCCTACGGGAGGACGACCACACTGAGGCGTTGAGTCCGTACTCGCTGTCGTTCGCACAATCAATGGCTTCTTCCGCGTCCTTCACCCGGAAGAGGGAGACGACGGGACCGAAGGTCTCTTCGCGGGCCACGGTCATTTCGTCGGTGACGCCCGTGAGAACCGTTGGGGCATAGGCGGTGGGCGCCACCTTCGGGAGGGCCTTGCCGCCGGTGAGAACGGTCGCGCCTTGAGAAACGGCGTCGTCGACATGACGGGTGACGGTTTCGAGCTGCTGCGTTGAGATCAGCGGGCCCATCCCGGTCTTCCAGGAATGGTTCGCGCCAACCTTGACCTTTTTCATGGCGCGCGTGAAGGCCGGCACAAACCTGTCCCAGATCCCGTCCTCCACATAGATCCGTTCGATCGAGATGCAGAGCTGGCCGGAGTTTGAGGTGACGGCCTTGACCGCGCCGCGTACGGCGCGTGCCAGCGGAGCATCCTCGAGAACAATCAGCGGGTTCTTACCACCGAGTTCGGCAGAGAACGGCACAAGCTTCTCCCCCGCTTGAGCAGCCAGGTTGCGCCCGGTCTTCGTGGAGCCTGTGAACATCACGTAGTCAGAGCCTTCGATCAGCGGCGCACCGAGCTTCGGTCCGGGACCTGGCACCACCTGGAACAGGTCGGCTTCCAGGCCCGCTTCCTCGAGGAGCTTCTTGGCCGCGAGCGCGCACAGCACCGTGTTCGAGTCTGGCTTGAGGACAACGGCGTTGCCGGCCAAAAGAGCCGCAATCCCATCGGAGACCGCCAGAGTTAACGGGTAGTTCCACGGTGCAATAACGGCAACGACGCCACGCGGGTGATGGTTAACCCTTGTTCTTGTCAGCACCGGTAGCACGCCCGGCACCTTCTCGGGCTTCAACCAGCCCGGCCCCTTCTTGGCATAAAAGGAGGCTGTCATTGCCACGTCGGAGATCTCTTCGAAGGCATGGGACCGGGCCTTACCGTTCTCGCCCTGGATCAGGTCGAGGAGCTCCTTCTCGTACTTCCACACGAGAGCGGTGAACGTCTCGAGGATCTTGGCCCGTTCGGCCGGTTCCTTTTCGACCCAACGAGACTGGGCAGCGCGAGCTCTTGTGAGGGCAAGTTCAACGTCGACGGATTCGCAGATCGGGTAGGTGCCAACCTCGATGCCATCAAGCGGGGAAACGATCGGGGCTCCCGGGCGCGACGATCGCGTGGTTACCCACAGTGCGGGGTCACCAAGTAGCTTCTTGGAAGCGGCGCTTAGTCTGTTCATGGGATCCTCCTCGGCCCCACACTAGCGCAAGTAAGGGTCGAGATAATCGCTCAATAGCCCCTCCGCAATACGCTCTTCGCACGAGGGTTCAATGCAGGCACACCTCGTTGTTGCTCGGTCACCGGGCGGACTTCGTTAGTTCAGGCAGAACTCGTTACCCTCGGGGTCGGCCATGACCAGGTAGCCGGGGTTGTCACCGTCCGGTTCCCAGCGTTTGATGCGAGTAGCGCCGTAGTCGGAGAGTTCATCGGCGCGCGCTGCCAGCACCGCCATCCGCTTTTCTCCCTCGAGGCCGGGTGCCGTCAGTACGTCCAGGTGGAGCCGGTTCTTGACCCTCTTGGACTCGGTCTCCTTTTGGAAGGAGATGCGGATGCCGGTGCCGTCCTTGGGGACGATGGCGACGGCGTCCTGCCAGGGACGGTAGCCTGCCCTGTCGGAGGCAGGCGCCGCCTTCGCCTCGCGCGGCGTTTCCCTCGTGTATTTGAGGGCCGTCGCCCAGAAGTCCGCCAGCAAAGCCGGATTGTGGGCATCGAAAGTCAGCTGAACCTGCATGACACAACGCTCTCCTCGGCAGGCCCAATCCGCTAGGTGCTGAGCACCAGTCTCAACGAGAAATGCTTCCATCCCGCTAGCGAGACTGCGCCCTGCGACACGACATCGACGACAAAGACCTCAGGCCGACGCGGTCAACGGGTATCCTGTTTTCTTTCGTTTCAGTCCAGGCAGAACTCGTTGCCCTCGGGATCGGCGAGAACGATGTGTCCGCGGGTGAAGTTATCGGGTTCGAAACGCTTGAGACGGGCTGCACCGATGGCAATGAGTTCCATTGCTCGATCCTCCAGCGCCGCCATGCGTTCGTCACCATTGAGGTGCGTGGCTACGCGAACGTCGAGATGGATACGGTTCTTCGCGGTCTTCGATTCGGGTACTTTCTGGAAGAAAACTCGGGGGCCGTTCCTGTCTTTCGGGACAAGAGCATCCGCCCCATCCCACTGCTCCTCGGGGACACCGGCGTCCTCCAGGAACTCTTGCCACGTATCGAAGCCTGCCGGGGGTTCATCTCTTTTATAGTCGAGGACCTCCTGCCAGAAATCTGCCAGGGCCCGCGGATCATCGGCATCGAATGTCACTTGGATTTCCATGACATCAAGGTATCCGCAGTCTCCTTCATGCGATAGTAGACAGCCCTCTGCTGGTCTTATGTGCAGGAAAAGGCCTAGGTACATGACAGAAGGTCCCTCCCGTACACTTCCCCGGCTCCCGGACAGCACAGCCTCCGTGGGCCCAGGGAAGCTCAAACGCAAGGTCCCACCGATGTTTCTCTCGACCGGTCCGCGCCCGCGACCCTGGATTTGCCCGACCACTTACCGCTTGGACTAGGCAACCTTCTCAGTTGCGGCTTCGAGTAGCGCATAGTGGCCGCCACGTTCGAGCAGTTCGTCGTGCGTTCCTGCCTCAATGATCCGCCCCTCATCAAGGACAACAATGTTGTCGGACTCCCGAACGGTGGAGAGCCGGTGGGCAATCGTCACGGTTGTTCTTCCGTGGGACAGGTTATCAATACCCTCCTGGACGAAGCGTTCCGTCTCGTTGTCGAGGGCGGATGTTGCTTCATCGAGGATGAGGATTTCAGGGTCGCGTAGAACGGTGCGGGCAATGGCAATGCGCTGTTGCTCACCGCCGGAGAATCGGAAGCCACGCGCACCAACAATTGTGTCGAGTCCCTGTGGCAGGGATGCAATAAGGGCGTCGATGCGGGCGATGCCGAGGGCTTCCCACAGCTCCTCATCGCTCGCATTCTCCTTCGCAAGCCTGAGATTCTCTCTAATCGTGTCGTGGATCAGGTACGTCTCCTGGGAGACAATGCCAATCCGGCGAGCACGCTCAGCCGAGTTCATGTGGCGCAGGTCCACTCCGCCGATTCGGATCGAACCGGACGACGGATCAACGAGCCGTGACAGGAGTGAGGCAAGGGTGGACTTACCCGAGCCGGTGTGGCCAACCAGTGCCACGGAGGACCCGGCGGGAACCACCAGGTTGATGTTGGAGACGGCAGGCCGTTCCGCGTTGGGGTAGCTGTAGGTGACCGAATCAAACACAATCGACGAGTCGCCAGGTGTCGGCGTCGGAGCATTCTCTTCCGGTTCTGCCAACTCGGGTTCGAGGTCGAGGTATTCGAAGATTCGGGAGAACAGCGCCATTGCCGAGATCCACTGGGCGCCAATATCCAACAGACCGGTGAGGGGGCGGAAGATCTGCGACTGGAGCGTCGTGAACGCGATAAGGGTTCCGATGGAGATGGTGGTGGAGGGCAAGCCAGCAACGAGGTAAACGAGAGCGGGGATGATCGCGAAGATGATCTGCATGGAAGCCATGCGCCACCGCCCCGCCATCTGAGAATTCAGTTCGAGATCGATGAGTTCTTCGGAGACGTCCGAGAAGGCCTTCTCGTTACGGGATTCCAGGCCGAGTGTCTTGGTTAGTCTCATGCCGGAAACCGAGAGCGTCTCGGTGATCGTGGACTGCATGATCGCCATTTTCTTCTGCTGCTCGATCGTAATCGCCTTACGCGTGTGGGCGACCTTTCGGGTCAGCCAGATCGAAGGCGGCAGAACAATGAGCGAAAGGAGCGACAGCGTAGGACTGAGGGCGATCATGGCGGCAATGGTGGCTACCGAGATCGTCAGGTTCGAGGCAATCGAGGTTGCCGTTGAGGTGACGATGGATTTCATGCCGGCAATGTCGTTGGTCAGCCTGGACTGAATCTCTCCGCCCTTGGTGCGGGTAAAGAACCCGAGGGACTGCCGCTGCAGATTCGTGTAGACCCGCACGCGGAGCGAGTGCATGATCCGCTGGCCAACCTTGGCACTCATCCAGGTTTGAATCACGCCGATCGCCTGGGTGACGATCGCGATAAGGATCATCCCGGCAACCAGCCAAACAAGAAGGGAAACGTCGCTTTGCGGGATTGCCTCGTCCACAACGGTCCTCACAAGGAAGGGCTGAACAACAGTCAGGCCCGAGACGGAAACGATAAGGACAACAACGAGAGCGAGCTGCCACTTGTGCGGCTTGAAAAGCCGAATAACCCTCCCGTAGGAAACGGGATTCTCTTCAAGCCGGGCCTTATCCGCAGGATCAACCTTCTGAGGCCCCCTCATCCCTCCCGGACCCATGTGCATATTGACACTCATAGAGCCTCCTTTTCGTTTACTGAGGTTACTTCACTATGAGGTTAACTCGCCAGTTCATGATATTATTCCCGTATGAGCGAAACTACAGCACCAACGGGCACCGAGCTGGCTGACATGATCGGCTCCGTAGCCCGCTACATCCGTCACCACTCCCGCGGAATCCCGCCCCATCAGCACCGCGCCCTGAAGATGATTGCGAAAGAGCCTATCCGCCCAGCCCGCCTCGCAGAACAGCTCCACATCACACCGCGGGCCGTCACCGATGTCGTTGACGCCCTCGTCGACAAGGAGCTCATTCACACGGAGGCCGACCCGAATGATCGCAGGGCCAAGATCCTCCAAATCAACGAATCCGGCAGCACGCTCCTCACCGAGCTTGAGGAGAAGCGCACGGCAGTGGCGGACGAGTATTTCTCAGCCCTCACGGACGACCAGAAGGTACAGCTTAAGGAGCTCCTAAGCGCCCTTCCCGACCGGATCGCAAAAGGGAACTAGTCGCCCAACTTCCGCACCGACACCCCTGCGAGCAACCCCTACGCGCGATCGGCTCACTAAACCTCATCGGTCCGCTAGCGGGGGTATTGCCAATGATCGCCCAGCAAGACTCACCCGAACCACCGAGGCTCCTCACGTGAACCACCGAGGCTCCTCACCCAACCAGAGCCAACAATTCAACGAATCAAAATTCAAAGGCTAACGATTTGGCGGGTCGAGACTTCCCTCCCGGCCCGGACCGTAGCATCGCGGTTACTTGCCAAGCCAGGCCATCGACGCCGCAATGATGGCTTCCGCGCCGGTGTCGATGGACGAGATCTCGGGAGCGAAGAACGGGGAATGGTTCGGAACCCCCTTTCCTTCCTTGAATCCGCCGATTACCCAGTAGCAGGAGGGGACGCCGAGAGCATCGGGAAGGATCGTGAAGTCTTCCGATCCTGACATGGCGCCAACAACAATGCTGCGGTCACCAAAGCGATGATCGAACGCATCCTGAACTCGATCCGTCACATCTTCGTCGTTAACGGTGAGCGGGAACCGGTCGTAATACTCGAACTCGGGCGGCCGGGGCGAACCGGAAGCATCACACTCGGCACGAACAATCCGCTCTATTGCAGCGTGAATCTGCTTTTCCACCGCATCATCGAAAGCGCGGGTGTTAATAAGTAGGGTTGCGGTCTCGGGAATGACATTGGACTTGGAGCCGGACCGGATTGCTCCGACGGTGACGACTGCGGATTCGGCGGGCGATATCTCACGGGACACGATGGCTTGAAGGCGGAGAACAATCGCGGAGGCGAGAACAACGGGGTCAACTCCAGCATGAGGCATCGAACCGTGACTTCCAGAGCCGTGCACGGTGACCTTGATAGAGGCGGCTGCCGCCATGAACTCCCCCGCCCTGGTGCCGACCGTTCCCACGGGAAGGGTCGACATGACGTGCTGGGCGAGGAACACATCCGGCTTCGGCATCGCTTCCGCGAGGCCGTCCTCCACCATGGCGCGGGCGCCCTCGGCGGTTTCCTCGGCGGGCTGGAATACCGCAACGAAGGTTCCCGACCAGTCATCCTTTGACTCAACGAGAGCTTCGAGGGCACCAAGAAGGGAAACGATGTGCACATCGTGCCCGCAGGCATGCATGAGGCCGACAGTCTCACCATCGGCGCTTGTCGTGGTTGCCGTAGACGCATAGTCCTTCCCGGACTTTTCCGCCACCGGCAACCCGTCAATATCGGCACGGAATGCCACAACGGGACCGTCGCCGTTCTTCAGGACCGCGACAAGGCCGGTTCCCCCGACTGCAGTGGGATCTAACCCAAGAGCGCGCAGCCGCTCCGCTATAAGGGAGGATGTCTCGCTCTCCTGGAGCGACAGCTCCGGGATCTGATGAAAACGTTTATAGAGCTCGACTCGGTCTTCTCTTGTTCTTTCGAGCGTGCGATCACATTCGGTCGACATTCACCCTCCTAGGAACGCATCCTGTCTACGACCGTCAATCAGAACTGGCACCAGCACCCACGAGCGGATCGAAAGCAGAATCCCACGAGCGGATTAAATGGAGAGTCCGTGAAGAATCTTTTGAGGATGCCACACGCCCCTCCCTGCGAGGGTGCCACAGGGCTCGCCCCGCTGGCGGGGTCTGGCCGAGCCGGCCGGCATGACCGGGCCGACCAAACCCTGTGAACGGTGGCCGACGATTGACAACCGAGCGACAGCCCCATCCGCCCTGCGACGTGCGGCACAACCATTCAATTAATTATTAACAGTTTTCTCGTGTAAATTGGTGGGTGTAACGCACCCCTCGTTTTCAGGAGAATGCCATGTCGCATGAATGCCAGTGCAACAACGACGACACTGTCGAGGAGACTCTCGACGTTCTGGAGATCCCCCACACGGTCCGCCACGCCGCAATCCTGGGCGCCCTTGCCGCTCTTCCGGTCAAAGGCTCTCTTCTGCTCAAGGCCCCTCACATGCCCAACCCGCTTCTTAGCGAGGTCAAGGATCTGGAGGGCGAGTTCAACCACGAGGTTGTGAAGGACGGTCCTGAGCACTGGCTGGTCCGCCTACGTCGTGCGGCCTGACGAATCTGACAAACAGGTGGTCTACATCTCTATAGTGAATCTATGACTGACGCCAGAACTCTTGGCGATACGAGCCTCCGCCGCTGCCCTGTCACCCATGACGATTCGTCGTGGACAGTGTGGGGTAACGAGGAGGCTCGTCTCGTTGCAAACGATCCAGAGACTTTCTCCAGCCACGTATCGAAGCACCTGAACGTGCCGAATGGCATGGATGGGGATGAGCACCGCAGGTTCCGGACCGTCATTGAACGCTACCTATCAGACGACGTCATTGTCCCGCTCTACCCCAGCTTCGAAGAACTTGCCACCGAGATTTACGCATCGATGGGAGATGCGTTCAACGCGAATGACTTTGGCCGGCTGGTCGCGGTGCGTTGCCAGAGCCAGTGGCTCAAGTGGCCCGCCTCGCACGAGAACGATCTACTGGAGTGGATTACCGAGAATCAGGCCGCCACCCGCTCCGGCGACAGGAAGCGCACCAAAGCTGTCGCGGAAGCCTTCACCGACATTGTTCGCAGAATCGTCACCACCCACGAGGATGACGAGAGCCCGACAGCGAAGCTCAGACATGACACGGTCGAAGAGAACGGGGAACAACGTCCGCTGGCTAAGGAGGAGATTGTTTCGATTCTCCGCAACTGGACCTCGGGCGATCTCGGATCGATCGCCTACTCGATTGGCATTGTCGCCCACTTCCTGGCCACCCACCACCAGATTGCGGCTGACTTGCGCCGCTACGACGAGCAGGGGAACACGGACGCTCTTGACCGCGCGCTCGACGAGATTCTTCGAATCGATGACCCCTTTATTTCAAACCGCCGCAAGACCACGAAGCAGGTCACGATTGCCGGGCAGGAGATCCCGGCCGGCGAAAAGGTTGTCATCCACTGGACCGCCGCAAACAGGGATCCCCGAGCGGTCGGGTACCCCGATGCGTACAACCCCGAAGGCAATGCGGCACACAATCTCGTCTACGGCTCCGGGCCTCACGTGTGCCCGGGTCGCACTCTTTCCACCCTGGAGCTCAGGGCCGCTCTTGTAGCGCTCCTGCGCGGGGGCGATCTCGTCCTGACCGGCGAGGCACCCCGCGAGGAGAATCCCGTTGGTGGCTTCTCCTCAGTACCCGTCCGGCGCACAGCCACCAACCACTAACCACCACCAATAGGGCGCAAGCCTCCGTCTGACGAACGGGAGCGTTGCACCGACACTGGGAAGGAAGAGCCCGCGGCACCAGCCGCGGGCTCGACCCATCCAACTCACACCCGTTCGCGCCATCCATCCCTTCTATCGCTTGTCTCATGGACCGGTCGTTACGTCCCCGGCTGATCGTTTTGCCTCTTGGACCGATCATTATCTCCTTGCCCCTTGACCGACCGTCCTCCAATTGCCTCAGCATCAGGTGCCCCGCGCGGTGAGTTCAGGCACGAACCCCAGTTTCTTGTGTTCACTATGGTGGACGTCCTATGAGAAGCGGATGGGGCCGGGGGTAGCATCGACTGGTCACTCGTCTTTAAGCAGGTACTATGCCCAAAACCCAGTCGAAGCTCGTTACCATCATCGTCACGGGCCTAGCGCTCTTCTCCATGTATTTCGGAGCAGGCAACCTTATCTTCCCGGTCATGATCGGCATGACAGGAGGCAACAATACTGCCCTCATCATCACGGGCTTCCTCATGACGGGAGTGGCGCTTCCCGTTCTTGGCATGATCGCCGCATCCACGCAGGAACGCGGCGAGCCGGATGGCATCGCGTCCAGGATTGGACGAATACCGGGCCTGGCCTTCACGGTCGCAATTTTCCTTTCCACGGGCATGCTCTACGCAATCCCCCGGGTGGCAACCGTGAGCTACGAGATGACGGTCGTGCCGCACATTGCTGACGGAACCGAATCCGATTCTCTGCACCTGCTGGTTTACTCGATCGTTTTCTTTGCAGCCGTTGGGGCTATTGCCCTGAATCCCGGCAAAATCATCGCTCGTCTCGGCACATACCTGACACCAACGCTTCTTGTTGTTCTCGCGGTTCTCATCATCACTGTCGTTGTGACCATGGATCCGGTTTCCGTGGAGCCGAGCCCCGACTATGCGAGCAATCCCCTCCCCACGGGCCTTCTCGAGGGGTACTACACGATGGACGCGATTGCCTCGCTCGTGTTCTCGGTCATTATTCTCCGTTCCCTGACTCGCCACGGCTTCTCAACCCGCAGGAAGCTCATCTTGGGATCGACCCTGTCGGCATTCGTTGCCGGCATCGGCCTCTGCCTCATCTACCTCGGGCTGGCAGCGGTTGGCACGCGAATTGCCGGACATGGCTTCACCGATGGTGCCGCCGGTCTTGCCTACGCGGCAGAAGCCGGCCTTGGCCCAATTGGACAGACGGTCTTCTCCGCCGTCACGATCCTCGCCTGCCTGACCACAGCTGTCGGCCTTATCGGTTCTTCAAGCCAGTACTTCCGCAAGCTATTCCCGAAGATCAGCCACAAAGCTATGGTCGCCGTCCAGTGCCTCGTCGCCCTGGCTCTTGCGAATCTGGGCCTGGAGAAAATCCTGGAAATTGTCACCCCGATTAACCAGCTTCTCTACCCCATCGCCATCTGCCTCATTGCCGTGGCCCTTCTCGATATCTTCCTGCCCGGCAAGCTCTACTGGACGTACCGGCTCTCGGCCTGGACCGCCATCATCGTCGCGATCCCCGAGGCGCTCTGGGCAACAAACCTTGAGACCTTCGTATTCCTCCGCGAATACATCGACATGATCCCCCTCGGCGAGGTGAACATGGCATGGGCCATTCCCGCTCTTGTTGCCGGAGCAGTCGGCCTCATCGCCGACTTCTCCCAGGGCCGCCTGAGGCCCAGTAAGACCCAGGCTCAGGTCCCGGCCTGGGCCGACTAGGAATCCCCCTGCCCTCAGCGACGCGAGCATACTCGGCAGCTTTCTCCCCCCGGGTAGGAGTGAGCCCGGCTGTTGTCGGCCGGGCTCACACGTTTTCTACCTTTGCGAAGCTTATCTCGGGTGCGTTACCGCTAGCCTGCGTAGCGTCGGATCCCGACGGCGGTGGAGAAGTCGTCTCGCTGGCCGCCAACGTGCTCGATATGGTCGGGGTAGACGGTGAGCTGACTACGGTACATGGATAGTGCGTCGACGACGATATCGAGATACTGGGAGAGCTCGAGGTGTTCGAAACCCGGGTCGTTGGCGTCGGAAGCAACCTCGTAAAAATCGACCCCGGTCATTTCGGATGCCTTCAGGGCGATCTCGTGGGTACGGATGTGGTCGGGATGAGAATAGGAGCCCCGGCTGTCGTAGGACACGATTGCAGTTGGGGCGATGGCCTCAATGAGTGCAGCTAGGTCGCCAGCGGCTTCCGCAATGGTTGCGGAGCAGAGCGTGCCTTCTTCGAGGTTCTCTGCGAGGCCGGCGACGCCTTCATCGATCCAGACCATCCCGGAATCTGCATAGCGCCTCTCGCTAAGCCCCTCCTTTCGAGCGGGCACGTTCCCCAGCCAGTAGTGGCGGTCCACTCCAAGGGTCTTGACCGCGAGCGCCAGTTCCTGCTCGCGGTGGGCTGCGAGTTCATCGACGGTTGAGTCCAGGGGAATAACTCCTTGGACGATCTCTCCGCGCTCTCCTCGTGTTGCTGTAACAACGGTAGTTCTCAGGCCTTCGTTGTGGCAGGCTGCGAGTAGTGCACCGGTTTGAAGGGTCTCATCATCCGGGTGGGCATGGACGAAGAGGGGCGCCTTCCCAAAGATGTCCTCAAGTTTCATCCGGCTTCTCCTAGGTAGATGGCAGTGAGTTCCCGTGCAACATTGGCCCATCCACGGGTCAGGGCAAAGCGTCGTCCCGCCGCACCGAGTTCGGCCCTGCGGGCCGGGTCGTGCGCGAGCGATTCCATGGTGCGCGCCCATTCCGTTGGGTCACGCGAGTCAATAAGGTAGCCGGTCTGTTGATCGAGAACCGATTCGACCATGCCACCGGTCTTTGTGGCGATAACGGGAACGCCGCAGGCCGCGGCTTCAACGTTGATGATCCCGTATGTTTCGAGGTGGCTGGGGTTGATAAGGAAAAGCGAACGGCCGATGAGTTCAGCAAGCCCCTCGCGCGTCAGCGAGGGACGGAACTCCAGTTTCAAGCCGGTGCCAAGGTGGGTGACGAGCGTCCGGACCTCGTCCAGGTAGTCGTCATAGCCGGAGGCGGGCTCTCCCGAGATGATGAGCTTGGGTCGAGAATCGGGGTTCATGAGCGACAGAGCTCGCACAGCCAGGTCCGCTCCCTTGAGCGGGTGAATGCGACCGGCGAAAACAATGGTGGGTTCTGAAACCTTCGCGGGAATGTTCGCCCCGGATGGCTCAGCGCCTTTCACACGTTCCTGAACACCGTCGGCACGCGCTGAACTTGCACCACTGTTGCGGTGGCCTGCGTGACCAGGCTTCGTTTCCTTCTCGGAGATTGGAGCGAAGGTTACGTGGTCGACGCCGGGGGAGGCGACGGCGATGTTCGCAGGGTCCGCGTTGTATCGGGAAACAATGAGGTTCTTTTCAAACTCGCTGACCGCGATGATCAGATCCGATGTAGCTGCTATCTGCCGCTCCCCAACGATCCTGCCGGGAGATTCTGCTTTCTCTCCCGCTTCCCATCCTGCGCCCGCGGGCGCAGCCAGCGAATGGTAGCTCTGGATGTGGGGGATGGCATGACGATTGGCAACCGGAATTGCTGCCACGCCAGCAAACCAGTGGTGCGAGTGAATAATGTCGACCTGGCTGTGCTGAACCCAGGTATCGAGGGCGCTCTCGAACGGCTCGATCAGCCGTTCTGAATCCGACTTGGACACGGGCTCTCGTGGGCCCGCTTCAAGATAGTGGGCTGTTACGCCATCAAAAATTGGTTCGACCTCGGGAAGCTCCCGACGATCTTTGCGTGTGACGATATGGATTCGGTGCCCCAACCGGGCCAGTTCTTTCGCGGAGTTCAGCAGGTAAACGTTGAGACCGCCTGCCTCACCGGCCCCCGGTACTGCCATGGGATCAGTGTGGAGAGCGACGAGAGCAATTGTTAACCCGGACGCTTCATGAGCCACGGCGCACCCCCTTCACAGTGTCGACCACAAGTGTGCCAGCGTTATCCGCCAACCGCGACCATCCTGGACCAATGTCCCACAAATCTGGACGAAAAGGATGGGCACCATTGGAATCCAGTCTTCACAATACGCCGGTGCGGCATATTTCCCAATTGGCTAGGTCACTTCTGCGTAAACGCTCAACTATCCATCCATTGAATAGCGCCAGATTATTGAGGAATACCAGAGAGGGGTACCAAACTTTTGCGAGGCGCCGATTTCCCGCAGATGGCTGTGGCATCGCCAGCCGCAACGGAGTCCACCGCGTCCCGTTCAATCCAGGGAGAATCCTGGACTGCCGTGCCGGTTGGAGCCTTTTTTCTGGCACGTGCCGTGCGTGGCGTCTAGCCTGGAGGGAGTACCTGAGGAGGACAACATGTCGAAATATCTCATCATTGGCGGTCACGGCAAGGTCGCTCTGCTTGCTTCGGAGCTACTCGTTCACAACGGACACGCGGTCGCCTCGCTGATTCGCAATCCTGACCACCGCACCGGCGTGGAGGGAACCGGGGCGACGCCCCTTCTCCTCGATATTGAGCAAGCAAGCGAGGAAGACCTCACCCGCGCCATGGAAGGGATGGACGGGGTTGTCTGGTCCGCCGGTGCTGGCGGTGGCAATCCGGCACGCACCCGAGCGGTTGACTACGAGGCCGCGGTCCGGTCGATGGCAGCCGCCAAGGCCGCGGGCGTTTCCCGCTATGTCATGGTTTCGTACCTGAACTCGTCGCTCGACCACGGCGTCCCCGAGGATAACTCGTTCTACCACTACGCACAGGCGAAGGCGGAGGCCGACGAGCACTTGCGCGGCACCGGTCTCGACTACACGATCCTTGGCCCCGGCGCCCTGACCCTCGAGGAGCCCACCAACTCCATTACCGTGCGTGAAATCGGATACGAGGGACCGAGCGACACCTCGCGCGCCAACGTGGCACGGATGATCGTCGAGGTTCTTGCCTCCCCGAACGCTATTGGGAAGACCATCGGCTTCACGGATGGGGAGACCCCTATCGAAGGTCTCTTCTCCTAACGAAGGCCGCTAACGGAAGTCACCTCTTCTCACGGTGGCAGGCACTAAGCCGAACTCGACTACGGGGCTTAGCACCTGCCACCATTTCTTTTCCACGTTGACCTTCGCGATCCTGTCATCACCGTGAATTAACCCATCACCCGTGGCGGGAAGAGCGGGAACTCACCAAAAGCCTGGTTTTTGTTCGGGATAGTATGGGATGGATTCGGCGGTACAAGATTGCAAAATTTGGTGTCGATGACGCCGCGTTCAGCGAGCCGATTCCATCACCCAAACAGAACCTGTGGCGACAGCTTTTCACCTACCTGGCTCTGAGTGTCAGGTGGCCGGGTGCCGCTCGAGCGGCGCTTGCCCTTGGCATACCTGGCTTAATTGCCCTGCTTTTGGGCTTCGAGAACGAGATGCTCCTCATCGCCACCGGCGCATACGCCGTGATCTCGGGCGAAGGACATCCGTTCCGGTACCGGTGGAAGCCCATGGCAATCATCGGCGTCCTCCTCGTCGCGGGCGTCACCATGGGATCTTTCATCGGCCAGGAAGTCCAAGAACTTGTCTCAGAAACGGGAAACACGTGGTGGATTTCTATCACCGTGATCTTCTCATCGATTGTTGCGGCCATCCTGGTATTCGGGGCGAACTCACTTCGCATGACGGCGCCCGGCATCTTCTTTATTGTCATGGTGACCTCAAGCTCCCAGATGTCATCGGGGCTTGGTCTTATGCCCTGGCAGGTTGGCATGTGGGCAACGGTCGGCGCTGTCAGCGCCTGGATTCTCGGCATGCTCCCGGCACTCATTGACCCGCACGCACCAGAACGTCAAGCCGTTGAGAACCTTGAGAAGGCCGTTGAGAAGTACGAGAAGTCACCGAGCTATGCCGTACAGGAACGGCACGATGCTTCTTCGGCGCTCAATACTGCTTGGGTTGCCCTCGACGATGCTGGGATCATTAGCGGCGGCCGAGTGATCCGCAAATCCCAGTCCGATCTCGTGGCCCGGGCGCTGACGGCACAGAACCGCCTCGCGGCCCTGAACGAGGACGTGACGGGAGGGACGGAGTACGAGAACCTCTCCCCCACAGGCCCGAACCGCGTGGCTATCCCGCACAGGAGTCTCACCGCCCCGTACACGAACTATCGGTCAATCCACCGATACTCACACTCGACACTGACGGCACAGAAGGTCTTCTGGGCCTCAATCCTGTCCGGAATGATCTCCATAGCCTTTGGCCTGGGCCGGCCGGACTGGGCAATCGTCAGCGCTGTTCTTGTTCTCCAGTGGGGCCTCGAAAAGGTCCCAGGATCCGTCCGCGCCCTCCACCGCCTCCTCGGCTCAATTATCAGCCTCGGTATCTTCGCCCTCGTCTATATCACCCAGCCAGCTGCCTGGCCTCTCCTTCTCATTCTGGTGATATGTCAGTTCTATGCCGAGATCTTCGTCGTGTGAAACTATGCCCTCACGGTTATCTTCACGACCCCGCTCGCACTGCTACTCGGTGGCGGAGCCTCCGGGCCTCTCGGGCAGATCATGACATTCCGTATCCTCGAGGTGACAATCGCCGTCGCCATCTCCATCGCTTTCCTATGGGCGTCCTCGAACCGCATACAACGACTCCATCACCTCCGCCTGGCAGATCGTTGCTTCGATGCCATGGGTGACCTGATCGGCGTGCTCACCTTCCTGCCACCTTCGAAGGCCCTGGCCCGGCGCCGCGATCTCCAGTTCGAGCTCGTCGGCGAACATCGCGCCATTCTCTCCCTCAACAAGGATCACCACTCGACGGCAAAGGCAATATGGCGTGACCATCTCATGATCCAAAAGATCGGGTACGAGATTCTCGATGCGGCGACGCAGAAAAACGAGCAGAACCTTTCGGTCGCAGAAATCGACAAACGGGCTACCCGAATCAGGGCTGCCCACACCCATTACACACAATTCCTGAATGAGAGGTAGACAACAGCTGAAAAATTGGGGACCATAGTTGCGGGGCTCGCTTCGCAATGGCGGGGAGCGGGTCCTTCCCGCCCAAGGAGTGGCCACGAATCTTCCAAGAATCTTCAGCGATCGTCACGCGCCCCCGGCACCAAATTCGGCTCGATCACGCGCATAACTCAGCACGCAGCAGCTTCGCGAACGTGCGCCAATGAGCTCACCATTGCCTTCAAGCACCGACCAATTCAGCCCGCCCAACTAAGTCATGTCGTACCTGGCGAATTAGTGCACTGGCCTAGCCGCCGGGTGACAAACCGGCCTAACAGCCCGAGAACAAAAGGGAATGTGCGTGTCGCATGAAATCGATACAATGAAGGCAATGTGGGGCACACACGTGGCGGTTTTTGAGGGCGCCTCTAACAGTCCCCCGGCTCCGTTTCCCAGGAGTGCTTGATCAGCTCGGCAAGGATTGAGAGATCGATGTCCTCAAGCTTGTTGACGTAAACGCAGGAGACGGCGGTCTTGTGTTTACCGAGCTTGCCCAGGAGTTCCTCGCTGCGAGGGTGACCCTGGAGCCCGTAGAGGGATAGGGACGATTTGCGGGGGCTGAAGCCAACATGAAAGGTGTCGCCTTCGCGCCCGGTGGCGTACCTGTAGTGGACGGCTCCGTAGCCGACCATGCTCGGCCCCCACATGACACCCTGCTCGCCCGTGGCTTCAGAGAAGATCTTGAGCAGTTCCTTCCCCTGCTTGACGCGGGCGGGCCACTCGAGCGATTCGATCCACTCTTCCGGATCCTGTGAGGTTTGGGCGGTCTTGATATCGGCGGCATTCTCACCGGTATGTCCCTTGGTCCATGTTGATCCCTTCGCCTCGGGAATGTCTCCAACGAGTCCGCCAAGGCCCCTTTCCATGAGGGCGTCGTGGACTGTTCGCAAACCGGCTTTGCCGACCCCGTGGAGCTCGAGGAGCTCCCGGTAGTCGGCGCCGTTGAGTGATTCAAGATCTGTATAGCCCGCTAGCTTTACCGCATCCCGGAAGGGGCGCCCCACTCCGGGGATCTGGTCGAGAGGTGTTCCCATGGAAACAATCTAGCGGGCGGCGCGTCAGAGCGACAGCAGTTCATCCGTGGTAATTCCCGGGAGGGAAAGGCTGACCTGGGTGTTCCACGGATCCACGGTCACAACGGAGGTGCCACTATCCGTGTAGGAGATCTTCTTGTCCTTGAGACGAGCCACCAGAGCGTCAAGGTCTTCACGGCCAGGAACGGTGACTGCCACGTTACCGAGGCCCAGGCTGGCAGCACGCGGGCCGGAGCCTGCCGAGTTCCACGTGTTCATAGCAACGTGGTGGTGGTAGCCACCAGCCGAAGCGAAGAGTGCCTGGCTGCCGTAATCCAAAGTCGCTTCGAAGCCGAGGCCCTCGACGTAGAAATCGCGTGCGGTAGCGATGTCGCCAACCTGAAGGTGGACGTGGCCAACCTTGCCAACGGTCTTCGGGGCAGCATCGTAGATTTCCTGCGTCAGGTGGTTCTTAAGGAATTCATTCGGGTCGAGGTAAAGGGTTGCCATCTTGACCTGACCATTGACCCATTCCCACTGATCGCGCGGGCGGTCGATGTAGAGCTCGATGCCATTACCTTCGGGGTCGGTGAAATAGAAGGCCTCGGAAACAAGGTGATCACCGGCACCAACATACTGGCTACGGGGGTCCTGTGCGGCTCGGTACAGCGTGGCGGCAAGAGCACCGGGCGTATCGAACAGGAATGCCGTGTGGTAGAGACCGGGCTTCGACGGATCCACACCGGGAAGACCGGGAGTCGCAACGAGCCGCACGAAGGGCACGCCGTTGCGTCCCAGCACTCGGTGAACCTCGCGGCCGTGGGACTGCTCCTCGATCGGCTCAAGTGCAAGAGCCTTAGCGTAGTAGGAGGACATAAGCTCGAGATCCCCCACACGGAGAGTCACGGCATCCATGCCCGTCGCAGGGTTAAGAATGCGACCGTCTGCAAGTGTCGTTGTCGTCATCATTTTCTTCTTCCTCGAGCTACATGCCG
The DNA here is from genome assembly GCF_052087705.1 of Flaviflexus sp. Taxonomy (NCBI): domain Bacteria; kingdom Bacillati; phylum Actinomycetota; class Actinomycetes; order Actinomycetales; family Actinomycetaceae; genus Flaviflexus; species Flaviflexus sp. The sequence continues at coordinate 29,756 of NZ_JBQCYC010000007.1, read as the reverse complement.
AACCATGCATCTCGCAAGTTCTTCCCGAGCCTAAAGCCCAGTCATTTCCGTTTCAACTACACTCTAGAACTACATAGTTGAAACTGCAACTACTTGTTCTGTGAGGCCGCCAACCGGCAACTTGGCGCCAGCAACCGAACCCAACAACCAAGCCGGCCGGAACGAGAGCATTCTTCCCAGAGGACAATTCGAGCAGGCCCCAGCCCCACCGCGGAGCGTTCACCGCCACCTCCGAGACCGCCAACACTCGGAGAGCCGCGCCCGGAACGACCGCACTCCCTGCCGGCCGGACATCACAGATTTTCTTCTACAAAGCCTGACATCCCGTAACATCTCCTATAAACACGGAATTTTCTTGACGTACTTCAGGTTCGCGAAGGCGCTTGGCCTAGACTTACGCAAAGAGGATTCGCAGAAAACACGTCTTTCTTCGTAGAAAATCGTTTATTGGATTAATTCCAGTTTAGTAGTTAGGGTTGAGGTATGGCTTCCGACGAACACGTTACTGCCCTGCGTTCAGCAGGTCTTCGTGTTACGGCTCCGCGGCTGGCAGCCCTCGCTGTCATTACAGAGAACCGGCATTCCGATGCTGAGTTCATTGCCGGGGAGGTTCGAGAGCGCCTCGGATCAGTGTCAACGCAGGCCGTCTATGACGTCCTGCATGCGCTGACCGATTGCAATCTCGTTCGCAAGATCACGTTAGATGGACGCAAGTCACGTTACGAGATTCGGGTGGGCGACAATCACCACCACATGCTTTGTCGCAACTGCGGCCGAATCGAGAATGTGCCCTGCCATGTTGGCCAAGCTCCCTGCATGCTTCCCGAAGAAGATCACGGGTTCACAGTGGACGAGGCTGAAGTCATCTATCACGGTCTATGCCCGGACTGCCTGGAGGCCGCTCATGAAAACTAGCGCGCTACGAAAGATGATGGCTGACCATGACTCAATCCGATTTTACGAAGAAATCTACAACCGAAGCTGGTGCACCTCGCGAATCTGATGCTCATTCGCTGAGCGTCGGTGCTAACGGCCCCCTCCTCCTCCACGACGTCGCTCTTGTTGAGAAGCTTGCACGCTTCGACCGCGAGCGCGTTCCCGAGCGTAGCCCTCACGCGAAGGGCTCTGGCGCTTTCGGCACGTTCGAGGTTCTTGAGGATGTTTCCGCCTACACGAAGGCCGACTTCCTCCAGCCGGGCAAGAAGACCCAAATGCTGGCCCGTTTCTCGACGGTTGCTGGCGAGCTTGGCTCCCCTGACTCCTGGCGCGATGTACGCGGCTTTGCCCTGAAGTTCTACACCGAAGAGGGCAACTTCGACATGGTCGGCAACAATACGCCGGTCTTCTTTGTTCGCGATCCCATGAAGTTCCCTGACTTCATTCACTCGCAGAAGCGCATGCCCGACTCGGGCCTGCGTTCGAACAACATGCAGTGGGACTTCTGGACCCTCTCCCCCGAGTCGGCTCACCAGGTTGCGTACCTCATGGGTGACCGCGGCCTGCCCCGCACCTGGCGTCACATGAACGGCTACTCCTCGTTCACCTACATGTGGGTGAACGAGGCTGGCGAGAAGTTCTGGGTTGTCTACCACTTCCACACCGATCAGGGTGTTGAGAACATGACGAACGAGGAAGCTTCGAAGCTTGCTGGTGAGGATGCTGACTTCCACCGTCGCGACCTGTTCGACGCCATTGAGCGTGGCGAGTTCCCGTCCTGGACTCTGTCGGTCCAGATCATGCCGTACGAGGATGCGAAGACCTACCGCTTCAACCCGTTCGACCTGACGAAGACGATCTCGAAGAAGGACTACCCGCTTCACAAGGTTGGTCGCTTCACGCTGAACGAGAATCCGACGAACCACTTTGCACAGATCGAGCAGGCTGCCTTCTCCCCCGCGAACACCGTTCCGGGCACCGGCGTCTCCCCTGACAAGATGCTTTCTCCTACCCGGATGCTCAGCGTCACCGCATCGGCACGAACTACAACCAGATTCCGGTTAATCAGCCGATCACCGCGACGAACTCGTACGACAAGGAGGGTGCGATGCAGTACCACCACACGGGCAACGCTCCCGTGTACGCACCGAACTCGTACGGTCGCGCCTATCAGGACACTCAGGGCCCGGTCGAAAACGGCTGGGAAGCGGACGGCGAGATGGTTCGCTCCGCTTACTCCCTGCACGCCGAGGATGATGACTTCGGTCAGGCACACACCCTGGTCCGCGAGGTTTTCAACGACGAAGAGCGCGAACGCCTTGTTGAGACCGTTGTTGGCACCCTTATTCCCGACGTTGTCGAGCCCGTCCTTTCGAACGTCTTCCAGTACTGGAAGAACATCGACCAGGAGGTCGGCGAGCGCATCGAGAAGGGCTACTACGAGCAGTCCGGCACTCAGGTGCCCGGTGGCGATCCGATCGACGGCGAGCCCGAAGCAATTAGGTAAGCACCCTCCACGCTCGTGCAGTTCGTTCTGAACACAAGCAGATAGGCCTGCACGTGAGCGCGTAAGGCTGTCGGCACGCGGGGACCCTCGCAGGCGGGCAGCCAAGCAACAATGGGGCGGGGCTCTGGGACATTCTCCCGGGGCCCCGCCCTTTTGCTCTTATCCGGCTCAGCACCAATACCGGCCTGAACGGGCTCATTACCAGGCACAACGCGAGCACTCTGTCTTAATTGATCAGGTTCTGATCGCGTGGTTATGCCAGGCTTCTGGCATGATCGGTGACACGATCAGCATGTCTGCCCGGTACATGCCCGGCAGGTAGAACCTCAGGCACTACGTCGGGCAACCGGAAGCGGATTGTCGTGATTCTGCGTAAGAAGAGGAAACGGGCCACCGAGACACCGCCGCCGGTCCACCCGGCCGCCGTTCACTCCCCCACCGTGCAGCCGCACAACGTTCCCATCGCTTCTGACACTGCCCCCGGCGTTTCGAGTAGTGCTCCTTAGAGTGGTGTAGCCACATGGTGGTCGTGTGCGTTATTGCTGACACGAGCGCGGTCACCGTGGGATCCTTCGAGAAAGCTCACTAATTCTCACTCGAAAGGACATCGCCACGATGACCGCTCCTCATATTATCGACCCTGCAGGCCTGCTCCGCGAAGCCCTGGCCGAAGCATCTCCAGATCTCATGCGAGATCTGCTCCAAACCGTGATCAATGCTCTGCTCTCCGCCGACGCCGATGCCGTGGTCGGGGCGGAGTGGGGCAAACCCAGTCCCGACCGGCTCACCCAGCGCAACGGCTACCGCCACCGGCCCCTGGACACCCGGGTCGGCACAGTGGATGTTGCTGTCCCAAAACTGCGCTCGGGCACATATTTTCCCGACTGGCTGCTCGAGCGCAGAAAACAGTCCTTTACCGTGGGACTTTTCTGCTGAGGATGCGTCAGCGCAACTATCGGATCTTGTCGATACCGGGATTGCTTGGCTTCAGGACAATGCTGGGGAAATCTCTGCACAGGTCATGTCGAGTGCTTCCGCGATCGGCACGTTCATCATGATCGTTTCCCTTGCCGCTTTGGCCACCATTTTCTTCCTTATGTCGGGCGCTAAAATGTGGCTCTGGTTCCTCAACCAGCTTCCGGACAAGAACAGGGACGTTACCCACAGGGCGGCCAGTGCGGCCTGGTTGTCGTTCTCGGGTTACGCGCGCGGCACCGTGATCGTTGCTGTCCTTGACGGGGTCCTGGCTTTCATTCTGCTTCTGATCCTCCAGGTCCCTCTCGCAGCGCCGCTCGCTATCCTTGTCACCATCGGTGCTTTCATCCCGCTCTTCGGTGCCCCGATCGCCATGATCATCGCAACGATTGTTGCCTTCGCCGCCAACGGCCCGGTCACTGCGCTCATAGTTCTTCTCGGAGTTGCCCTGATCGGTCAGCTCGAAGGTGACGTGTTCCAGCCTCCTGTCATGGGCAAGCAAGTATCACTCCATCCGCTTGTTATCGCTATCGCTGTCCTGACAGGAACATTCCTCACCGGTCTTGTTGGCGCAATCATCGCCATCCCGATCCTGTCGTCACTCTGGGCGATGTACAAAGTAGTTCGCAGACAAGACCCTCCCAGGGAGAAACTGCCCGAAGCGAACGCAGAACAGCTCCTCGAGAAAGACAGTTGAGGAAACCCGCAGTCATACGGGCACCAAGGCATCAACTCGCTCCCGCCTTTCACGGAGGCTCGTCACGGGTGTGCTCAGGACAGCTTCCACACAGGGGACTGCTCTTTCGCATCGGACCCCGCCAGCGCCGTGGGACCAGGGGTCTCATCCGTTCCGCACACCTGTGGAGTATCGTTGTGGCAACGGAATGAAGGAGGGTCCATGGGGACTGATTCGAGAAATGAGCAGGCCAAGATCGCAGCGGGTGTCTATGCTGCTTCCCTTGTTGAGGACGGACAGAAGGTCGGCCTCGGTTCGGGTACCTCCGCCTGGCATTTCATCCGTTCACTAGCCAAGCGAATCGAAGAAGGCCTCGACATCATCGCCGTGCCCGCTTCGAAAGCAAGCCGCGATCTCGCACAGGAATTGAACGTCCCCCTTGTCGAGCTCGATGATATTGCTGGTCTCGATATCTGCATTGACGGTGCCGACGAAGTCGCTCCCGATGGGTCAATGATCAAGGGCGGCGGGGCAAACCTGCTGTGGGAGAAGATCATTGCGGTTAACTCCGCAAATATGCTGACCGTTGTTGACCCCTCCAAGATTGTCAAGACTCTTGGACAGTTCGCTCTCCCAATCGAGGTAACCCCGGCCTACTACGGCACAACGATCCGCAACATCCGCGAACTGCTAGCAGAAAAGGGCTGGGAAGCCGTCTCCGTCGAACGTCGGATGAATGGGGATAGCCCGGTTATTACCGACAACGACAACTACATTGTTGACGCGAAGCTCGAGACCATCACCGACCCCGCGGGCCTCGCCATCGCCCTCAACCAGATCCCCGGCGTCGTTGAAAACGGCCTGTTCCCAGCCATGTCCAAGGGCGTCATCGTCGGCAGGCCGGACGGCACTGCCGAGTTCCTCGAGATCGGCTTCGACCCGGCCGCAGCCAACGCCTGATCCCAATGCTTCATGTGGTGGGGCCGCGAGAACGAATGGCTTGCCTGCAGCCCCACCACATCTCGCACTTGTCGCCGTCCTTCATTCCATCCAGCTCCACTGGCCTATCTCCCATTTAGGCCCATCTCCCACTTGCCTCCCGCACCTCATTCCGGCCTCCCTCTGCGCTCTGCGGGAACAATCACGGAACAGTTACCGAACAAGGTCATGGCGAGCGGGACTGCGCCACACGCTTCCGGCATGACTCGGTCCTCAAGCGGCGCGCGCAATAGATCGTCGTTAGTTCTCTTCCCATGACAGAACGCCGATCTGCGTCTAGACTGGCTCTTATTCGTAACCCACATCACAAGTCACTTTGGTAGTGCTTCCACGCGGGTTTTCGTTTCCCGTTTTCTTCCCGTAGCAAGGACCCGTTATGAGATCAGCACTGTTCGATCAGCAAAATCAGGAGCGTCAAACCGAGGAGAGGTGGGCGCTCCAGTCCAGCAAGATGCTCCGTTGCCGACTTGTCCCGGGAGCTCCCGAGATTGTCGCAGCACAGGGCGCAATGGTCGCCTATCAGGGCAACATGGACTTCTCATACCAGGGGTCCGGTGGCGGCATGAAGATGCTGAAGAAGTTTGCGACAGGTGAGGGCGGGAACCTCATGAAGGTGAGAGGACAGGGCGAAGTGTTCCTAGCACGGGAGGCTCAGGACATTTTCCTCATCACGCTCGAAGGCGAAGCCCTTACTCTGAACTCGGCAAGCATGCTTGCCTACGACGATTCGCTCCGCTCCGACATTCGTTCCCTCGGCGGCGCAGGTCTCATGTCGGGCGGTCTCTTCAACTACTTCCTGGAAGGCCACGGCACGATCGCCGTCACAAGCGATGGTCCTCCCATGCTCCTTGACTGCTCCCAGCAGCCCACCTTCGTTGATCCCCAGGCAGCTATCTGCTGGTCCCCCAACCTCAGCCCATCCCTGAAGAATGATTTCAAGATGGGATCTCTCATCGGCAGGGGATCTGGAGAATCCTTTCAGCTGGGCTTCCACGGTCCCGGTTTCGTTGTTGTCCAGCCCTCCGAGGGCAGGCAGAACCAGAAAATGCTCGGTTAGACGCTCCACGACAGGCATAACAGACCACGCCAACACCCCACCGCGCAACGCCAATAAAGCACTGCAGAATGCACCCGGTCAGGTAAGTGTCCCTTTTTCCGTTAGCGGAATAAGAAACAATGCCAGCGGATAGGGCACTAGCGTTACCCGTAAGTAGCATCCAGAAAAGGAGAAGAATCCATGGGTGGAAAGCACGCCAAGCAGGATCACGATAAGGATCAGGATCTCGAGAAGAAGGCCTCGGAAGAAGTGCCCGCTGAGGGCGAGCGTACTGACGACGCCGAAGAGCAGCGCGAAGACTAACCTAACCGTTGAGGCCCGGGACTGACCTGTCCCGGGCCTCAATGCCCCCGCAACTTCACGCCCTACACCATCTGACTGCTTCCAGTAGGCAGGCGCAGCGCCTCCTTAAGCACGACCTGGCGTGGTGTTACTGCGCGACACGGCGCTACTTTATGACGTGGCGCTACTGCGCGATGTGGCCCTTCCAAGCGGACCGCTTGGTGCACGAGGTTCTTTCAGTACCTTCTCCCCCGCGGTTCCGTCATTTACTTGTTTTCCCTATCGATCAGCAAAGGCAACCATGACCCTTCTTGTCCTCGGAGGCACTGGATTCCTTTCCTCCGTTCTTGCCCGCACCGCCCTTGAGAATGGCATCGAGGTGGTGTGTGCGGCTCGCGGGATAAGCGGCATGCCCCCGGAAGGTACCCGCTTTGTTCGCTGGGACCGAGAAGACGCGATGCCGGAGGAGCTTGCCACCATCTCCCCCGACGTGGTCGTCGACGTCTCGTCCAAGCCCGGGCACGTGAGAGAAGCAGTGGGTGCTTTCCCGGATTCTCGCTGGATCTATCTTTCGTCGATCTCTGCCTATGCTGACTTCTCTTCACCGGGCGGATCTCCCGCAAACACCCCTCTGCTGAAGCCTGCCGGCAATCCTGACGAGGTTGACATGGAGAACTACGGCGCCTGCAAGGTTGCATGCGAGAATGCCGTCGCCGAGATATCGAATCGCGTCATTATTCGCCCCGGCCTGATTTCGGGCCCCGGGGATCAAAGCAACCGGTTTACGCATTGGCCTACGAGACTTGCCCAGGCATCTGCCGATAGGAAGCCGTATCTAGCGCCAACCCCTCCCACGGATCTGGTCCAGTGGGTTGATGTTCGGGATCTCGCCGAATGGATCATCGACCTTGCACAGAATTCGGTGACAGGCACATTCGACGCAGTCGGTCAGGCAGCTGAACGTGGGGAGTTCCTTGTTGCTCTAACCCAACTATTCGATCCGGCGCCGGAACCGCTCTGGGTTGGCCCAGAAGACCTTACCGAGAATGAGATCCGCCCCTGGGCGGGCCCACGATCTCTTCCCATGTGGATCCCGGACCAATCGATGGTGGGGATGATGGCGAGAGACCATGAGCCGGCCGCAGAGGCGGGACTGAAAACGAGGAGCCTGCGAGAAACCGCGAAGGATACGCTCGACTGGTATCTCAACCACGGCACCCCGCTTGGACTAAGCCGCGAGGATGAACTTGTCGTGGTCGAGAACGTATTTGCTGCTAGGGAGCTAGCTTCCCACCAGTAACCGAGAGGGACTCACCAACGACGTACGAGGCCTCATCGCTTGCCAGGAAGACATAGGCCCCTGCGAGCTCAGCAGGCTGTCCGGCCCTACCGAGCGGAGTGTTCTGGCCGAAGGATTCGATCTTTTCCTGGGGCTGACCGTGCGAGGGCTGCAGCGGCGTCCATATCGGCCCCGGGATTACGGAGTTCACTCGGATCCCCTCAGGTGCCAGCTGCTGGGCGAGGCCCTTCGCCAGATTGTTCATGGCTGCCTTCGTCATCGCGTAGTCCAGCAATGTATCCGACGGATCGTATGCCTGGATCGATGAGGTGAAAATGATGGAGGAGCCTGGCTCCAGGTGTGCCAGTGCTGCCTTCGTCACCCGGAAGGAGCTGTAGATGTTTGACTTCATGACACGGTCAAAGTCATCTTCGGGAATGTTCTCCAAGCCGTCGTGCCACAGCTGACGGCTCGCATTGTTGACGAGGATGTCGAGACCGCCGAACTCCTCAACGGTCTTGGCAACAATGTGCTGACACTGCTCAAGATCGCAGAGATCGCCCGGGAGCGCGAGAGCTTTCCTGCCCGCTTCCTCAATCGCCGCAATCACCCGGTCAGCGTCCGCTTGTTCCTCCGGCAGATAGGAAATAGCAACATCGGCGCCCTCCCTCGCATAGGCGACAGCAACGGCCGATCCGATCCCGGAGTCACCACCGGTAATCAGAGCCTTCCTGCCTTCCAGCCGACCGCGTCCCACATAGGAGTCCAAGCCAATATCGGCCTGCGGCTCAAGCTTCTGATCAAGCCCCGGGTCCTTCTGGGTCTGTCGGGGCGGCGAGATCTTCGGGTAGAGATGACGGGGATCGTTGAGAGCCATAATGATTATTCCAATCTGGTTGTCTAGGTTCTAGATGAATGTCTCGGTTGCAGATAGCTAATATTCCGAATAAAAAGTGCGGGTCTTTAGAGTGCTGGTGCGGGGTGGGGAGCTCGTAGGGTTTGAGTACGATCCGCGCGTCCGGCACGCCCAGTCCAATCGCATCCGACTCGCGAGTGCGCGCTCGCCGCAGTGGCAACGCCTTATCGGGCGTGCTTAGAAGAACCTGCGGAGGTTGGCTTTGGCGAGGTCGACGAGCTCGTCTCCCCTGCCGTTAAGGACGGTGCGCAACGCATAGAGCGTGAAGCCTTTGACCTGCTCCAGTTCGATCGAGGGCGGGAGAGTCAGTTCCTGTCGCTCGGTTGTCACATCCAGGATTGCCGGACCATCATGCGCCAGGAACTCCTTAACAGCACCCGGCAGGTCTTTCGACTTTTCGACTGTGAAGCCCTTGAGCCCCACGGCCTCCGCGAGCGCCGCAAAGCTGGGGTTCTCCAGGTCCGTGCCGAACGTGACAACTCCCGCGGCCTTCATTTCCAGCTCAACGAAGTTGAGGGAAGAGTTGTTATAGACAACGATCTTCACCGGCATGTCGTACTGCTTGAGCGTCAGAAGGTCACCAAGGAGCATGGCGAGGCCGCCGTCTCCCGCGAGCGCTACGACCTGACGGTCGGGATGGGATGCTTGGATACCGATTGCTTGGGGCATGGCGTTGGCCATGGAGCCGTGGCTGAAGGATCCAATGAGCCTTCTCTTACCGTTCATGGTCAGGTGCCGGCTTGCCATAACGACGGGCGAACCAACATCTGGAATGAAGACAGCATCATCGTCCGCCGCTTCGTCAATCAGCTTGGTCAGGTACTGGGGATGGATGGTTTGACGAGAGGGCGAGGCAAGATCATCGAAGTCTTTCTTCGTCTTCTCGTAATGCTTGAGCATCTTGTCCAGATGCTTCGACGACTTCCTCTTGGTGAGGTGCGGGAGAAGAGTTTCAATCGTTTCCTTCACCCCACCGATAAGTGGGATATCAACGCGTGTGCGCCGACCGATCTGTTCCCCGCGAATATCGACCTGAATGATCGTGGCATCCTCGGGAAAGAACTGCTGGTACGGGAAGTCGGTTCCCAACATGAGAAGCGTCTGCGCGGATTCAAGTGCCCGATATCCGGATTCGAAACCGAGTAGCCCCGACATTCCCACGTCGTAGGGATTGTCGTACTCGATGAACTCCTTGCCCCTGAGGGCATGCACGATCGGGGCTTGGAGGCGCCCCGCTATTTCAACAAGTTCATTGTGGGCACCTTCAACTCCTGCCCCCGCGAGGATTGTGACCCGGTCACAGTCATTAAGCGCTTCGGCAGCTTTGAGTAGTTGCGCCTGATCGGGATAGGTGGAGGACGGGTAGTGCCGGATAACCTCCGGCTCGGCCTCAATCTCGGTGAGGAGAGTGTCCCCTGAAATCACGAGAACGGCCACGCCGCTCTTTGAGAGCGCTTCCCTCATGGCGATCCGCAGGAGCCTCGGCATCTGCTTCGCATTCGATACATGCTCGACATAGACGGAGCATTCTTCAAAGAGTGACTGCGGATGTGTTTCCTGGAAGTAGCCGGAACCAATCTCGTCGGAGGGAATGTGGGAGGCAATGACCAGCATCGGCACTCTTGAGCGCTGAGCATCAAATACTCCGTTGATGAGGTGGAGATTGCCTGGACCGCAACTCCCAGCACACACGGTCAATTCACCGGTTGTCGCCGCTTCCGCCGCGGCAGCAAATGCTGCCGTTTCTTCGTGACGCACGTGGATCCAATCAAGGTCGCTCTCGCGAATGGCATCAGTGAACCCGTTGAGGGAGTCGCCAGCAAGTCCGTAGACTCGCCGCACCCCGCTTGCGTTCAGTGTGTCGACAATGTTCTGGGCAATGGTCGGCATGTGTCCTCCCGCGGGGCGCGTTATTGTTCAGTTGCTCCAGGTGCACGCGAATATCCAAGAAGTTAGCGGACGTCCGCGAACGAGCCTGCGTGTTCCCCCAACCTACGGAACAAACCCCTGCAAAAACAGGTTTAGTACAAAGTGCTTTCAGCCTCCACCCAGGTAAAACAGCTGGTTGTGGGGATGGAGTCGCATGACTCAACTTCACGAAGGCGGGAGACATGACAGTAGACGCTAGGCAATAAGAAACCCCGACAGTTCATACTGCCGGGGTCCCTCGGTTGCGTTAGTTCTTAACGAGCCTCGTACTGGCGTACGCGGTCGGTGACGCCGGTGAAGCGGAACGGTGCGTCCGTGACGGTGGCGGGCTCGTAGTTTTCGGACTCGCCGACGTAAGCGTTGTGGAGGTTGCGGTACTGCTCGAAGGTGATCTCTTCGCGGGAATCGAGGGATTCTGCGACATTCTCCGGGTGGAGGTGCTCGGTGTAGCCAGGCTGCACAACGGCGGTGAAGAACTCAGCAACAGAGCCGGAGCCGTAGGAGAACAGGCCGAGGCGCTTGCCTGCGAGATTCTCGTTGCCGTGTAGCTGGGCGGCGAGGCCAAAGTAAAGGGAAGCAGTGTAGGAGTTGCCGATCCTCCGGTTGTAGGTCATCGACTCTTCGATGAGCTCGGAACCGAGCTCCACGCCGACGTGCTCCGCAAGCTTGGTATGTGCCTTCCTCGCCATCTTCGTGAACGGCTGATGGTGCATGAAGCGATGAATGTCGGAAACATTGAGGTCACGGCGGGCCGCAAGATCATCCCAGGCACCGATCGTTGCATCGAGGTAGGCATCGAGAGACAGCTTGCCTTCGACGAATGGGGTGGACGAGTCGTTCGGCCGCCAAAAGTCATTCACATCGGCAGTGAACACACCGGACTGGGGCTCGATAACAACAAGGTTCGGGTCGGCCGCAACCAGCATGGCAACGGCACCGGCTCCCTGGGTCGGTTCACCACCGGAGTCGACCGCGTAGCGGGCGACGTCAGAAGTAATGACGAGCACCTGGTCCTCGGGGTACCGCGCAACGTGGTTGACGGCGGTTTGGAGGGCTGCGGTGCCGGAGTAGCAGGCCTGCTTGAACTCGACGGTGCGGACCGCGGTCGGGAGGCCCAGGAGACCGTGCACAAACACGCCTGCGGCCTTGGACTGGTCGATGCCGGTCTCGGTGGCGAACAGGACCATGCGAATCTTTGACGGATCGTTACGGTCCAGCAGTCGCTTCGCGGCGTGGGCTCCCATGGTCACGACGTCCTCGTCGGGGGCCGGGACGGAGAACTCGTCTTGGCCGAGGCCGAGCTGGTACTTGGCCGGGTCCACTCCGAGTGCTTCCGCCATGGAGTCAAGCTTGAGGACGTAATGCGTGGTTGCGACGTCGAGGTCGTGGATTCCGATATTCACGGATTTTCTCCTTTGCTGCGCCAGAAGAGAGCTGGCCTAGTTCTGTCCCCGTTCGAGGGAGACGTGGGCTGCCATGAGCTCACCCGGATTGGTCTGTGCTGCCAGCAGGGACAGTTCCCCACATAGGACGGTGCCCGCAATGATGGCGGCGAGTCGCCTCGAGTTTTCACCCGGTTCGCGGTCTTCCCGCAAGCCGAGCCGCTCCATGGCGACGTTCACGTGCTCGAGATGCTTACCGTTGCCGACGGTGCCAACAATGAGGTGGGGCAGGGAGCACGCGAAGTACAGGCCCTCCTCACGGTTCTCGGCATAGGTCAGGCCCTGAGAGCCTTCCACAATGTTTGCCGCGTCCTGTCCCGTTGCCAGGTAGAACGCGAGAAGCATGTTGGCGAAGTGGGCGTTCGAGGAACGCAGGGCACCCGCGATAGTCGATCCCACGTAGTTCTTGCGAACAACGAGGTCTGTCACCTTATCGGCCGTGGTCTTTAGTGTCGAGGAAACAATGTCGTGGGGAATGAGAATGTCGGCTTGGACGGCACGGCCACGGCCGAGCGCACCGTTGATCCCGGTGGGCTTCTTATCGGTGCAGAAGTTAGCGGAAATCGAACCGTAACCGAGGCCCAGATCCCAGGACAGGATTGTCGACATGAGTGCGTCAGAGGCCTGGGTCGCCATGTTGTGTCCCGAAGCATCGCCCGTGCTAAAGGCGAAGCGGACGAACAGCAGGTTGCCAACGATCTCGGGATGGATTTCAATGAGACGAGCATAGCGGGAACCCGCCGACACAACGGCGGCAAGTTCATCAAAGCGTGCTTCGATCTCGGTCTGTGCACGGTAGGCGTGTGCCGCGTCGCGAGCGGTGAAGAGGACGGAGCGGGTCATGCGCTCGTCGACAACGGTGGCGACAATGCCATTCTCGACGAGGCGGGAGACCTTAGCGCCACGACCAACCGAAGGCCACAGCGGGGTTTCGTAGGTGGCGAGCGGAACGTCGATGTCACCGGTGACGGCGTTACCGGTGAACCGGATTGGACCGACCCAGCGGGTCGGGATCTGGGTCATCGTCGTCTCCGAGTACGTTGACTTGCTCATCTGTCCTCCTGGCTCCGCCGAGCAAGGGCCGCTCGGTCGATTCCTCGCACATCCGCGAAGTCGCGGGACTGCCCGCCAATAAGAATGTCAGTGTATTCCATTGCGGCCGGGCTCGCGGCTCCGACCAACGCCATCATCTCTCCCACGCGCGTACTCCAGGTCTCCAGAACGGACGTCATCGCGTCCGCTCCTTCGTTCAGCGCAACCTTCAGGAACGTACCGGCGACGCCAACGGCGCGAGCGCCGAGAGCTAGGGAAATCATGATGTCGAGCGGGTGGCGCACACCGCCGGAAGACAGCACGGCGAAGCCCGGATCCGCGCCCGGCCCGACAAGGCCGGCCGCTCGAGCATCGAGCAGGCACTGCACTGCGGAGCCGCCGAAGCCGTTCAGGTACGAGTAGTCGTCGTGTCCCCCGTCGCGGCGGTGGTTCTCGATCTTGCCGAAATCTGTTCCGCCCTTGCCGGCCACGTCGACGATGGTGACGCCAGCGTCTCTCAGCTTCAGTATGGTCTTTGCGGACAGGCCAGCGCCCACCTCTTTGACCATGAGCGGGACGTCGATGGAAGACGCTATGGATTCGATAAGCCCGAGCCAGGAAGAGAACTCTCTATCCCCCTCGGGCATAACGGTCTCCTGGACCGCGTTCACGTGGAGTTGAAGCCCGTCTGCGGACAGCAGGTCGATTGCCCGCTTTGCGTCGTCAACGCTACGGCCCGCACCGATGTTGGCAAAGACAATGCCGTCCGGGTTCTCCTCGCGGATCACCGTGAAGGAGGGAGCGGTTTGCGGGTAGTCGAGGGCAATGCCAACGGAGCCGGACGCCATGGTGATCCCCGTGCGGGACGCGGCAATCGCCAGGTTCCGGTTAATGATCATTGCCGTGTCCGTGCCGCCGGTCATGCCGTTCACGTACAGGGGTGCCGGATAGGTCCAGGGACCAACCTGAGCGCTCAGATCAACCTGGTCACGGTTAATACCATCGAGGGCGTGGTGGATGAAGGAAATATCGTCGTAGTCGCGGCGCGGCAACGGGTTGTCCTGCTGCTCGGAGGCGAGACGGATGTGGTCATCCTTGCGGGAAGAAACAATCATGACAGCTCCTCCACCATGAGATTGAGTGGCCGAATACCGTTGCTTGACCATTCTTCCAGCATGCTGTCAACCGGCAGATCCGAGTCGATCAGTGCAATGCCGCAGTCGCCGCCGCCGGCGCCGGAAGGCTTGCCGGTAGCTCCGTAGCGTTCTGCGATATCGCAGAGCAGGGAAAGCTTGTCCGTTTCGATGAGAATTCCAGACGACGCTTCAAGGTCAAGGAGGTTTTGGCGGGCAATCATAAGAAGGTTGGTGACGCCCTCAAGATCATCGGCCTGAAGTGCGGAGACCAGCTGACCAACGCAGCGCTTTGACGACTGGAGGAACGTCTCGTAGTCAGGGCTGTCCTTCGGGCTCGCCTTCTTGACGGAACCAACGAGAGCAGCGGTCGAGGCCGGGGACCCAGTCCACCCCACCTGGAGGGAGATGCTGGGCGGGGTGTGCAGTCGGCGTACGGCAAACGGCCTCCAGCCGTCTGCCTCAAGTGATTCAGTGACCGAATGTGTTTCTGCGAACGAGCGCAACGATTCGCGGTCCGGTGAGGAGTAGGCAATCCAGCCGCCGTAGGTGGAGGCCGCAATATCCCCACCGGACGCCCGGGGCGAGATCTCGATCGTGGCAAGCAGGGCGAGCTTGAAGCGTTCGAGGTCGGTGAGCGCAAGCCCATAGAAGGTGTTCATGGCGGAAACGGTTGCGACAACGACCGCTGCGGAGGAGCCGAGGCCGAACTTCTGGCCGTCAGCATCATCGAGTTCCGACTCAATGGAAAGATCAAAGTAGGCGGGGGCGACGCCCCGCTCCGCGCGGATCCTCTCGACGGTCGAGATAACGCTAATGACGTAGTCGACCTGGCTCTCCACGACGACCTGGCCGGAGGTGTCCCTCCGCCACTCCACCGGCATACCGTACTCCGAAGAGTGGATTCGGCCGCGGTTTTCAGACTCGGTGAGGGTCACGGTAATAAAGCGGTTGACGGCTACGAGAACCGCGGGATATCCGGGTTCCACAACGGCGTATTCGCCGGCAATGAAGAGCTTGCCGGGGGCTTTGGCTACAACGGTCACGGAGCATCGTCCCCGACGAGGTGGGCTCCCCTGCCGGGGCGGAGGACCTTCGCCTCCCCATCCTTCGTCAGGTCCCGCAGGCGCTCGGAGACGACCTCGGCATGTTCGGGCCGGGTGATCGCAAAAACATTCGGCCCAGCATCAGCCGTTCCGTAGGTTTCGATACCGCCGGCACGAAGCTGTGCAATTCTGTCAAATACCTCAAGGCTGGTGGGGTTGAGGTAACGAATCGACGGTCGGGAAGCCGCGATAACGGCATGCATTCTCATCGCGTGCGTCTCGGCGATCTCACCAACGAGCGTGAAGTCACTGTCCTTGCAGGCACCGATCATTTCCTTCAGGATCTCCTCGGTCGAGGTCACCCAGGCGGGGTAGAATGGCGAGGTAGTGGCGGTAGCCACCATGCCCTTGCGGGAGGAGACGGCCTTCTGGCCGGTTGCCACGGGAACAGCAATCATTGCCATGTCGGGCGCCGGGATCTCTTCCGCGTAGGACGACTGATCGTCCCCGGCGTGCCAGACCGCGAAGCGGTCAACCAGGGACCGGGAAGCGGAGCCGGAGCCGCGGCGAGCGAGACGGGAGAGGTCGCGGATGGAAAGCTCAAGGCCGTAGGCGGACGATGCTGCGACCGCGAGTGCAGCGAAGCCGGAAGCGGAGGATGCCATGCCGGCGGCGGTGGGGCCGTCGTTGACGGAAACAACCCGCGCGTTCTGATCGGCAGTGTCCAGGCCAGCGGTGCGAGCGAAGTTGCGAACGAGGTCCAGGAAGGCGATAACGCGGGATGCTCCCGCTTCGCCCTGCTCGGCGCCGTTGAGGCTAAAAGAGTCAGTCTCGTCGAGCGTCACGGTCGTCGTTGTCGCGAAGTCGTCGAGAGTCATGGACATGGATCCGGCCGCGGGAAGGATAAGATCCTCGTTGGCTTTGCCCCAGTATTTGACGAGGGCAATATTTGGATAGGCCCGTGCGGTCGCCTGTGTCACGCATTCTCCTGGTTGTCGAAGAGGGCCTCGAGGCCCGTCTCTTGATCATATTCGTCCGCGAGATCAGAAGGTACGAGGGATGTCTTCCATCCCCTCGTGGCACCCGCTTCGGTAAAGTCCTCGATCAGAGCCGAGGCATGATCCTGATCCTTCGCAAGCGCAAGAACGCATCCGCCTAGCCCCGATCCGGTGAGTTTCGCACCGAGAGCATCGCCCTTGTGCGCGGCCTCAATCAGAGCATCGAGAGCGGGGGCGGATACTCCGAGGCGGACAAGCTGTTCCTGGCCTTCATACATGTGCGTGCCAAGCTTGTTCTCGTCGCCGGTTCCGAGCGCTTCGATCGAGGACTCGGCAAGATCGGCAAGGGATTCGATGATCGAGTCAACGTAGCGGGGTGTCTGCTCCCGGAGCATGCGGACGCCGTTGACGGCGGCCGAAGTGGAACCGGATGTGCCGGTGTCAGCAATGACGAACGTGAGGGGCTTGGCCACTTCCACGTCGGTGGGGTTGCCCTTTTGGAAACGAACCGGGGTGAGCGACCGCACGGCGTGAGCATCGAGACCCGATGAGGTTCCGTGGGCAACGTTCTCGGCAATCTGAACGAGGTTGAAGGTCTCCTCGGCCGAAAGGGTCACGCCGGCCGCATTACTGACTGCCCGGACCATTGCGGCAGACACGGCCGCGGAGGAACCAAGTCCGCGTTCCAGCGGGATCGTTGAGGAAATAACCACCTCGCAGCTCTCTATGTTGAGACCAACCTGCTCGGCGGTGGCACGAAGAGCCGTGATCACGGGCTTGAGTTGCCTGGGCGCCTTCGAAATATGACCCGTGTACAGATCCGAGGTGATCGTTGCGGACGCTGAAGTGCGAACCGAGGCCGCGGTCTGCAGATCGAGAAGCGGCAAGGCTACCGCCGGGGCGCCGTAGACCACGGAGTGCTCTCCCATGAGGATCGCTTTGCCGTGGGCGCTTCCCAGCCCGCCGTGGGAAACTCCGCGTAGCGCCCGCCCTGCCCCCAAAGACAGATGGTCGCCGAAGGTCGGGTCCGCCTCCGGGGGTGTCTTGACGTTAATGTCGTTTGAATCGGGTTTCTGCATGCTCACTTCGCGTGCCCGGATGCCGGGGTTCGGCAAGAAGACACTTTTCCTAGTATTAGAAACTATTTAAAGTTACACAATTTAGGTTAGCTTGACCATGCAGTGCTTCACTCGCAGTTGTAGTGTGAAACGCAGATGATTGTACTCACACGATTCACTCTGTTCCCCGTGGAATAATTCGGGACTGGCCAGTAACCGGGGATTATTCCCTCACAGGCAATTGTATTATTTGTCCGAAAAACTGGCAGTTCCGGGATTCCGCGGCAGGTGTGTCTTGACCTCGATTAGGAAAAGACAGCGTTGGAATAAGCCTCCAAATCGCGCCAAGACTGCGCGTGCCATTCGTCTCTAGGATGGGACACCTTTCTTTCTTAAACTTAGGTGGGCCATTTTCCGGCTCGTCCATGATCTTTCGACAAGGAGTTAGGCGTGCTCTTAACTGTCCTCTTCATCATCGGCATCACGGCCGAGGCGATGACAGGTGCCCTGGCTGCCGGTCGACAGAAAATGGACCTGTTCGGTGTCACCATGGTGGCGTGCGTGACGGCTCTCGGTGGCGGCTCGGTCCGAGACATGTTGCTTGGCCACTATCCGCTCGTCTGGGTGGAGAACCCGCACTACCTGGTTATCGTTGCGGCGGCCGCGATCATCACTGTCTTCACATCGTCACTCATGAAGTACTTCCGGGTGCTGTTCCTCGTGCTCGACTCGGTCGGCCTGTCCGTCTTCACCGTGTTCGGCGTGCGAGTGGCGTTAGAGATGGGCCACGGACTTGTTGTTGCCCTCGTTGCCGCTCTCATTACGGGGATTATGGGCGGAATTTTGCGCGACATTCTGTGTAACCGCATCCCCCTTGTTTTCCACAAGGAGCTCTACGCTTCCGTTGTTCCCCCGGGTGTATTCGTGTATCTGGGCCTTCGAGAACTCGGTGTCCACGAGGACATCACGATCATCAGTTCACTACTGACCGTCTTCATCCTTCGTATCCTCGCCATCTACTTCAAGCTTTCCCTGCCGGTCTTTGACTACCAGGAGAAGGAATACAAGCGTCAAGAACGCACGAGGCTCTGGCACTTCCCGAGGGCCGCTAAGCCCATTTCCTACAACTTCACGAATACCCTGAAGAACAAGGCCAAGAAAAAGAAGGCCGAAAAGGAAAAGAAGGGCAAGAGCCTCGCTGAAGAGATCATCGAGATTGAGGACGCTGAGAACCGCCCAGACGAATAGTCTGGACTCGTGCCCCTCACAGGCATGCACACGGTGTTTCGAGCATGTGGCTCAGCCTGTAGATTTCACCTAAGAGCCTCAGACCGACTGATCGAGACGAGCCCCCGCCACACAATTCGGATAACGCGAGCACGACAGGGTCAGCACAGGCGTGACAGGGCCAGCAAAGGAGTAGTCGTGAGGAAACTGAGTATTGCCCAGGCCCGCCGGATAGCTATCCGCGCCCAGCATCTCGACCGAACAAAGCCCGCGAAGACCCGTGCCGATGTTGCGAACATGGTGGACCGCATGGGAGTGCTCCAGATCGACACGGTCAATATCCTGACCCGCGCCCACTACCTGCCCCTCTATTCCCGTTTCGGTCCCTACGACACGTCACTGCTTGACGAAGCTGGCACGAAGCCGCCTCGTCTTATCCACGAACAGTGGGGCCACGAAGCCAGTTTCGTCCCACCTAGAACGCATCGCCTACTTGCCGGGTTTGGGAGGCGATGGGGGTCGGGTTATGCACTCGATGAACATCCGGGAGCGGCTCCCCTGAAAGAACGGGTTGTTGAAAGGATCGCCAAGTCCCCCGCCACTTCCCAGCAGGTCTCGACCTGGCTCCAAGGCCAGGTGCTCACACCGGCTGAAACGGAGCTTATTAAGGGCGGAATGAGGGGCCTGTGGTCGCGTAACTCAGTGAAGGTTGTTCTAGAGAACCTCTACGACGAGGACGTCCTAGCAAGTGCTGGTCGCACCCACCACTTCCACCGAATCTACGGCCTCACAGAAAAGACCCTTCACCCGTCTGTAGCAAACCTGCCTCCCTCTCCGCGGGAGGAGGCAATCAGGGAACTCACCAAAATCTCTCTCGACAAGGTCGGGATCGGTAATCCCGCCACGATTGCGGACTTCTTCCGGCTCCGGCAGCTCGACGTTCGGCCCGTCCTCGACGACCTAGTGAAAGCCGACAAGGCGGAGTGGGTGGAGGTGCCAGGAATGAAAGACGCAATCATTCCAACATCGACCGCCATTCCACGTTCCGTGGAAGGCACGACCTTCCTTTCGCCCTTTGATCCCCTGATTTTTGAACGCGATAGGGCACTCGCACTGTTCGGACTGCACTATCGGATCGGGATCTACACTCCCGTCAATCAAAGAACCCGCGGCTACTACTCCCTGCCGCTCCTCCAAGACGCGACAATCCCCGCACGCGTCGACCTGGCATTCAACCGCAAAACACAGACTCTCCAAGTCACCGGGGCTTGGTACGAGCCCGGCTACGAACTCGAAAGCACCGACCGGGCACTCGGCAGTGAGCTGGAGCGCATGGCGGGGTGGCTGGGAGCCACTCGCATCACCGTCACCGATGACGCACCCGGAGAAGCCATTAACGGAATCAAATCTCAGTTAAATAGCTGATCCTCAGGACCCTCGTTACCACCCAGCGCAGTTTCATCATCTTCCAGGTTCTCACCATGTCGATTAGAGACCCGCTCCCAGAGGAGATCACCGACGTTTGATTGCTCCCAGATTTCTGACTCCCCAACGAAGATTCCTTCGCCGTTCAACCAGAAGGTTTCCCCGGGGCCCCAGCCAGCGATCATGCTTGCGTTGTCCCCAACGTCTATTGCCCGTGTCGCTGAGGTGAGGTAACCGCGGACGGAAAGCTTCACGCCATCCCCCTCGCGGGCAACATTACGCCAGTTCGGGATAATCCACGTCACATCGAGACCGGTAACGCGAAACCAGTCGTGACGCACCTCTGCCGTGATATCGAGCGGGAACCTCTTGCTCAGTTCTGCCCAGTCCTCAGCATTCTCGATAACAAGTACCCGCTTCTCGGGCACAGTCAGTTCCCTTATCTCGGCACGAGTAGAGATGGGACCGTCCTCGGTGCAAGAGAAAGCCGCAGGATCCCCATCCACCGTTTCCCCGTTACTTACCAACAGGCCCCGGGGCGGTGTCGACCACCAGTGACCGCTCCAGTTCGCAGTCGGATCATCCGGTCGTTCCCTTGTTGCGCTCTCGGTCCTTGCCACCGTTGATTTCAGCCATGCGTCAAGAACCTGTTCGGATGGCTTCACAACGCATTGGCTATCGATTTCGTCAATCAGCCATGTCGCGGCAAGTTCTACTCCCCCACCTGCCAGCATCTCGAAATCGAGACCCAGCAATTCAAGCATTTCTTCTGAATCACGGAGCGCATCAGCCACAACAGGATCGGAAAGGATGATGTCGATCATGTCGGGTTCTTGCCAGTACCGTGCCGAGATAACGGACTCCGCGAGCGCCTGGACGAGATCGCTCATCGGGATTTTTTCCTCGCCAAGACGTTTCGAGGCTTCTCGAATGAGCACGGCAACTTTCGCCGAGGTCACGAGGTCACGTACCGGAGGAACACCTTCCTTCCAGTGAGGTACCGGGTTGAAGCTCTGACCGGAAGTATACCCGGCGGCAGGAGCATGGGCAGCCCATCCTGGTTTAAGTCCGAAGCGGAAAGAGCCGGACCTGTGCCAGGGGCCTCTCGAGCGTGCCATCCACTTCTTCCGGATCCTCCCAATGAGCCTGCCAGTGTTGCCTTTTCTCTTCGATGCACCTGCCTCCTCCCCAGTCCATTCGAAGGTTGCTACCGCGTGAGAGCCATCATCTCTTGTAAGCCGGATACTCAGGTCCCACATGGCAGAGACGAGCGAATTCTCGTTGTACTCGCCGTTTTCCCGTTGTTCAGCGCGAGCAAGGAGCTCATAGAGGAAGCGGCGGCCTCGCGGTCCGTTAACAAGCCTGGATGTCATGGAGCCGCCTTGCTCTTCTCGTACATAGCTGGGAGTGAAGAAAGTTTAGCCCAAGCCTATAGAACGTTCTTGCATCAGGAGTAGGGTCGGGTAATGACGGTCCATTACTACACTTCATCCAGCCTCGACGGTTTCATCGCAACCGCCGATCATTCTCTGGGCTGGCTGCTCAAGCAGGATTTCGATGAAGACGGCCCCATGAACTACACCGAGTTCATGAAAGATATCGGGGTTCTCGTCATGGGGTCCTCAACATACGAATGGCTTCTCGCCGAGAGTGAGTCATGGCCGTACGAACAACCGGCCTTCGTTCTCACGAGCCGAGAACTCCCTGTTCCCACCGGTTCCAATATTCGCTTCCGCCAGGGCAACGTCCGCGACCTTTTCGACGAAATTGTCACGGTAGCGAACGGCAAGGACGCCTGGGTCATGGGTGGTGGCGATCTTGCCGGGCAGTTTGCCGACGAGAACCTCCTCGACGAGGTATGGGTGCAGTTCGCACCGGCCACCCTCGGCTCCGGTCAGCCCCTGTTGCCGCGAGCACTCGACGTGGAACTTCTCGAGGTCGCTCAGAACCGGGGGTTCGTGTGTGGGCACTACCGGGTGCTCAAGTCAGAAAACTGACGCACCAACTCCAATACCGACGTAACGTTGAAAACATGTCGAAGGTCGCCCCAAAACCAGCACGAGTCGTCTATCGAAGCGCCACCTCTGCGGTTCATATACTTCACCCGTGGCTACGGGATGTCTCCTGAAGCCACGGGTGAATGAATGAGCTTGGCAAGAGCCGAGACGCGCTTACTTAGCGGGAAGCGGTAGCTCCCCACCACTGGTTGATACCGGAGTTGACCGCATGCTCGTCGATTGCCGACAGTTCCTCGTCTGTGAAGTCGAGATTCTTCACGGATTTCACGGTGTCTTCCAGCTGCTCGACCGAGGAGGCACCGATGAGTGCGGTGGTGAGTGAGACCTTGCCCTGGTCGCGAAGAACCCACGCCACCGCCATCTGAGCCAGGGTCTGCCCGCGGCCCTCAGCAATGTCGTTGAGGGCCCGCACGTGGTCGAGGGTTTCCTCGGTGAAGAAGTCTTCGTTGACCTTGCCCGACGCGAGGCGGGAACCTTCGGGTACGCCGTTCAGGTACTTGTCGGTAAGGATGCCCTGGGCCATGGCCGAGAAGCCAATCACTCCCATGCCCTCTTCAGCGGCCGCTTCCAGGAGCGAGGGCTTCCCTTCTTCAATCCAGCGGTTGAGCATCGAGTAGGAGGGCTGGTGGATCGCGAGAGGAGTGCCGAGATCCCTCATGATCGCGGCTGCTTCCTTCGTGGCCTCTGCCGAGTATGACGAGATACCAGCATAGAGCGCCTTGCCGGAGGTCACTGCCTGGTGGAGTGCCAGCATCGACTCCTCAACGGGAGTATCCGGGTCGGGGCGGTGGTGGTAGAAGATATCGACGTGATCGGTTCCGAGCCTTTGCAGGGACTCATCGAGCGAGGTCAGCAAGTATTTTCGGGAGCCACCAAAGCCGTGCGGACCGTCCCACATGTTCCATCCTGCCTTGGTGGAGAGGATGAGCTCGTGACGGAAGGGCGCCAGGTCCTTCGTGAGGATCCTGCCGAAGTTCTCCTCGGCACTTCCTGCGGGCGGACCGTAATTGTTGGCAAGGTCGAAGTGGAACACCCCAAGATCGAAGGCTTTACGGGCAATGTCCCGCTGGGTCTGGAACGGGCGATCATCACCGAAGTTGTGCCACAGTCCCAGGGCAATGGCGGGGAGCTGAAGACCGGTGTCTCCGCAGTGACGGAACGGGATCTCGTCGTATCGATTGGGCGAGGGCTGGTATGGAATATGGCTCATGGCACCATAATTCCACGGATCCTCTCCCCCAGCATCACACAACAGATTCCTACCAGATAGGAGTCAGGTTCCGACCCGGGCAGAGTCTCAGCA
Organism: Flaviflexus sp.; assembly: GCF_052087705.1. Taxonomy (NCBI): domain Bacteria; kingdom Bacillati; phylum Actinomycetota; class Actinomycetes; order Actinomycetales; family Actinomycetaceae; genus Flaviflexus; species Flaviflexus sp. Next base: position 6,518 of record NZ_JBQCYC010000007.1, on the reverse strand, counting down.
TTCATCTAACCGACCTACGCAAACTCGTAAATCAGCCCAGCCGATGAAAAAGTCGAGACTATCCGACTGTGAGACCAAGCTTCTCGGCTTCAGTCCGCAGAACATTGACCATGTCGTCACTGAACGCCGCGAAGACTATCTTCTCCACATCCGTTTCTTGCGCCGAGGTTGTTTCCAATGCAGCCGCCGCGGCGTCCTCTACCGGCCATCCATAAACTCCTGCACTGATGATGGGAGAGGCAATGCTCTTCACCCCAAGCTCATCAGCAACTTCGAGGGAGCGCCGATAGCAGGACACGAGGAGGCTACGGTCCGTTTGACCTGCGGAATAGTTCGGCCCAACCGTATGGATGACCCAGGTTGAGGGCATCTTTCCGGCCGTTGTCCATCCAGCATCCCCGGTCGCAAGTCCGTCCGGGAAGCGCTTAATACAGTCCTCAAGAATCTCGGGGCCACCAGCACGGTGAATGGCGCCGTCAACGCCTCCCCCACCTCTCATGCGGTTGTTTGCCGCGTTGACGACAGCATCGACGTCGAGCGTGGTGATGTCTGCGCGGACAATCTCTATCTGTGCCATGGTCAGCCTTCCTCTCTCGCTCTCGTTCCCCGTGAAGTACAACTGGGGATTCGAGCGCCATAGATGCGTGATCTCTGTTTGCTCATCCTAATGGCGCAGACTGAGCGCCGCGGGACCCCGCGAGAATGAAAGGCCCCGGTCATTTGTGCATTGCCTTGTGGGGCTAGAGGCCTGACCGGAGATCTATCGCACCCAATCTAGTCAAAGGACGGATGTATTCAATCCCTATTCCAACAGGCTGGTTGCGATGGTTTACTTTCAGATTGTTGAAGCGTCAGTCTCCTCGGACTGTGCCGAACTGGATGACTGGTCTTCTTCCTGTTCATCGGTTGGGGACTGCGGGAACTGGCGGTCCTGCATCTCACCCGGTCCGCTTGGCATTTGACCACCACCAGGCATCTGGCCTCCGCCACCGCCCGGCATCTGACCATCACCTCCCGGCATCTGGCCGCCTCCCACGCCGTTCATGCCGCCTTCACCGGCAGTGACGGTTCCGACCTGGGTGCCGTCGACGGTAACGATGTAGGACTGTCCCATTTCCATTCCGTCCACGGAGAGGACTGCGTTCTCGGTGGCCTTTTGGACGGTGAAGGAAAAGAGTTCCTCGCCGTCTGTCGAAGTTACTGCAACGGCCTGGCCCCGGGTTGCGTTAACCGTTGCACTCACCCAGCCCTGAGCTGAGTCAGCACTTGGCGTTGCCGCCATGCCGGCAGCTCCGCCTGCGAAGAGGGTTCCTCCGCTGATCGTGAAGGTGGAGGCCACGTCAATTGCTCCATTGCCGGAGTTGGTCGGACCCTCCACGATCAGGGTTCCGCCTGTCATGTCCGCGACGCCGTTGGAGTCGAAGCCGTCACCACCAGCATCAAGGTGGATCTCGCCGCCACTGATGTAAACCTCGACGCCTTCGGATACCGCCATGGGGTTCATGGAATCCGTGCTGTCACCCGTGGAGCCGTTGATGCCATCATCGGTGGATGTCACATCGACCGTGCCACCGTAAACGGCAACGATCGTTCCTTCGAGACCCTCGTAGCTTTGCGCAATGGTGAGCTCATCCGTGTCGATTGCCAGGACACCATCAGCGTGTATACCGTCATCGGTTGCGCTGATGTTGACGGTGGAGGGACCGACAAGGATTGTTTGCGCATTGGCACCGTCTTCATCGGACTGGATGTTGAGCGTTCCGCCGAGGAGCGCAATGTAGCCAACGGTCGCGTCATCAGTATTGTCGGCCTTAAGGGCATGCCCACCGGAGGTAACGTTCATGGAACCTCCCTGGACGGCGAGATAGTCCTTGCCGCGAATGCCATCATCGACTGCCTCTACTTCGATGGTTCCGGACTCGATAACGAGGCCGTCCTTGGAGGAGATCCCGTCGTTGTACTGGCCTATGACCGTGAGCGTCCCTTCTCCGGTGATCGACAGATCGGAGGCACTAAACAGGGTAGCGTTTGGAGCATTGTCGCTCGTATCGGAGTAGGTCTCCGAGTCGGTGAGCGTGTTCTCGCTACCGTCGGCAAGGCTGATCGTGACTTCGTCACCGGACGTAACCGCGAGCGCAGATCCGTCTGTTGCAGAAATATCGACTCCATCAAGAATGATCGTGATCTTCTCAGTATCCGTCACGGCAACCGTGACGGTTCCGCTGTACTCACCGGTCAGCAGGTACGTACCACCGGCCGCGATGGTGACCGTGCCGTCGCCAACTTCTACGCCATCAACGTCTTCCTTCACCCTGGTGCCGTCGAGGGTGAGTGTCGTTGCGGAATCAGCATCGACCTCGTCGACGGAATGCGCTTCCTTGAGGGAGGCCATGGCGTCATCAATGCTAGCGGGAAGGTCGGCTGAGATCGTCGATCCGCTTGTGGTTGTTCCGGCCGAGGAGGTGGCTTCCGCACCCGCACTTCCACCTTCTTCTGCGGTAGAGGATGAGCAGGCGGCTAGGAGGACGGCGAGCGATGCTGCGGTCATGGTTTTCACCAGGTTGTTCATGAGTTCTTACTTCCAATCAGTTGTCGTAGTGTTCTGCTCCATTTCTCGGGTGGCAGGCCGGGCACTGTCGCCGCCATGCCAACCCCGTACTTGGACATCTTGAGGGCACGGTGTCCGTGACGGTGGAGCTGTCGATCAAGGGAGGTGAGCCGGGCACCGGCTTTGGTTTCGATGATCGCGAAACGATCAAGGATGACGTGACCGGTGGGTGATTCGCAGACAAGGTTGAAATCGATCGTGGCCCTGGCATTTCCTTCCGCCATGAGAACCGTTGACCTCCGGTAGGAAGTGCGCAGGCTCGGCCGGAGCTCTTCCACCCGGCAGAGCACTCCCGCTCCCGCGAGGACCTGGGAGATAAAGGAGTGCGCTTCTTCGGCGGGTTCGGTGCCACACCAGGGGCGACGCACCTTGTGCGTCATTCCCCGACCGTCTTTCCACTTCACCTCAAGGAACTCATCCCCACTTTCGTACCTCCTGGTCCGCACCTTGTAGCGGCGCCTGCGGCACCGCCCCGCGCGGTGATAGGACTCAAAGTCCGGGGTATCGAAGTACGTTGACACGTACTGTGTCGATCTCGCCCCGGCGACATCGAGCACGGACGGTCCCGGCACTGAGGCAATAATCTCGGGGATGTCATCCGCTCGAACAAGGTACTTCCGGTCGACTCGAATAAGCCGTTCCGCGAAAGTATTCAGCTCGTCGAGCCCAATAGCGGGCAGGGCAGCCGACCATTCCAGATCCACGGCGGTCATGCCACGACTCCGACACTCTGGTGTGCGGAGCCTTCCTTGATTTGTACGCGAACGGTTGTCGAGTCCTTGACGAAATCGATTTCTTCGATGGAGACGTCGACAATCCGTCCGGAGCAAAACGATGCAACATAGTCACGTAGCTCCCCCTCATCAGCAATCGCCCGGTCAAGAACCATGGAGCGGCGGCGTACGGGGTAGAGATGACGGGAGTCAACAATTGCGATAACAATGAGGATCAGCGCAATGAGCCCAATCTGCTTCGGCGAGACATCGGCAAGGCCGGCGATCAGGCCGATGGCGAGAGCCGCGAAGTAATAGGCGACCTCCCGCTGAGTCAGCTCTTCGGAGCGGAGACGAATAATCGAGAGGACACCAAACAGCCCTAGCCCGAGACCCGCCGCCACAGCGGATGCTGCGAGAGTATCGGCCACCGCAAGGACGCCAATGTTTACCGTCATGTACGCCAGTGCCATATCCGCGCGTCGGTGCCTCGGGAAGTAAATCCCGAACACCAGGATGGTGATGGCGACAATGTCAACGGCAATGGGCAAGTATTCGTTCACGGCGTTCTCCTCGTGATCAGTCAATGTTTCTGACTTATTGACCCACCACCACCTGGGACGAGACCGCACCTCAGCTGAGAATAAACTGAAAATTTGACCCCGAGTAAACCGCATCACACTACGGAAAAGTCCGACCTACCAACCTGCCAGAACCACAAAAATGAGGCTCGACACTCACCTCGCCAACCACCCCAAAGAAGCCCACTTCCACAGGTCAGAGGTCTGTTCAGCACCTATTGCCGTGAGCGAAACTGTTCACCTTTTGTTCACTTTTCGAAGGCCGCTAGCAAGTCTGACCTTGCCCCATTCTTGGAACGAAAACTCAAAATGAGAACCCCGCTAGACGCCCAGGATTCATTCAGTGAGTATTCAGATTAGGAGCGTTGAAGCCGCAGTCGCGCCATAGGTTAGCCGCCGCGGGTGAAGTCCGGATATCCGGGAGCAAGGCTAGCGAGAGTGATCGTGACTGCGATAAGAACGCGGTTGTCGACACCAAGCTTCTGCTGAATTGACGCGAGATGAGTCTTCACGGTCGAAAGCGACACGAACAGAGAGTCCGCGATCTCCGTATTCGATTGACCTGCCGCGGCCAGCTTGGCGATGTCGCGCTCGCGGGCCGTGAGGGACAGGAATTGCTTGGCAGCGTTAACGACTTCCGGTTTTGTTGCCCAGACACGAATGAACTCAACGAGTTGACGGGACGTTCTGGGTGAGAGCGCACCCTCCCCCATGGCAACGTTCTTGACGGCGCCAACAAGCTCTTTCGGGCCCTCGGTTTTCAAGAGGAAACCGTTCGCTCCTGCTTCTGCAGCACGGACCGGTTCATTTTCCGAATCGAAGGTCGTGAGAACAATGACCTCGGGAGGGTTCGGCAGGGACCGGATCCTCCGGGTGGCTTCAATCCCGTCCATCTTCGGCATCCGAATGTCCATGAGGATCACGTCGGGACTGTAGGCATGGACGGCGTCGATTGCCGCTAGCCCGTTGTTTGCTTTGCCAACAACCTCGATCTCACCGACACTTCCGACCTTGAAGATTGTTTCGATGGCATCGAGCATGAGTGGCTCGTCGTCGACGAGGAGGAGCTTGATGGGGCGGTCACCATTCACAAGGACCGATTCTACTCGGCTGCACTCCCCTTCTCCCACGGAAGCCAAGCATCAACCCTGAACTCGCCATCTTCTTCGGTGACAAGAACCCACCCGCCCATGGCAAGGGCCCGTTCCCTGATTCCGGTCAAGCCGCCGACTCTAGCTCCACCCTCACGAGTTGTTAGAGCAGATTCACCGCTTTGCGGTACAGATGTAGACGATGCTGAATCCTGAGGATCGTGTGGAGTGAGTGCAAAACCATCGGCGGGACCAGAGTTCAAACCCGCTCCTTTCACACCTCCAGTGACGGGATTCGCTACGGAGATGTTGAGTCCCTGGCCGGGGCCACCCTTAACTTTGACGCGAACGATCTCGCCCGGGGCATGCTTGATTGCGTTGGTCAGTAACTCCTGCACAATCCGATAGGTTGACTTCGTGAGTAGCCCTAAGGCTTTTTCCGGATCGGTCACGAACACGGAAGACGAGACTGGGTGGCCGGCTCCGAGGACGTTCTCGATGACATCGGCCAGGTCTGTCATCTCGTAGTTGTCATAATCGAAAGTGTCGGTCCGTTTAGCAGGATTCCTCATGACGTGAACAAGGCCCCGGAGTTCATCCACGGCCTGCTGGGCTTCCTGCCTTACCTGAACCGCTTTGTCTTTCAGCTCATCATCTTGCGCCAACATCTCCAATACACCTGCGTGGAGTGAGACGAGGGAGAGCCTGTGTCCGACAGTATCGTGAATATCCCGGGCCATGATTTCCCGTTCTTCCTTGCGGCTCAGCTCGTACTCCATTTCCTCCGAAGCCCGAGATCTTTCCTCCAGCTCTTCGGAAGTTTGTTCGAGCCGCACCGAGGTCTCCTCAAGTCGCTCCGATGTCTGGCCAAGCTGGTGCTCTTTCTCCTCAAGCTGCACGTCTCTCTGCTTGAGTTGCCCAACCTGCTCAAAGAGTCTTCCTTCGGTTTCCTCTAAAGCATCTCGTAAGGCCTCCCAGTAGCCGAGGCCGATGGGTAGCAGGAAGGTAATGAGGAATATTGAGATAAGGGACGTGATGCTTATCGGACCCCCACCATCGGTGTCATCCACGTTCATAAGGCTGCGAAGGATTGACGTGTCCGCTGATTGACCCAGCAGATCCCTCGCCATGGTCACGATCAGGCTAACTCCGTAGAACCCCGACATGTAGATGCCATCTTTGGCGGGCTGGGTGCGGATATATCTGGGAAGCACAATGGCAAGTACCGGGCCTACCGGGAAGACAAGTTGGAGCGCTGCAAGGATATGCCCTGTCCTGCGAGGATTCTGCCTGCGTTGCGTGAAGAGATAGCAGGCGTAGATGGCCGCTGCCATAGCGATGACGGAATAGAACGTGCCGACCCCATTGAGCCAACCGTTCGGGTGCCGTTCTTCAACTCCCACCAAGTAGAAGGCGGGAGCTCCGATTGTCATGAACCAGGCAATGGGAATGAGGACAAAGCTCTTGACCCAGCCCAACCGGCTACGGGGCCCCAGATCCTTCGCACCACTATTCATGAAGCCAT
>NZ_JBQCYC010000006.1:121910-124055 GCF_052087705.1 Flaviflexus sp. | reverse complement strand
TAGTCCGAGAGTTCCCTCATAACCCTCACACCTTCCGTCCAGGCCGACGCATCGGACACCACCGGGTTAGTTAAGCCAGCCCGAAGCCTCACGTCACCCAAATCTGAACGAACACCAACCTGAACGAGAGAGAATCTGAGCACGAAGCAACCTGATCGAGTCGGAGCTTGAACGAGCACAAGCCAGAACCAGATCGAGTAGGAACTGAATCAAGCACAAGCCGGAACAAGCTAGAGCCGGATCGAGGCAGGTCTGAAACTTAAATACCCACACTCCGACGCTTCCTTCCTCTCCGACCTTGATTCGGGGTCTGATTGATCCGAGTTCGGGACCTTCACACCTTCCGCTCACGCCGTTGTGCTGGGAGGATATTGGCTAAGTGCCAACGTGGGCCGAGGAGGAGTCATGTCACGCTCATGGAAAACCGGCGCCACACTGCTCGGGGCTGCCGCTGCGGGAACAATTGTTTTTGACCGGGCGATTGAACTCGACATTGGGATGCTCCCTGGCGAACGCCACAAGCCCCTGCCCGGTGACGACATTCTTCCTGGCGCTACGGTCTCGTTTGACCGTGCCATCACGATCCAGGCACCCCTGGAAAAAGTATGGCCGTGGTTGATTCAACTCGGACAGGACAGAGCGGGGTTCTATTCCTTCACCTCACTTGAGAACCTCGTCGGGTGCAACGTAACCGACAGCCATAACATCATGCCAGCATGGCAGGAACGCCGCATCGGCGATGAAGTTCCGCTTCACCCCGATATTGCCCTATCGGTTGCTGATATCGATCCCGGTAGCTCACTTGTCCTGTCGTCAGATGGTGGGCGAGCACCGCGCACGATGGACTTCGCGTTCACCTGGTCGTTCGCGCTCTTCCCGGAAGGCGAAGCCACCCGCATACACGTCCGCGAGCGCTACGAGCCGCACACGGATGCTGCGGCGACGATGGTCACGAGGGCTGGTGTCATGAGCCGAATCATGACGTGGCGGATGCTGACCACTATCAGGAAACTCGTTGAAGCACGGGACTGAGAACGCTCGCGGGCCTGGGCACGCCGACGCGTCTAGACCCATCCCGTTGACTACCTCCCAGGGAACTACGACGAGGCACGTCGACCTCAAGTCGATGAGTGCCCAGGGTGCTTTCTGAGGCCTCCCTGGAAGGCGTTGCCGGACTTGCGCTGAGCAGTTTCACCCAGGTGACCGCCCCGGTAGCGTGTGACTTACCTGACCGAAGGGAGAACCCTATGTCGATCCGCACCTCCGCCTACATTACCTTTACCGGAAACGCCGAAGAGGCTCTCACGTTCTACCACTCCGTCTTTGGCGGAAACCTTGAGATCGACAAGTACGGCGACATGCCGGACACGGAATTCCCATTCGAACCAGAACCGGAATGGGTCGCCCACGGCGATCTCACCGGCCCCGTCAACATCAGCGGCGGCGACGGCGGCGATCAGCCACTGAAGTCCCACGTCTACTCATTCCTCGTCTACTCCGACAGTATCGAGGAGGGCCGGGCTCTTCTCGAGAAGCTGTCTGCCGATGGTGGAGAAGAAGCCATGGCGTACGAAGAGGCGCCCTGGGGCGATCACTACGGCCAGGTTCGCGACCGTTTCGGTGTCCTCTGGGCCGTCGAAGCAAACGAGAACTAGCAGTTCTTATTTCATAGCAAGAAGTCAATAATTAACTCATACCGTACGTACGGTTGCAAGAAGTATTCACGGCTGTTTGCGTCGTTGCATCGAGGAACCGAACTCATTCGACAAACAACAATAAATGTGGTGAGGGGCGCCATGGGCGCCCCTCACTCGTGAGACCAGGCAGGCTCGTGACGAACCACCTGCCGGGCTCGGGCTGCGAAGTGATACGCAGAAACTCGCAGTTATTGATCGTCACCAATTTCTTACGTTTTTATTGTAGATATATGGAAGCCGAAGCGATCCGGACTTTCGTCGCATATCGTAAATATTGGAGAAAGCACCGCGCGCCGTCAGCCTGACGTGGAGATCAGTTGCCGGCAAGGCCGTGACAGTATTCGAGCTGGCTCTATCAGCCCGGCAGAACCGCATTCCAGCCCAACAGAACTTCATTCCAGTCCGGTGGAACCTCATTGAGTGACGTGAGATAAGGGTTTAAACAGGG
>NZ_JBQCYC010000006.1:98722-121810 GCF_052087705.1 Flaviflexus sp. | reverse complement strand
CATTCCAGTCCGGTGGAACCTCATTGAGTGACGTGAGATAAGGGTTTAAACAGGGTTGTGGCCGCCAGAGGCCTTACGATGGTGCGCGAGCACGCGGAGGAACACTATGAATATCTCACTGACCCGCATGGATCCAGCCGGATCGGATCGGGAAGCACTCATGAGCTTTATGACAGCGAATGAGTTCCCGTTTCACATGCGCCCACGGCCCTCGGCCTCCCAGGTTGCAAGCTCTATCGAAGACGGTTCTTTCGATGATGAGGACACGATAACGTACTGGATTGAGCATTCAGAGCTGGGTCGAATTGGGACACTTTCCCTTGAGGACCTCACCGACCCCACTCCCCTTTTCGACCTTCGGCTCGACTCAAAGTTCCGCGGCCGCGGGCTCGGAACCGGCGTTCTCCGTGCCGCAACCGATCATGTCTTTAGGACAATGAACGTCAACCGCTTCGAGGGACAGACCCGGGAGGACAACGTTGCCATGAGGGCGGTGTTCCTCAAGTCGGGTTGGGTGAAGGAAGCCCACTACCGGGAGGGCTGGCCCGTTGACGGTGGCACACCCGTTGCTTCCGTTGCCTACGCGATCTTGAGGCGTGACTGGGAGAACGGCACCTTAACTCCCGTGCCGTGGGATGACTTCACGATTGACAGGGCACCCTAGCTTTTCACTGCGGGGCTAGGGTGGTGTCAATGACTATCGAGATCCCACCCTCTTTTGCAGAGCTGCTTTCTAACAGGCACGCTGATCCTCTTCTCACGCGCGAATTTCCACGTCATGGGACGAGCGGGACGGAGTGGCTCGAAGCGTTACCGAGGCTCCTCACGAAGGCTCTCAACCGCTGGGAGCTGACAGTCGATGACGCAGATCCCGGCTATATCCGCACCGGCAACACCGCCGTTGTCATCGACGTTCTGAAAGGCAAAAAGCCCGCGGTATTGAAGTTAAGTTGGCCGTTCATGGAGGGAGCTTTCGAGCACCTGGCGCTACGCGAGTGGGACGGCGTGGGAGCGGTTCGTCTCGAGGCCGCCGAGCCACGCGACTATGCGTTGCTTTTGGAACGCCTCGATCATCGGCGGAGCCTTGCCGGGGAATCGATTCTTGACGCCTGCGAGGTGATAGGAACGCTGATCAACACTCTCGACCGGCCCGCCTCCCCGAAGTTCCAGACCATCGCGGGGCGCTCAAAGCGATGGGAGGATGAGTTCGCGGGCGAGCATCCTCGGGTGCCTAGAAGGCTCCTCACCCAGGCAAACTCTCACCTGAAGGACCTTGTTGCAGACCTCAAGGATGAAACGGTAGATGGAACGAGACTCATCCACACCGACCTGCACGACACGAATGTCCTTGCTCCTCTGGAGCCAGGTCGCGGAAACTGGCTAACCATTGATCCTCAAGCGGTTGCGGGGGAACCGGCCTTCGCCGTCGCACCCATGGTGTGGAACCGAGCGGAGGAAACGGCTCACGCCTACAATGCACGCAACCACGTTCGCATGCGAGCCGACATCATTTCGGACGTCGCCGGGCTCGACGAAGAACGCGTGCGGGTATGGACGTTTGTGCGCCTCGTTCAGAACGCGGTGTGGGCGGCGAATGAGAATGACGAGGATGGACTGACCCGCTACATTTTCCTCGCGAAAATGTTTGCACAGTAATTAAGAAAGAACCCCAGGCCTAACAGGGGAACCCGAAACCACGCTAGGAAACTGCGACCCACCGAGCGGGTTACGCGACCCTGGGAACGTCCAAATGGACTGTTTTGAGCAAATTTCGTGGATCTTTATGCAGGTCATGAGGTTACACCGGGGCGTTTGGCGTTTATGCTGTGAGTATGAATACGCCTTCGGGAAAGAAGACTGTCAATCACGTTACCGGTGCCGCGCGCGGCACCTCGTCCGAAGCAAAGAACAGCAAGTGGTTCGAGTACGTAGCCCGGATCGGGTACGTCATGACCGGCCTTATCCACGCAATGATCGGATGGATCTGCCTGCGGCTCGGGCTGACGGGCGACTCGGGTGAGTCCGCGGACCAGTCGGGCGCAATCGGGGCTTTTGCCGACGCTCCCGGTGGTGCGGCGCTTCTCTTTATCGGCGGTGTTGCCATGGCAGCACTGGCACTTACCCACGTGCTGGATGTTTTTTACGGAAGCGGCCGCCGCTCAAAGAAGAAGGCCTCCGGAATCATCAAGGCCATCTCCAAAGCAGTCATGTACGCGGTGCTCGCCTACACCTCGATCCAGTTTGCTCTGGGCGACTCTTCGGACTCGGGCGACTCGGCGGAGAGCGCTGCCGAGCCATTCCTCAGCAGCCCAACCGGCAAGGCAATCGTCATTAGCGTTGGTGTCATCATCATCATTGTTGGCCTCTATCACGTATACAACGGCATGTCCCGCAAGTTCCACCAGGACTTGAGCCCCTCCGAGGACCGACAGATCGGCCAGCTCATCGACAAGACGGGCCTCGTCGGTTACGTCGCAAAAGGCATTGCCCTCATGGGTGTCGGTGCGATGGTCATGTGGGCAGGTTTCACCGCCGACGCCGACAAGGCACGCGGACTCGATGCTGCCTTTAAGGAAGCACTCGACCTTCCCGGCGGGGGTATTGCCCTTGCCGCTATCGGCATCGGATTTATCCTATACGGCATCTATTCGGTGCTGAGGGCGAAATACCAGGAAATGTAAGTCTGGCGGAAGACTCCGTCGCAAGCCGAGACGACCTCCTGGATGATGGTGGCGGTAGCCCACGCGCTTCCGGAGGTCTTCCCCGTCTCGGCCGTTAACGATCACTCACGGACCCGATAGCTCAACGGATGAATCAACCGGAACAACTATCTGCGACGTTTCCCCCTCCTCGGAGGGAATGGGCGCAGAGCTTTCTCCGACGGAATCGAGTTTCCTCATCATCTCGACAACTCGGGTGAGTAGTGCCCCTTAGAGTGGTGTAGCCCGATGGTGGTCGTGTGCGTCGTTGCTGACATGGACGCGGTCACCGTGGGATCCTTCGAGAAAGCCTTCTACTTCTCACTCGAAAGGACATCACCACGATGACCGCTCCTCATATTATCGACCCTGCAGGCCTGCTAAGTGAAGCCCTGGCCGACGCATCACCCGATCTCATGCGCGACCTGCTCCAAACCATGATCAACGCTCTGCTCTCAGCCGACGCCGACGCGGTAGTCGGCGCCGAATACAATAAACACTCAGCCCCGACCGGATCACCCAGCGCAACGGCTACCGCCACCGCCCCTGAGACACCCGGGTCGCCACCATCGACGTCGCCGTCCCCAAACTCCGGGCAGGCACCTCTTTCCCGATTGGCTCCTCGAACGCAGAAAACGAGCCGAGACAGCGTTCATCACCGTCGTCGCTGACTGCTACCTCGCCGGTGTCTCCACCAGGAGGATGGATAAGCTCGTCAAAACCCTCGGTATCCACTCTCTATCGAAATCGCAGGTCTCACGCATGGCCACAGACCTGGACGAACACGTGGACCAGTTCCGCCACCGCCCCCTGGGTGAGGCCGGTCCGTTCACCTTCGTCGTTGCTGATGCGCTGACGATGAAAGTACGTGAGGGCGGGTGATCAACGCGGTTGTCCTCATCGCCACCGGTGTCAACGCTGACGGCCACAGGGAAGTCCTCGGCCTGAAGGTGGCAACCTCAGAAACAGGCACTGCCTGGAACACCTTCTTTGCTGACCTGGTTGCCCGCGGCCTGACCGGCGTGCGTTTAGTGACTTCTGATGCTCACCCGGGCCTGGTACAGGCGATCGCAGCGAATCTGCCGGGCGCCTCGTGGCAGCGGTGCCGAACCCATGACGCAGCGAACCTGATGAGCGTGTGCCCGAAGAGTTTTTGGCCAGCAGTCAAAGCGATGCTGCACTCGGTCTATGACCAGCCCGACGCGGCAAGTGTGCACGCCCAGTTCGACCGGCTCCTCGATTACGTCAGCGAGAAACTCCCTGCCGCGCACGATCACCTAGACGCTGCTCGGGCGGACATCCTGTCGTTTACGGGCTTTCCGACCGGGGTGTGGGCCCAGATCTGGTCCAACAACCCCAATGAACGCCCGGGCCGTGAGATCCGTCGTCGTACCGATTCTGTGGGAATCTTCCCCAACCGGGACGCGATCATCCGCCTCGTCGGCGCCGTCCTGGCCGAACAGACCGATGAATGGGCTGAAGGCCGACGCTACCTCAGCCTCGATGTCCTCACCAGAAGCCGCTTCCAAACCGTAGACGACAACGGGATCGAGGTGAACGACGAACCTCTGGAACTCAGCGCCTAACCCCCAAACCAACAAAACGAAGGAAAACCCGCCACACCACCCAAAGGGACTTGACCAACGTGACGTCCAGGTCTCGCAAGACCACAAAGCAATCAGCCACATCGCGGGCGACCAAGTCCGAGCTGTCAACACCGCTCCTGGGTCCGTAGCCGCGGCAACGGCAGTCGATGACGCGGAATCGGATGGCGGTTGCAGAATCGTTTGAGAGCGGCACTAGTTGCTCGGGTGACAGTGCAGTTTGAATAAGCACCAGAGATTCGCCGGTGCCCTTCGTTCTGACTTCAACGAATGCTCCGGCACCGACGGAGACCGTGCGGGTGGTGACCATGGGGATTCATCGCACGCGGCACGGGGCGAACCAAGACTCAGGATCTTAACAGGCGGCTCTGAATTCAGGGGCATGCACGCGAACAACGGCACCCTGGTGCCGATGGCGTGCTCGATAGTCGGGTACTGGTGGAAGAAATCCTTCCTGGTTGAGTCAGCGGGATCGCGCTCTCAGGCCAGGATGATCATTTGGCACTACGCAATTTTACCGCTATCGAACCATTCAAGGTCTTGCACGTTTTGCCGGACTCCCTGCTTCAAGTGCTGAATGTTGGTTGAGCAGAGCACGTCCATATCGAAATCCACCGATTCGGCAAGTCGCCGATTCTTGTCCCACCATTGCGCCCACTACGAGTCGATCCAAATTCCCAACGAGTCCGCAATCTGGTCAAGCGATGCAGTTCCTTCCGTAACCGCGATGACAAGGTCATATGCATCATCATCAGGAGCCTCAATCCAGACGCCATTCAAATCAAGAAATACGACCGTCGCGAGCCACGCCAACCGCTTATTGCCATCTACGAGCGCGTGATTGTTGGCCACCGAGTCTAGCAAAGCGGCCGCTTTGAGTAACACACTCGGATAGGCATCCGTACCCCACAGCGAGGTGCTTGGACGGTGGACCGCCGATTCCAGAAGGCCCAGATCCCGCACGGAACCAACACCAAGGTCGTCGACTAGCACCAACAAGTCTTCGGTCGTCAAGTAAATGATCAACGGCCCAGCCGCTCGAGGAGTTCGGCATATCGGCTCCGAGCACGTGCCGAGGATGCCGCAACACTCTCGGCATGTCCCCGACGCGCAGCTACCTCGTGAATAGCTCGAATTGTTGCTTCCTGCTTACTGATGCCATCGGCCTCAGCTAGGGCAGCCAGCACCCGATCGTCATCCTCACTCATACGCAATGTCATCGCCATAGCGTCACACTACTGTGATACCAGGTTGATATCAACAAGAGACTTAATGCAACCACGACATGCGCACCCGTCAGCGGCAATTGAATTTGGAGCGTTTGGGCATGCCGTAGCTGATAGATTCCTCAACGTCCGGCACAAGCGCAGTAACGAGCTCACGTATCCGCTGCAGCTCGTCCCGGAAAGCAGGATCAACACCGTCGAGGTATTCGTCGATCGTCGTCACCTTCGTGTTCATAACGTGAGCCCTCCTTTACCACGTAATACCTACCGGGCCGCCGCCGGCACCGCGTCACAGTAATCCACCATGTGCCCAGCACAGAAAGTGTCACCCACTCGTACGTTACCTCCCGGCGGACCGCTAGGACATGCGAGCACCATTAGATTTAGGTACAAGAAACCCCTCGAACTGGCTGATGCCGTTCGAGGGGCTGTGTGTCCTCACGGATTCTCTCGTTCCGTTTGAACGTGTTGGTGGAGGCGCCGGGAATTGAACCCGGGTCCAACGATGTCGACCAATGGCTTCTCCGGGTGCAGTCTAACTATCGCTGTTTTCGGCCCCAGCGCTTATATAGACATAACGCTGACAGACCTAGCACGCTAAGTGTCCCTTCCCCTCCACGTACGAGAGGAAAAGGCAGTGGCTCTTAAAACGACGTCAGATCCTGTAGCAAGAGCGGGCTACAGGGTGACGGATTTCGAGGCTCGCTTAGGCAGCGAGGGCGAAATCGGTGCGCTTAGAGTTGGCACCTATTGGTTTGCATAGAATCGTTAACGAGATGACTATGCTTCCTCGACCCGCTTCACATCAATCTCGACCGTTGTCGAAACCGATCGCCCCCTATTCTGTTATTAAACAGCTCCACCCACTACGGGGCAGACACATATTGTAACCCATTGTTGGCATAGTTTATTCCACTCCAGGAAAAGGATCTATGTCACTCGGCGGACAGTCGGTTGCCGGACGTCGCTACTAGGAAGCCCGGCCCTTGCGGAAGTCGGACATGGCACGGCGTGCCTCGCGGTCATCCTGCTTGCGACGCAGGGTTTCGCGCTTGTCCCATTCCTGCTTGCCTCGCGCGAGCGCGATCTCGATCTTTGCTCGGCCGCCAACGAAGTACAGCTGGAGCGGAACGATCGTGAAGCCCTTCTCGCGGGACTTCTGGGTGAGCCGAATGATCTGGTCGCGGTGCAGGAGCAGTTTGCGCGCCTGCGTGGGCCGGTGGTTGGTCCACGTTCCTGCGACGTACACGGGGATTGTGGCATTCTGTAGCCAGGCTTCTCCCCTGCGGTCAATTTCGATCCACGCTTCGGTGATCGAGGCGCGTCCCATGCGGAGCGACTTCACTTCGGTTCCGGACAGTACGAGGCCTGCCTCGTACTTTTCGTCGATGAAGTATTCGTGGGTCGCACGCTTGTTGCGGGCGATGACCTGCTTCTTGTCGGCTTCCGCCTTGCTCTTCTGCGCCTGGGATGTGGCGCCTGCTTTGGCCATGATTCCTCCTCAGACACTGACAAACAAATCATTGTAGCGCAACGCCTGGGGTTCTGACCAGAGCGTTAGTTTAGTCCGGTCAGTTCATGGTGACTCGGGACTAGTTGCGGCGGGTGAAGCCCGGCTGGCTCATCGGGTTGATGACCGTGCCGTCCTTCCACAGCTCGAAGTGCACGTGGCACCCGGTGACCTGACCGGTCTGTCCCGTGTAGCCAATTACCTGGCCCTGCGAGACGGACTGGCCGCGCGATACGGCGAAGCCGCTGAGGTGGTTGTAGACACTCACGTAGGACGAGCCGTTGATGATGCCATGGTTGATCATCACCTGGTTACCGGACGTTCCGGTCGTTCCGGTGGGATTCGTTGCGGTAACGACGCCCGCGGCTGTAGAGACCTGTCCTTCTCCACAGACGGAGCGGAGGTCAACGCCGTTGTGCATCCAGTAACCGCCCGTGATCGGGTACCACCGCATGCCAAACGGTGAGGTCACGTAGACGGGGGCGGGAACGGGGGTGACAAAGGTCGTGCGGGACGGAGCTGGCGCAGGTGCCGGAGTGGGCTCCGGGGTCGGATCTGGTGTCGTCGGTGTAGTCGTCGGTGTAGACGGGGCTACCGGAGCAACGTTTTGACGCGCTTCCTCTTCGCGGCGCTGACGCTCTTCCTCTGCAGCCTGCTCCGCGGCGGCTTCTTCACGGGCCTTGCGGGCGGCTTCCTCGGCGGCCCTGCGGTTCTCTGCGTCGATCTCCGCGATCCGACTGGCCGTGGATTCCTGCTCCTCCTCGATGTTGGCAATCGAAGCCTCAAAGTCATCCTTGCGGACCTCAAGTTCAGCGGCGTACTGCTCTTCTTCCGCCTCGAGGGCGACAAGGTCATCCGCCTTGGCCTGCGCCATGGCACGCTTCTGGTCCAGTTCGAGAACGATGGCGTCCGCTTCTTCTTGGAGGACGATGATGTCGCCTTCGACAACCTGCTGACGGGCCAGCCTGTTCTCGTTGACAGCAACCTGCGTCTGGGCTTCTTGGATCAGGGCCGTCTCGGTGCGCGCAATCGAGTTCGTTGCCGCAATGGCAGAGAACAGATCGTCGGAGCTGGTGGCACCAAGCCACAGATCCAGGGAACTTCCCGCGGTGTCACCGCGGTACGCAGAACGAGCGAGCTCGTTGAGGGAGGACTGGGTTTGGTCGGACAGTTCAGAGTCGACAAGAAGCTGATCTTCGATTGTCTCGAGCTCGGCCCGGGCCGCTTCTAGCTGACCGGTAATGATCTCCTGCTCGCGCTCCGCAGCGGATAGGTCGGACTCTGCCGTTGCGAGTTCCGTCTGGGCAATCGGTAGCTTGTTCCTCGTGTCTTCAAGGGCGAGGTAGGCCTCCTGAAGGTCCAGGTCCACGCCTTCGAGAGACGACTGGAGTTCTTCGAGCTTCCGATCGTTCTCTTCCTGCTGCTCGACAAGCTCGTCGCGTTCCTCTTCGTTGTCGGCAGACGCCGCGGATCCAGACAGGACAAGGAGAACCACGGAGGCGGTCGCTGCGAATGCGTTGCGGATTCTCATTGATTAGACCTTCGTGTAACGGCGGAGGGCAATGTAGGAGGCGAGGACAGTCACGACAAGGGCGCCACCCACGAGCCACGGAGCCATCACGAGAACATCGCCTGAGTCAATGAACTTGACGAAGCTAATCTGACCGTCCGTGCCACGCTCGTCGAAGAAGTACTTCACTCCTCCGTAGAGGGTGCCGACCGCTAGGCCGGAGCCCAGGAGGGCCGCAAAGAATCCTTCGAGGACGAAGGGGGCCTGGATAAGGGAGTTGGAGGCACCGACCATTCTCATGATCCCGGTGTCCTTCTCCCTAAACATAGCCGAAAGGCGGACCATTGTAACGATCAGAAGTAGGGCCGTGATGATCATGGTGATGGCAAGACCACCCGCAATAATCGTTGCGCCGTTCAGTACAGAGAAGATCGACTCGAGCTGTTCGCGTTGGTCGATGACATACTCAACACCGGGCTGGCCGGAAAGCTCGTCGGCAACGATCTCGAACTCTTCGGGGTCAACGAGCTTCACGCGGAAAGACACCTGCATGGCGTCTTCCGACAGGGCATCAACCCAGGTTGTCCCCTCCATCTGCTCCTTGAAGTTCTCCAGAGCATCGGCCTTCGACTCGATGTAGATCTCATCGACGTACGGTGCCATCGCTTCGGAGCGGAGGAAGTCATCGATCGCGTCGATTTGTTCCTGGGTGGCCTCTCCCCCGGCACATTGCGCCGTTGTTGGGTTGCTGGGGCACAGGAAGGCCGTGACTTCGACTTTGTCGTACCACTCGTTCTTCAGGTTGCCGACCTGGGTTTGCAGGAGTGAAGCCGCTCCGAGGAACATGAGGGACACGAAGGTAACGAGCGTCAGGGAAGCAACAACGACGCGGTTGGAACGGATTCCCTTGAACGTCTGGGAGAGAACAAAGCCCAGTCTCATGCCTGACCTCCCTTGCCGTAGATGCCGCGTTCCTGGTCGGAAACCACGACACCATCAGAAAGCGTGACGACGCGCTTACGCATTTCGTTGACAATGTCGTAGGCGTGGGTTGCCATGACAACCGTGGTTCCCTTTCGGTTAATGCGATCAAGGAGCGACATGATCCCGCCCGCCGTCTTGCGGTCGAGGTTACCGGTCGGCTCATCGGCAAGGAGAAGCTTGGGGCGGTTCACCATGGCCCGGGCAATGGCGACGCGCTGCAACTCACCGCCGGACAGTTCGGTCATCTTCCGCTTTTCCTTGCCGTCCAGGCCCACCATTTCCAGGGCCTCGGGCACGGCGGTCCGGATGTGGTGACGGGGCTTGCCAATCACCTGCATGGCGAGTGCCACGTTGTCGAACACGTTCTTGTCTTCCAGCAAGCGGAAGTCCTGGAAGACGCGGCCCACCTGGCGGCGGAGTTTCGGAGTGCGTCGGGCCGACAGTTCCTTGACGTTCTTCCCCAGCACATAGATCTGCCCGGACGTTGCAGTCTCTTCGCGCAGGCACAGCCTGAGGAACGTGGACTTACCGGAGCCGGAAGGCCCCACGAGGAAGACGAACTCCCCTCGTTCGATATCGAGAGTCACGTCGTCCAGGGCTGGTTGCGCCCCCGTCTGGTATTTCTTCGTGACGTTCTGAAAAGTGATCATTCGTGGCCAAGCTCGTGCGACAATAATTCACGATTAAGCTACCGCACCCACTCGGCCACGCGACGAGGCACGCCGTTATCTAATTGTCATCTTCGGAGTGCTGTCCCACACGCCAGCGAATTCCGGCGTCAATAAATCCGTCGATATCACCGTCAAAAACGTTGTCGGGATTGCCCGATTCGAAACCGGTACGCAGGTCCTTGACCATCTGGTAGGGATGCGTCACGTATGACCTCATCTGGTCACCCCACGAAGCCTTCACATCGCCAGCGAGCGCCTTTTTCGTGGCGGCCTCTTCCTCCTGGCGCTGGATAAGGAGCCGTGATTGGAGGACCCGCAGGGCGGCAGCCCTGTTTTGGATCTGGGACTTCTCGTTCTGCATGGAGACGACGATGCCGGTGGGAAGGTGGGTCATGCGGACGGCGGAGTCCGTCGTGTTAACCGACTGACCGCCGGGACCGGACGAACGGAACACGTCAACCTTGATGTCGGCCTCGGGAATATCAATGTGGTCGGTCTGCTCGGTAAGCGGAATAACCTCGACGGCCGCGAAGGAGGTTTGGCGGCGGCCCTGGTTGTCGAACGGAGAGATACGGACCAGGCGGTGGGTACCGGCCTCAACCGAGAGCGTGCCGTAGGCGTAGGGGGCCTGCACCTCAAACGTCGCGGACTTAATGCCGGCCTCTTCCGCGTAGGACGTGTCGAGCATCTTGACGCTGTAGTTGTTGCGTTCAGCCCAGCGGGAGTACATGCGGACCAGCATTTCAGCGAAGTCGGCAGCATCCACGCCACCGGCACCGGCGCGTACGGTGACGACGGCCTCGCGCGAGTCGTATTCGCCCGACAGGAGCGTCTTGATCTCGAGGTCGTCAAGGTCCTTGTGGATCGTCTTCAGTTCGCGGTCGGCCTCAGCGTAAAGCTCAGCACCGGACTCCTCGTCGGTTTCCGCTTCCTCCGACGCCATCTCCACCATGACCTCAACGTCATCGATACGAGCTTCCATGGCGTTAATGCGGTTGAGCTCTGACTGGGCGTGCGAGAGTTTGGAGGTGACCGCCTGCGCCTTCTCCTGGTCATCCCACAGATCGGGCGCTGACGATTCCTCGGTCAGCTCAGCGATCCGCTTCTTTAAACCTTCTGGGTCGGTGACGAGGCGGATCTGCTCGAAAGTCGAGCGAATATCGGAGATCTCTGCAGAATAATCAGTAGCCACGCCTTCCAGGCTACGGCAAAAACCACCTGTCAGCGTAGCCACATCCCGGAGTGTGACGTGGCAGGTAGGGTCCTAATCGCATAAGTTGATCTCGTGGCACACTCATCCCTCTACCTCGCGGCTATCGCCGTTTCCGCCCTCGAGGACGTCGAAATCGTCGCGACCCGTCCTCCGTTTGAGGAGACCCCCGACTATCTTCTCGGGGGCGCTTTGGACTCTCAGGGCCGGCACTGGGTTGTGAAACTTCCCCGCCACCAACTCGCAGGAGCTTCACTCGAAGCCGAAGCATCGCTTGCCCCCGGTCTTATCAAGGCCGTCGACGAAGGTAACCTACCCTTCGATGTTGTCCGCCCCAAGGCCTTCACCACGGTGAAGGAGGGCGGGCGGGCCATGGTGTTCCGCGAACCGTTTGGTCAAACGATCTCCCTCGAAGAACTCACGAAGGCTGGAGCACAGTCAGTGGGACGCGCACTCGGCGCCCTCCACGAGCTCGACACCCAGGTCTTTATCGACGCCGGTGTCCCCAGCTACGACGCAGCCGGTCTGCGTCAGCGCCTCACAACCGAACTCGAGGACGTTGCCCTCACCCGCATGGCTCCCTCAAGCCTGCTGGGCCGCTGGGACACATGGATTGCCGATGACGAGCTCTGGCAGATCAACACCGTCCCGGTTCACGGGGATATGGATGAGGACAACGTCCTCTGGTCCAACGGTCAAGTCTCCGCGATCACCTCATTCGGTGACGCCCACGTCGGCGACCCGGCAATCGACTTCGTGTGGCTCGCCAACACCCTCGACCTTGACCTGCTTGACACCGTCACCGAGTCATACGCAATGGCGAGAGGAACGGGAGGAGATGCCCATCTTCTCGACCGAGTAGCCCTCCACTCCGAGTTCGCTCTGGCCCGCTGGCTCCTCCACGGTACGAGGATCGACTCCCCCGAAATCATCGAGGAAGCCCGCGCCATGCTCATCGAACTGGACGAAACAATCGCGAGCGACCCCGACGAGATCTCCGGCCCCAGGTGGCAGATGGAGGTGCCGAGCGCAACGACGCCCGTCACCTCCCCCGACGAAGATTGATTGAAGAAGCCACTCGGATTGAAGAAACCAATGGCATTCACGGAGGAGTGCTAACTGATTAAGACCGCCAGCAATCGGCTGTCTCAATCTTTTATTCAACGTGAATCGTCTCCCCCGGGAGACTTGGTACATCTCC
The DNA here is from genome assembly GCF_052087705.1 of Flaviflexus sp. Taxonomy (NCBI): domain Bacteria; kingdom Bacillati; phylum Actinomycetota; class Actinomycetes; order Actinomycetales; family Actinomycetaceae; genus Flaviflexus; species Flaviflexus sp. The sequence continues at coordinate 109,195 of NZ_JBQCYC010000006.1, read as the reverse complement.
GGGCGGTCTAGGCCGTCTCCTTCACCTGTTCAAGCAGGCTGCCGATGATGGTTTCCAGTTCCTCTTCGGGAATCGGATCGACATGATGGAGCCGCTTCGCCTCGTCCTTCTCGCCGAGATAGGCGAAGGTAGCTGAGATCAGAGACTGATCAACACCGGTGGTACGCGACCACGCCAGCCGGTAGAGATGTAGCTGGAGTTCCCTACTTGGCATGTCCTTCTCCGACGGGCACCGCCCTGTCTTCCAGTCAACGATCCGCAGCCGTTCCTGCCCCGTCTCGGGATCAGTGCCGTCACTGAACACGGCATCGACGGTGCCTCGCATGGGAACACCCGCGACAACGACATCGACAGGCGCTTCTACTGCGACCGGGATATCACCGGAGGAAACGAACGGGATCGACTCAAACCGCTGAATCAGTTCGGCTACACGCGGGTTGTTGAGGTCAAGGCCAAGCACCTGATCAGCATCGCCCGACACGTCGATGAGGTCGGCGGTACGCGGAGCGCCGTACCTGCTCGCAATGTATTCGTGGATCTGCTGCCCGAGCCGTGCCGCTCGGGCCGGCTCAGTCGGGATTGGTCGCTCAAGGTCGGTCCGGAACTTCACCGGATCCGCCGCCATCTGAACCACGCCATTAGCAGTCAGGTGCCCGATCTCGAACTCCTCAGCATCGTCCCCATCCAGCAGGGCAAGAAGATCGGAGAGGGATTCCCGCACCCAACCCGAAGCTTCCGACACGGCTTCCGACATGTCTTCTGCCGTTCTCGGTACTCGTCCCGCAACGAATTCAGCGGCTTCCCGAGTCTGTTCGGTCGCGCCCCTGTTCATGTCGGCCATCCACTGTCCCGACATGAGCTCGTCGGTCTCATCTGCATCGACCTCGGGAATCTCGGTCATGCTGACACCGCTCAACGGAGCGTCAATGCCAAGGAGGAGTCGCGAGGGGCCTCTAGACCGTTTCGCATTCGCTGGGTCCTTTTCGATGGTTTCCCGCTCCGCCTTTTCCTGCTCCGGTCTTTCAAACCAATAGCCGGCAAGTAGAAGGCGACTGCGGGGCCGCGTCATCGCAACGTAGGCTAGCCTACGGATCTCCCGATTCTCATGGTCTGCCATATCCTCGCTGAGCCACGTCATGTAGCTCACGTTCAGTTCCTTGGGAGTCTCTGGATCTTTCCATCGCCACTCAGGAATCGAGTGAGCATCCTCTTGGAGCCAGGTTGGGATTTTGGCGTAGTTCGTGAGCCATGGCCCCCTCGGCCGTTGAGTTAGGAGATCAAAGCCGCCGTGACGGAGCTCGGGTATCGCAACATAGTCCCACTCGAGGCCCTTGGCCCCGTGAACCGTCATGATTGTGACGGTATTTGGGTTTTCCAGCTCCTCTTTCGTCACACCCTCTGATTCGAGAGCAAGGTCAGCTAGCGGCAAGTCTCCGTCATCCCCGCCGTGCTCCTTCTCTTCGACAAGGTCTAGCCAGTCAAGGAAAGCTTCGAGGGTCGCACCCTCAGTGTTTTCCGAGTAGCCGGCGGCAAGGCGCTGGAAGGCGAGGAGACTTGCACGCCCAATACCACCCGTTGCCGACCTAGCAGCTACCTCCGTTTCAATACCAATGAGACGAACAGCAAGTCCAACCAGGTCTTCCAGCCGGGAGTAGCGAGCCTCCGTCAGAGCCTTGAGCCAGGCATTTAGGAGGCCAAGCCGTTCCTTGCCTGCGGGGCCTACCTTGGAAGATTCCACGTTATCGAGAACCTCAACAAAAGATCTCTCAGAATCGTCGCGATAGCCCCGTTCCTTCCTAATAAGGTTGAGCGACTGAATGTCGGCGGGAGAGATATTGAGGTAGGCAAGCATCCGCATGATCGCCTCACCGTGCGGAGGATTGGAGACCGCCCGCAATAGTCCCCTGATGGTCTTGACCTCGGGCTGGGTGATCGCACTCTGGTTACCGTGCTCGATAAAGGGGATGCCAAGCTCCGTGAGAGCATCTGCAATAGGTTTCATGGTTTTACGAGCCCGGCACAGCACCGCAATGGATGGGCCCTGTCCCTTGTTATCGCCCGCGTGGGCCTTGCGGTACTCGTCGATATCACGGGCAATCGCTTTGAAGGAGTCATCCTTCGTGACCTCGAAGGAAATCTGGACCTCTCCCCCGGTCGTATTGAAGGCTTCAAGCGGCGCAACGTTGAGGCCACTCTTAGCCGCGTGCCTGCGAAGAGGGGCAGCTACCGCGTTTGCAGCCTCAAGGATCTCACCCTTGTTTCGGAAGGCGGTCGCCAGCGAGTATTGCGGCATCTTCTTCCCTGGATCGGCGAAGTTCCGAGTGAAGTCGGCAAGAGCATCAGCCGATGCTCCACGCCATCCGTAGATAGCCTGGTTCGGGTCACCAACCGCAGTGACATCATGACCACCGGCAAACAGGTCGGCGAGGAACTTTGCCTGGTTCACAGAGGTATCCTGGTATTCGTCGAGAAGGACCAGCCTGTGCTCATCACGAAGGGAGTGAACAATGTCGGGACGTGCCTGGAGGACCCGGTGGGCAACTGCAACCTGGTCGGCGTACTCGGTGAGACGATTGACCTTCTTATAAGCGAGGTACTGGTCGACTACATCCAACGATGCAAGACGCGCCTCGTGAGTTGCGAAATGCTCCTTGACGTCTGCGGCACCTGACCTTGGCTTCAAGACACCCAGGTCTTGCAGGTGGGAGTCAAACTCCTCCAAGCTGTTTCGCACTTCCTCGGTCGTCAGCTCGTTATTTAAAATAGCAGCGGCAAGGGCCTTAACATTCTCGGCAATCGAACCCAACTTATGCGTGTTGTCTTTACCAAAGCCGCCCTTCCTGTTCCTCACAAGGTCATGGATGATTTGATACTGCTCAGCATCAGTGATGAGACGTGACGACGGGTCAACTCCAACGATCAGGCCATGCTCAGAAGCGATGTTCGCAGCAAAGGCGTTGTACGTAGCAACAATTGGCCGGGAGAGGATAACTGTTTCTTCATCGAGTGCCGTAGACCCAAGCCTCGCTGCCTTGCGAAGCATCGCGGCAATACGTGTCGACAGCTCATTCGCTGCTTTCTTTGTGAACGTCAGGCCCAGAACCTGCCCGGGTTCCACGTGCCCCGCGGCCACGTGGTAGACGACCCGTAGTGCCATCGTCTTTGTCTTACCAGCGCCGGCACCAGCAATAACAAGCGATGGCTCGGGGCCGCCCATGATGACAGCGAGCTGATCGGGTGTTGGCGCAAAGCCATCAACTTCCTGGAGGAAGGCGGAAGCACCTTCGGGAGTTTGTAGGTTCACGAGAACAGGGCTCCTTCTTCGTACAGCGGGCACACAACTTTCGCCGAGCAATATCTGCAGGCGTCATTCTCACGCGCCCCCAGGTCCACTCCGCCCAGTTCGTTCTTCACTTCAATAAGCATCTCGTCTACCTGAGCCCGACCTTCATCGGTTAGCGGATCTTGCTCGCGGGTCTTCGGTAATCCGCTCTTATAGGCCTCTGAAACATGGACGAGTTTCGCTCCGGCTGTCGCTTGTCCCGTCTCCTTTTCGTACAGCCACTGGTATACCTTCAGCTGTGGATTCTCCTGCACCAGGGTTTTGCTCTTAGGTTTCCCCGTCTTAAAGTCAACGATCACCGGACCATCTGGAGTTTCTTCGATTCGGTCAATACGACCCGCAACGGTGAAGCTGTCTGTTTCAACTCGGACGGTCCGCTCAACAATTCCTTTCGGATGTTCTCTCAGGTAGTTAGAAAGAGTTTCGACCTGGAAGAGGACTATTTCCCTTTCGAACTCCCGCTCGTAGCCGTCCGCCAGATCGGCCGCATAGTCATCCCACATCGCTTCGACACTCTCCATCATGGCTTGAAGGTCTCCGTCGGGATGTTTTTCAGCAAGCTCGTGCACAAAGGTTCCTCGGGACAGGGCAAGCACATCTTCGACATTCTTCAGCCCAGCAGATTCCATGAACCACTTCAGAGTGCACTTCAGGATGTTTTCAACGCTTGATGGCGAGATCCGGGTTGATGCTTCCCACGGCTCAGGGTTGCTCGGTTCGAGAGTCGGGATCCACGTTTCGGGTGCCACACCGATTCGATCGCTCGGACTCCATGTCGGCAAGGACGCCAAGATATCGGCGGCAAGCTCACGGTCAGACTCGCGCACGCGCAGGGTCGGGTCGCTGATCGCGGAGCGCAGCCTGCCAATCACACCGGGGATCGACATGGAAAGCTGGCTCGACTCGATGTGCTCTATATCGGCCTCGGTTGCGATGAGGTCAATGAACCGCGAGTGCGAGGTATCTTCGGAATCGACCGCGGTAAAGACGAGTTCCTTCCTGGCGCGACCGATCGAGAATGCCAGCATGCGTAGCTCGTCGTCGAGGACAGAGCGCAGGCCGGAGATCCCGTCCGTGAGCCGGTCGAGGTGAAGCTCGGCAAGGCGACCCGCACCGAACAGCCCGTCTCTGATTCGCAGGTTTGGCCAAGCCCCATCATTCAGATCGGCAACGATCACGAATTCGAAGTCTTGGCCGATTGCCATGGCGGGGGTTAGCAGGTGGACGCCACTTTCCCGACCGGTCCTTGCAATCGAGTCCTCAGCGATGTCCTGTCCTTCAAGCTCGTCGATCAGCTGAGCTGCCGTGGTCCTGGCATCGCGGTCAACCATGCGCTGGGCGACGCGGAACATCTGCATAACCGAGTCGAGCATGGCGCCCGAGGACCTGCTGGTGGGTCCACCGGATAGTGCACGCTCACGCCAGTCTTCGGCAAGCCCGACGGTTTCCCACGCTTCCCAGAGAACAGCCTCGGCATCAAGACCGCTTGCGATTGCAACTCGTGCCTTGTCGAGGATGTGGGAGAGCCTTCGGAGTGGCTGGGCCCAATCTTCCTTCGGCGGCTCTACGAGAGCGTCCCGCACCGGGGTCTCAGATTCTCCAAATGCGGCGTTAACGTGCTGGACGAGGGTCCTGCGATGAGAGGGCTCGAGCCCGATAACGGGAGATGATAGAAGGCCGAGCAGGTCCGCATCGGCTAGTTCTCCTCCGCCCGCTTCGCGGATGATGTCCATGAGGGCACGGACGACCCTGCTGTACCTCAGGGGCTGGTTTCGGGCGGCGGGACGCACCCGCACCCCGGCCTCGCGTAGGACGCGTTCGATCTCGGTGTGGGCGCCGCGTGAGCGGGTGATGATGGCGATGTCGTCGTAGCGGAGGTTACCGCGGACGTGTTCGCGGCGGATCATGCGGGCTATACCCGAGAGCTGCTGGTCGCCACCGGGGAAAGTCGTAATCGAGATAGTATCCTCACCGTCGGCGGCCTCGGGCTTACGATGTTCGCCGGTTCCGGCCACCCCTATTCTGGCAATGAGTGAATCTTGGAGGGCGGCGAGCTTGGCTCCTGCCCGATGCCGCTTTTCGAGCGTGACCAGGCCTGCATTCACGCCGAGCCCGGGCTTACTGCCGCGAGCCAGTCCCGGCAGGTGTGCAATGCCGCCGCGAAAACCTTCGACCGCGGTGTCGGGGTCAGCGGTCATGACCAGCCGAGCGCCCCTACCGTCACCGGGAATTATGTCGTGAACGGATGAGAGCAGCGATGCTGTTGCGAGCGTGGCGTTCTGATAGTCATCGACAAGGACCCAGTCCCAGGTCGGCATTGCGCCCTGCGACCATGCATCGGGCGTGGCGAGCAGGCGTGCCGCCTGGTGGACAAGGCGAGCGTGGTCGAAGCGGTCCGCTCCCGCTCCGCCGGGCGCTGTCGCATCCTCGAGGGCCAGAGCGTTCTCGTAGTGGTCCATGAGGTGCCCGACGGCAATCCAGTTTTCCTCGCTGCGGTCGGTTCCGAGCTGGACGAGGTCGGCACCGGATAGGCCGAGTTCAGCGGCACGGGTCAGCAGGTCGCGGAGTTCGGCGCGGAATCCCGGCAGGGCAATAACGTCGGGCGTGATCGCTTCGGGCCACGGGATTTGGTCCCCAATCTCCGCAAGCAGCTCGGTGATAATGGCGTCTTGTCCGGGACCGGTAATGAGTTCGGGGGTTTGCCTTCCGCGGTCGGCCGCGTATTCCTGGAGGATTCCGAAAGCCCACGCTTGGGCGGTTCGAACAGAAACGTTGTGCGGGAGCCTGCCGTGACGCAGGGTAAGTTTGGAGCGAAGATCGTCGGCGGCCTTGCGGCCCGCGGCGAGCAGAACCAGGGATTGGCCTGCTTCGATGATGTGGGAGGCAGCTTCCAGAAGGACCGTGGTCTTACCTGTTCCCGATGCTCCTGTGATGACAGTAGCGGTGGCTCCCGTTGCTGTCTTAATTGCACGCCGTTGTGAATCATCAAGGTCGAGTTGCTCCATGGCATTTACGATACGTCAGGCCGGGGGCCGATTTGTTTCACTTTTCGGCTAGTGACGAATCGATAAGGGTGTTCCCCTTCTTCTTTCGTACGATTGTGGCTATGGAAATTCAGATTGGAATTCAGAACATCGCCCGCGAACTCACCTTCGAGGTCGACCAGACCGCTGACGAGATTGCCGCAGCTGTCACGGAGGCTATCTCCTCGAACGGTGTCTTCACCGTCAACGACACCAAGGGCCGCCGCGCCATCGTCCCGGTATCTACCCTTGCCTATGTTTCCACCGGTGAGGATGAGCCCCGCCGCGTCGGCTTCGGCCACCAGTAAGCCCTCGGTGTGAGCCCGGTCCGTTGGTGGCCGGGCTATCCAGGCAACCCACCTTTCGGCGAGAGCCACGCACATAGCATCCCGGTTCGTTTGTGCGCCGTGCGGGAACGCTTCGGACCACGCAAGTCGATCCGTTTCTGGATGTGCGCAAAGTAGCGCTACCACCCACTTCCAGGGAAGCACTGCGGCGATCATTCTTGCCTTCTCACTTCCTCTACCTGCGCGCATTGCACGGTTGATCCCAACACAGATCCACGCGTTTCGTACGAACTGGACTAGGATGATCGTGAAGGTTGACCGGTCGTGCTGTTGACATTGACTTATCCCGCCGGATTCCCGGCACTGCTTCTTGGCGATCGGCTACCGGTGCTCTCGAGCACCCCCGTTTGCTCATGAAATAAAAGGATACGAATGTCTACATCCGGACAGATCAATACTGATGCGGCCGCAGTGCCGACCGCGAACGAGCCGAAGGCGGATATTGATGCCACGGCCGAAGAGTTCAAGCTCGAACAGAAATCTTTCGCTGACTTCGGTGTCAGCAAGCCCATCGTTGAGGCTCTTGCAGCCAAGGGCATTACCCACCCCTTCCCGATTCAGGCCCTGACTCTCCCGATTGCTCTGAAGCGTCAGGACATCATTGGCCAGGCCAAGACCGGTACCGGTAAGACCCTCGGCTTTGGTATTCCGATCGTGGAATCCGTCGTTGGTCCTTCCGAGGAAGGCTACGAGAACCTGGTGGCACCCGGTGCACCGCAGGCGCTCGCCATTGCCCCGACCCGTGAGCTTGCCGTTCAGGTGGCGGGCGATCTGAAGATGGCATCGGCTAACCGCGACGTCCGCATCGTCGAGGTGTATGGCGGCCGTGCCTACGAGCCCCAGGTCGATGCGCTAAAGAAGGGCGCCGAGATCGTTGTCGGCACTCCCGGCCGTCTCATTGACCTGCACAAGCAGCGGGTCCTCGACCTCTCCCACGTGAAGACACTCGTCTTGGACGAGGCTGACGAGATGCTTGATCTCGGTTTCCTCGAGGATGTCGAGACCCTCATGGCCGCCACCCCGGCAACACGTCACACAATGCTGTTCTCGGCCACCATGCCGGGCTCCGTTGTTGCCATGGCACGCCGCTACATGACCCGCCCGACCCACATCCGGGCCCAGGATCCGACCGGCGATCAGAAGACCGTGAAAGAAACGACACAGGTCGTTTACCGCGCCCACCAGCTCAACAAGATCGAGGTGCTCGCCCGGATCCTCCAGGCGGAGGGTCGCGAGCTTGCCATCATCTTTACCCGCACGAAGCGCCAGGCCGCCCGCGTTGCCGAGGAACTCGAAGAGCGTGGCTTTGCCACCGGTTCCCTGCACGGCGACCTGGGTCAGGGTGCCCGCGAGCGCGCACTGCGTGCCTTCCGTTCCGGCAAGATCGATATTCTCGTCGCCACGGACGTGGCCGCCCGCGGTATCGACGTCGACAACGTCACCCACGTCATTAACTACCAGTGCCCCGAGGACGATAAGACGTACCTGCACCGGATTGGCCGTACCGGCCGCGCCGGTCATCACGGCACCGCCGTCACCTTCGTTGACTGGGAGGACACTCCCCGCTGGTCCGTCATCAACTCCGCCCTCAACCTCGGTACTCCCGAGCCGGTGGAAACCTACCACACCTCCGATCACCTCTACGCGGACCTGAACATCGATCCGAACGTGACCGGTCGTTTGCCCCGCGCACAGCGCACTCGCGCCGGCCTCGACGCCGAAGAGGTTGAAGACCTTGGCGAGACCGGTGGTCGCAAGGGTGGCCGTAACCGTTCCGGTGGTGGACGTCAGGGAGGCCGCAGCGGCGGACGTGGCGGCCAGGGCGGTCGTGGCGGAAACCAGGGCAACCGGAACCGTCGGGCTGATGGTGGGGAGGGCCGTTCCGAGCAGGCTCCTCGCAGGAACCGCACTCGTCGCCGCACGAAGAACGGTCGCGCGCAAGGCAATTCCGGCGAGTAGCAACCGGGCTTCAACTGGGATTCACTGACTGCTAGTCACTGAAGTTCAACAGGTGCAAGGGAGGGAAGGCGTGACGCCTTCCCTCCCTTTATGCTTTGCTAGCCAAGTACATCGCTAGTCATCTGCGCCGCATTTGCTTGCGGGACTGACTAAATCTGTTCGATGACTCCGAGGATGCCGTTAACGATGAGCTGGGTAGCGATTGCGGCAAGGAGCATGCCAGAGAGCTTCGTGAGAAGAGTTGTTCCGCCTTCACCGAGAACGCGGTGAATGACGACGGAGAAGCGGAGTGCCGCCCAGGAAACAATGTGGACCGCAACGAAAGCGGCTATGACAGCAATGATTGACGGGGTGTTTGATCCGGCGTCTTCGACGGCGAGCATGAAAGCAACGATTGTGCCGGGGCCCGCGAGAAGCGGGGTGCCAATCGGAACGAGAGCCACGTTGGTTTTGCCGGCGGGCTTGCCTGGATCGGATTCTTCGCCGGTCAGGAGCTGCAGCGCTACGAGCAGGAGGAGCAGGCCGCCAGACATCTGCATGGCTTCCACGGAGATGTGGAGGAAACCGAGGATATAGGTTCCGAACAGGCCGAAGACGGCCAGGACGCCTGCGGAGACGGCATTGGCCTGCCAAGCGGCCCTGGCTCGTTCCTTCGGGGTGAGTTTCGATGTTAGTCCCAGGAAGATCGGCACGTTGCCGGCGGGGTCCATGATGACGAACAGCGTAAAGAATGTCGACGCAAACAGGGTGACATCGATGACGTTGTTCACGGGTAGTAGACCTCCATTGCCGCCTTGTGAGCGATCCTCTCGAACATTTCGCGCGAGGTGGTGTTCTCGCCGAGCAGGTTCTTCTTGCCTGAGCCATGGTAGTCGCTCGAACCGGTTTGGACGAGTCCTCGCTCGGTGACAATGCTCGCCAGTTCTCGGCGGTCTGCCGGGGAATTGTCCCGGTGATCCACCTCGAGGCCATCAATCCCCAGGTCCAGGCCCCGCCCGATCGCCGCCCAGTCGTGGGAGCCACCGCGGGAAGCGGCCCTGGGGTGTGCCCAGATAGTTACTCCCCCGGCGTCGTGAATCAAGGAGATCGAGTCAACGAGCTCGGGTGCCCAGTACGGCCGGTAGTAGGGCGATCGTGGTGACAGGTAGCCGCTGAAAGCCTCATCCCGGTGAGAGATCGTGCCCCGTGCGAGGAGAGCGTCGGCGATGTGGGGGCGGCCGAGGGTCGCATCCTCCCCCGCCACGGCTACAACTTCCTGCCAGGTCATAATGCCGTCTTTCTCCATGGCGTCCACCATGTTGATCAGCCGTTCCTGACGCGCCTGGCGGACGCGGATGCAGTGGTCGATGATCCCTTCATCGGGATCAAAGAGGTATCCGAGCAGGTGAACGGTCCGGTGCTCGTGCCGGGTAGAGATTTCGATTCCGGTAACAAGCCCAACACCCGTCGTAGCAACGGCTGCTTTGGCTTCGCCATATCCGCGAACGGTGTCGTGATCGGTCAGCCCAAGGATCTCAATACCCACGCTGGCAGCCTCCGCCATGAGCTCGCCGGGTGTCTGCGTGCCATCGGAGTGCAGGGAGTGCGTGTGGAGATCGATCACTGCCCTAGGCTATGGCTTTTTTGAAAACTTTGCCCACAAACTCTCCCTCGACAGCCCCGCCGACGCGCTTTTCCGGCAGAACCCACTTCCCCGATCAGCATCACCACATGGAGCGTCGTAGCTACTCCTTCGAGTACCGACGCGTTCAAGCGTGTCGCTTGGTCTTCGGGCTATCACAGGTCTTGCGCTGTCCTTCAC
>NZ_JBQCYC010000006.1:59999-98622 GCF_052087705.1 Flaviflexus sp. | reverse complement strand
GTTCAAGCGTGTCGCTTGGTCTTCGGGCTATCACAGGTCTTGCGCTGTCCTTCACGGCTCGGTCCTTTATCGCTCCGTCCGTTATCACTCCGTCCGTTATGGCTCCGTCCGTTATCACTCCGTCCGTTATGGCTCCGTCCGTTATGGCTCCGTCCTACGTTGCCTCGTCATTCCTCGTGCACGGTATGGGGTCGGTTCGGCGTATGGCGGACTGGCTGGAATCGATACGGCATGAAAGGGGTGACAGAATGGAGGCATGACTGAAGAGACAGAAGACCGCGGTTCGAACCGCTCGCAGAGGCCCGACAATCGTGAATTCCGACAGTTCATTGGTGAGGACTGGGGTGAGCGTCCCGCAGCCCCGCCCCGGTCGGATGTTGCCGACTACACGGCCGTCCGCAGGAAGAAGCTAGCCGAGCAATTTCCGGGTCAGCGGCTTGTGATTCCCGCCGGAGAGCTTCGGGTCCGTTCGAATGACACGGACTACAGGTTCCGTGCCCACTCAGCTTTTGCTCACCTGACCGGCCTCGGTGGCGAACTGGAGCCCAATGCCGTTCTCGTTCTCCACCCGGTCGAGGGCGGCGCGGAAACGCACGAAGCTGTTCTCTACTTCCATCCCCGGTCCCCTCGTAGCTCCGAGGAATTCTGGGCCGATTCCCGCTACGGCGAATTCTGGGTCGGTGCCCGCCCGTCCCTGGAAGAAATGACAACAATGACGGGCATCCGTTCCGAGCACATCGAGTCGCTCCCCGATGCTCTGGACAAGGACCTGGGTCAGGTGCAGCTCGCTGCCATCACCCAGGCAGACACGAAGATCGATGCGCAGGTGACCGAGCTCCGTCAGCGCGAGTCCCTCACCGGTGGCGAAGCACTCGACTCGAAGCTTCTCGAAGCAGCCAGCGAGATCCGCCTCCGCAAGGATGAGTGGGAGGTGGCCGAAATCCAGAAGGCCATCGACGTCACCCACTCGGGCTTCGATGAAATCATCGCGAACCTGCCGCGCGCCGTTGAGCACTGGCGCGGTGAGCGCGTCGTCGAAGGTGCTTTTGCTCAGCGAGCACGCGAAGAAGGCAACGGGGTCGGCTACGACACGATCGCGGCTGCCGGTAACCACGCAAATACTCTGCACTGGATCGTCAACGACGGCCGGGTGAAGGACGGCGAACTCATCCTGGTTGACGCTGGTGCCGAGGTTGATTCCCTCTACACCGCCGATATCACCCGCACCCTGCCGGTGAACGGCACGTTCACCCCGGAGCAGGCCAAGGTTTACGAGGCTGTTCTCGAGGCGTGCGAGGCTTCGCTTGCGAAGGCCAACGAGAAGGGCGTGAAGTTCCGGGAGATCCACCAGGCTTCCATGGAGGTCATTGCCCGCTACCTCGAAGAGTGGGGCTGCCTGCCCGGTACTGCCGAGGAGTCGCTTGCTCCCGACGGCCAGTTCCACAGGCGGTGGATGCCGCACGGTACCTCCCACCACCTGGGACTCGACGTTCACGACTGTGCCCAGGCTCGCCGGGAAATGTACTTGGATGCGGTTTTGGAGCCCGGCATGGTGTTCACCATTGAGCCCGGCCTGTACTTCCGCGAGGACGATCTGAAGATCCCCGCGTGGCTTCGCGGAATCGGGGTGCGGATCGAGGACGATATTCTCGTGACCGAGACCGGTGCCCGTCGCCTGTCGGAAGATATTCCCCGCACCACCCAAGGTGTGGAAGCCTGGATGAAGTCGATCCTGGACAAGAGGAGCTAGCCTATGCAGCGTCGAAGCCGTGTTTTCGTTGGTCGCCTAGCAGGAACCGAAGTTTTCGATCCCATCGGCGACAAGGTCGGCAAAGTCCACGACGTTGTCGTGCTCTTCCGTCTTGTGGGAGCCCCACTCGCCGTTGGCCTCGTCATCGAGGTCACCGGGCGAAAACGCGTCTTCCTGCCGTTGTCCCGCGTCACGTCAATCGCCAACGGACAGGTCATCACGACCGGGCTCGTGAACATCAGGAAGTTCGCACAACGGTCCACCGAGACCCTTGCACTGTCCGAGATTCTCGACCGCAGGGTCTCCTTCAAGGACGGCTCCGGCGACGCCACCGTCATTGACCTATCGATCGAGGAGCAGCGCCGGGCCGACTGGCGGGTCTCCGAAGTCTACGTAAAAACGGACAAGAACGGCCCTCACGGCGGAGAATCCCTGATCGTCGGGGTCGGGGACCTCAACGGTCTTGCCACCGGCAAGGAAGGCCAGGCGGCCACCGCGCTCCTGGCACGCGTCGCCACCCTGAAGCCCGCAGACGTTGCCGACGTGATCCGGGACCTGCCCGGGGAGCGCCGCATGGCGGTGGCATCGGGACTGAACGATGAACGGCTTGCCGAGGTACTGTCCGAGCTGGGCGACGATGAACGAGTGGAGATCATGTCCGATCTCGACATCGAACGTGCCGCCGACGTCCTGGACGTCATGCAGCCCGACGACGCGGCCGACCTCGTGGCAGACCTGCCAGCAAACCACGCGGCTTTGCTGCTGGAACGCATGGACCCCGAAGAAGCCGACGACGTTCGCAGGCTACTCACCTACGACGAGAGAACGGCCGGTGGTCTCATGACAACCGAACCGATCATTCTCTCCCCCGAGGCCACCGTCGCTCAGGCACTCGCCTCCGCGCGACGTAAAGACGTAACCCCGGCTCTTGCCGCCACGGTCTTTGTTGCTCGTCCCCCGCTGGAAACACCCACGGGCAGATTCATCGGGGTTGTTCACCTGCAACGCGCCCTACGGGAACCTCCCTCGACCCTCGTCGGTCGGATCGTGGACTCGGATCTTGAGCCGCTTTTGCCGGAAGACACCATCGGAACGGTTGCCAGGCGCCTGGCTACCTACAACCTGACCGCGCTTCCGGTCGTTGACGAGTCCAGGCTGCTGCTCGGGGCCGTCTCAATTGATGACGTTCTCGACCATCTCCTCCCCGACGACTGGAGGACCAGCCCCGATGACGAATCCGACATGAGAGTGGGTGAATCGAATGCCTGACCACTTCAGCGAACCACTCGATGCTCGCAGTAGAAAAGCCCGCAGGATCAAAGCGAACAGGGACACGGACCGGTTCGGGCAGGTTTCCGAAGCCATTGCCCGGTTCACCGGCACCCCGCGGTTCCTTGCCTACCTGACAGTCTTTGTCTCTGTCTGGCTCGCCTGGAACACGTGGGGCCCGGAAGCCCTCCGGTTCGACTCCGCTGCCCTCGGCTTCACGGCACTCACCCTCATGCTGTCCCTCCAGGCGTCCTACTCGTCCCCTCTCATCCTCCTCGCCCAAAACAGGCAGGACGATCGAAACAAGGTCGCGGCCGAGCAGGACAGGCAACGTGCGGAACGCAACCTGGCGGACACCGAGTACCTGGCCCGTGAAATTGCGGGGATGCGGATGACTCTCGGCGACATGGCAACCCGTGACTTCGTTCGTTCCGAGCTACGCGACATGATCGACGAGCTCGACCGCGAGCGCACCGACCGTCTCAAGGAACGCGAGGAACGCATCAAGCAACTCCAGGAAGAGATCGAGGAGCTACGTGGCGAACGCGGTGAAGAGTAACCGAACACGAGGAATCACTTGATGATTCTCAGTGTGAGGAGCCCCGGCCCAAACGGCCGGGGCTCCTCACTTCATGCCTCCGTCAGCAGACCGGAGCTCTTTGCTTCATGCCTCCGTCAACTGGACGGAATCATGCCGGTAGCTGGAATGGTGCCGGCCGCGGTTTTACGACGCGTTCGGGTCGAGGGTTCTTCGGACGGTTGCGGCGAATATATCTGCACCCGCTGGTCCCGGATGTGTGGAATCCCCTGCGAGCAGTTCGGGGTGTTCCTCGATCGCGTCGTGCCAGTCGGCAACCCTGATGCGGTCGGGGTGCTTGCGTGCGCACTTGTGGATTGCCTCGTTTGCTTCGGGGATCCAGCTGGCGCGTGCCGGGCCAAATCCGGTGACGAGCACAAGGGTGCGGTCCGGCCCAATTGCTTCAAGCAACCTAGTGATGTCCGATTCGTGGATTGTTCCGTTGGTTGCCAGGGACACAACGACGTAGTCTCCGAGCGTGCCGTTCACCGCGTATTTGGAAATGATATCGGTGGCGACCTGGATGCTACGTGACTCGGCAGCATCCACGGTCACGCCCGGCATCTGCTCCTGTAGCTTGTACGCGGAGGCGAGGGTAACAGAATCACCGATGATGGTGACGCGGTCCCAACTGGCGGGGGTGCCCTCGTATTCCGGGGTTGGATCAAGCGTCGGTTCAACGGGAGCTTCGGTCGGTTCCTCGGGGGCGCTGGGAGCGGGTTCGCCGGGATCGTCGGTGGGAGTGCCGGGCTCATCACCGGGTGCCTCACCGGTCGGATCCACACTTGGGTCCGTGCCCTCGTTACTGTCACCGGTCTGATTGCCCGGTCGCGGGGCGTGGTCGCCAGCATCCGGTGGCGGTATTGGCTGGGTATTCTTGCCTGCCTCGACGGCGGCCTGGCCGGATGAAACCGGCGGGGCGATAGCGATGCCGGTGACGGCGAAGCTGACGACAAGGAGGGGCACACCAACGGCAGTGATGGCCCGGGCCGGGTTGAAGCCCGCAACCCTGTTGCGGACGTGGATCAGCCAGCCTTTCACTCCCATGGTGCGCACCGGGTTCTCCACGAAACGGTAGGAGAGGTCCGCGCAGATGATGGAGAGAGTCGCGATGATGATCGCGGCAACATAGGGGTTGAGGAACGGGAACTGGTAGTACCCGAGAACGTAGAGGGGCCAGTGCCACAGGTAGATACCGTAGGAGCGGACACCGAGCCACGTGAGCACCTTGGAACCCAGAACCTTCTGAAGCGCGTAGGCGGGGCCGGACTTGACGTCCGGGAGCATGGTTCGGATAACGAGGAGAGCCAGCACGGAGGCTCCGACCATCCCCCACGGGTACATGGGACCCGAGTCGGGAAGAAAAAGGCCGCCAAGAATGATGGCGATGATGGCGAACCAGCCGGCTCCTGCCCACGCGCGGGACAAGGGGTTGCGCTGGGGCTCATCCCGTCCGATGACAACGTGCTGGAGGGCGAATGCGAGGCCCGCTCCCAGCATCAGTCCCCACAGGTGAGTGTCGGTTCCCATGTAGGCCCGCGTCGGATTGTCCGTGGCGAGAAGCCCATGCAGATAGATCGAGAAAGAGCCGATGAGGAGGGCGGCACCCACCCGCCATCTCGTCCCCAGGAACGCGAGGCCGGCCACGACGAGTGGCCACACAACATAGAACTGCTGCTCGACCGCAAGCGACCACATGTTGGTGAGCAGAAGCGGGCTCGCTTCCTCAAAATAGGAGGAGTCATGAGCGATCTCAACCCAGTTGTAGGTGGCGGTGAGCGAACCGACGACTTGGCGTCCAAGCGCTACGAGGGCATCCCCACCGACAAAGAAGGCCAGGGCCGCGGAACCGAGGGTTGCGACCAGCACGGCCGGGAAGAGCCGCCTGAACCTGCGTGCCCAGAAGTCACCGAGGCGGATGCTGCCGTGACGCAGTGTGGAGACGAGAAGCAGGCTGGTGATGAGAAAACCGGAGAGCACGAAGAAAACATCGACACCCACATACCCAAGGGGCGCCCTGCCGGGGATGAGGTGGTAGACGAGGACGAGCCCGGCGGCAATGGCCCGCAAGCCATCCAGTCCGGGGATGCGCCGCATCGAATAGTGTGGCCGTTTTGACACCGGCGCCGTAATCATCGTGTTCATTTCACTATCGAATTTACGCCCGTCCTTCCTAACTGCCAACCGCTCACTATACGTTTAGGAAAACTGTGACGATCTCGTGACTCTCCCGAAACGTGAGCCTGCATACCTCCCACGTATCACCCTGGAATACTTACGGGTCCATCGTTAGAATAAAGCCATGACAGTACCAAGCGAGGAGGCAGTACGGGAAGCCCTCGGCACCGTGCTTGATCCTGAAATTCGTCGTCCAATCACCGATCTCGACATGGTGCGTTCTGTCGACATCGACAATGGCAATGTTGCCGTCGGCATCGATCTCACCACGCAGGGATGTCCGTTGCGTGACACGATCTCGTCTGACATCGAAGAGGCAGTCGGCAAGGTCGAAGGAACCCAGGCCGTGACCGTTGACTTCGGCGTTATGTCCGATGAGCAGCGCAAGGCCCTGCAAACTAAGCTTCGCGGCGGAGCTCCCGAGGCGGTTATCCCGTTCTCGCAGCCCGGCTCGCTGACTCGCGTCTACGCAATCACGTCCGGTAAGGGTGGCGTCGGCAAGTCGTCAATGACCGCTAACCTCGCCGTTGCCCTCGCCAAGCAGGGACTGCGTGTGGGCGTTGTTGACGCCGACATTTACGGACACTCGATCCCCGCCATGCTCGGCGTAACCCAGCCCCCGACCCGCGTGGAAGACATGATCATGCCGCCCGTTTCACAGGGCATCAAGGTCATCTCCATTGGCATGTTCACCCAGGGCAACACCCCCGTCGTGTGGCGCGGACCCATGATGCACAGGGCGCTCCAGCAGTTCCTTGCCGACGTCTACTGGGGCGACCTTGACGCCCTTCTCCTCGACCTTCCCCCGGGCACCGGCGACGTCGCCATCTCGGTCGCGCAGCTTCTGCCGAACTCCGAGATTGTCGTTGTCACCACCCCGCAGCTCGCAGCCTCGCAGGTTGCTGAGCGTGCTGGCGCAATGGCGGCGCAGACCAACCAGAAGGTCATCGGCGTTATCGAGAACATGTCCCACCTTGAGCTCCCGGACGGAACAAAGATGGACCTGTTTGGTTCCGGCGGTGGCGAAAAGGTTGCCGCCGAGCTCACGAAGATCCTTGGCTACGAGATCCCTGTCCTCGCACAGATCCCCCTCGAGCAGGAACTCCGCGAGCAGGGCGACAATGGCACCCCGCTGGCCGGTACCGACTCCGAGTCCCCCGCATCGACCGCGATTCACGGCATTGCGGACAAGCTCGCGCACCGTGCACGCGGCCTGGCAGGTCGCTCCCTCGGACTCAGCCCGATCAACAACTGATCGCGCGCCGATCAGCCTGATCAATCCGTGACGCTGTGGGCCTCCCAAATGGGGGGCCCACACTCATGTCTGCATTATTCTCAGGAACTCATGTCCGCAAGAGCACGAGGGAAAGCCGACTTGCGAAGCGCGGCGGCCTGAGCAATGATGACCGGCCTATCGAACAGCGCGCGGCAACTCTTATCCGCTAAGCCACTGATGTAGCGGGCGCCCGTTCACAATAATCGGATTATTCTAGACGGGATCATTCCAGCCGGTTTGTCGCCGAATCCGTGTCCCGACGTGGCCTCCCGTGGCCCAGAATCAGGTTGCCTGATCGTCGAACGGAACCGTATCCCGGACGGCGGTTGCAGTCCCAGCGGCGGTGCCGCTGGCAGCGGACGTAGCCGGCGCCGTTGCGGCGGGAGAGGTCGTTGCGGTTGCTGTTGCTGTGCCAGCCGCAGCCGTTCCAGCGGCGGCGGCCGTTGCGGTCGCCGCGGCGGCTGTGGGAACCGAACGAGGTGTTGAGACTGGACGGGAGGTTCGGGAGGGAACACGTGCCGGAGGCTCGTCCTTGAGCGCTTCCTTGACGATCCTGCGCGGATCGTACTGGCGCGGGTCGAGATTCTTGAGCTCCTCAAAGTCGGGCCCGAGTTCTTCCTTGACCCTGGCTTTCGCACCGGTGGCGATGTTCTTGACCTCGCGAATGAGGCGGCCGAGCTGCGCTGCGAGCTCCGGGAGCTTCTCGGGACCAACAATAATGACAAGAATGAGCGCAAGGACGATGAACTCAGTCGTGTTGATTCCCATGCCGACCATCATACCCGGCCTTCACATTTCGGACATGGTACTGAGGGACTAGACGAGAAGCGTTCTGGACCACATTTCCCGCCAAATATCCTTGGAAATCCCGAACTGACAGAAATTCTTGTGACAGGTTAGTGGCTGGATGAGCATGCTCTGTCCCGAATGGTCAACGGCACGGCTTGAAACAGCGGAACGTGCCGGTTTCATGGGTAAGATGGTCCGCAGATACAAGGAGGACCACATGTCGAGTGACAAGGCCCAGCTGTGGGCGTTCGCCGAAGAGCAGACAACCGAGGACGAACTTCTCGCGGGGGCTCGGGCCGCCGCCGATGATCTTGGCATCGCGGCAACGAGTCCGGCCACGGGGGCGCTCCTCCGCCTCCTCGTTTCCACGTCCCGCGCACAGACCGCGGTGGAAGTGGGCACCGGCGCGGGAGCCTCCGGCCTCTACCTGCTCCAGGGCAATCCCACCCTCACTCTGACAACAATCGACGTCGAGAGCGAAGCACAGCGGTGTGCACGCGAGCTCTTTGCCCGCGCCGGAATCCGAGCATCCCGCGCCCGCCTGATCAAGGGCCGTTCCGCGGACATCCTCCCCCGCCTTGCAGATCGGTCCTACGACATGGTGCTCGTCGACGGGTCCGCCGAAGAGGCACCGGGCGATGTTGAGGAAGCCCTCCGTATCCTCCGTCCCGGCGGTCTCCTGATCGTGGCTCGTGCCCTTCTTGATGGTCGGGTCGCCGATCCCGCTCGCCGCGAACCGGACACCGTGGCGTTGCGCGGCCTCGTCCGCGACGTTCTCGAGCGCAGCCCCATGTCCTCTATCGTCCCGATCGGAGCGGGCCTGTTGCTCGCTCAGACGCGGAGCGAATAAGCCCACCCGCGGCAGGAGCTCCCCCACTTAAGTTTGGCGCTCCCCGACTCGCGGAAGTTCCCGTTTTTGGCAGCACCGGCTCCATGTCATAGCGACAGTGGCTCCTCGAGTCCAATCACGGTAGCTCCACTCGTTGAAGCGGGAGGGATCCCATGGTGACGTTTCGCAGACTTGCCGATACCGAGGAGGACCTGCTCGAGACCTTTCTCTATCTCGCTATTCATCAGGAAGATCCCACAAATCCGGTGTCTCGGTCGGTTCTTGAGCTTCCGGAGCTTGCTACATATATCAGTAACTGGGGTCGGCGCAGTGACCACTGCCTCGTTGCCGAGGTCGGCGGCGTCGTCATCGGGGCCGCCTGGTGCAGGATCTACGCCGGCCAGGTAACCGGCTATGGCTTCGTGGATGATCAAACCCCCGAGCTCACCATGTCTCTTCTGCCCGAATATCGGGGACTGGGTATAGGAAGTGAGCTGCTGGGACGGCTTTTGGAGTTGTTGCAAGAAAAGGGCTTCGAGCGGGCTTCCCTGTCCTGCCAAGTATCAAATCCTGCTTATCGTCTCTACCAACGAATGGGTTTCGAGACCCTCCGCCTTGGCGACGGGGATGCGGTCATGGTCATTGAACTCGAAAAATCACAGCGAACCGGATCAAACTGAGGTGGGTCCGGGCCGGGAAACACGAGTAGGACATAGGAAATCCCGGGCCTCAGCGTTAGCCAAGACCCGGGATGTGAAGCTGGTTCTAGCTCACTACTGCATTGAGTGCCGCACCAAGCTCTGCTGCTTCATCAGCGTTTAGCTCGATGACAAGGCGTCCACCGCCATCAACAGGAATTCTCATGACGATTCCGCGGCCTTCCTTTGCCACTTCAATCGGTCCATCACCCGAGCGGGGTTTCTGCGCTGCCATGGTTTATCTCCTTAACTAAAGGTCGTCTCTAGTTT
This sequence comes from Flaviflexus sp., assembly GCF_052087705.1. Lineage (NCBI taxonomy): Bacteria > Bacillati > Actinomycetota > Actinomycetes > Actinomycetales > Actinomycetaceae > Flaviflexus > Flaviflexus sp. Next base: position 88,986 of record NZ_JBQCYC010000006.1, on the reverse strand, counting down.
ACGGCATCACGGCCCGGAGAGGGAGAAGTATGTCACGTACCGTTCGGTCTATTGCCGTCTTCGTCCTTGCCGTTGACCTTGTCAGCCACCGCGCTAATACCCTTGAGGATAGCTTCGAGGGCCTCCTCGGCCGTATCAACGACGGTAATGAGATCCATGTCTTCCGGGGAGATCATGCCTTCCGCGACCTGCTTGTCCTTGATCCAGTCAACGAGGCCTCCCCAGTATCCGGAATCGACAAGGACGACGGGGAACGACATGACCTTGCGGGTCTGAACGAGAGTGAGGGCCTCGAAGAGCTCATCGAGGGTGCCGAAACCGCCGGGAAGAACGATGAAGCCCAGCGAGTACTTCACGAACATCATCTTGCGGATAAAGAAGTACCGGAAGTTGATGCCAAGATCGACGTAGTCGTTCATGCCCTGCTCGAACGGAAGCTCAATGCCAAGGCCAACGGAAATGCCCTTCGCGTCGACCGCGCCCTTGTTCGCGGCTTCCATGATTCCCGGCCCTCCGCCGGTGATGACCGAGAAGTCATGCTCAACCAATTTGGCGGCGATGTCGGTGGCGAGCTGGTAGTTGGCGTTCTCGGGCTTGGTCCGCGCGGAACCGAAGATCGACACGGCCGGGCCGAGGTCAGCCAACGCACCAAATCCTTCGACGAACTCCGCCTGGATTCTCATCACGCGCCACGGGTCAGCATGGAGCCAGTCGGAATCCTGGTTGGGTGCAAGCAGCCTCGCATCCGTTGTCGACTTCGGGATCTGGTCGCCCCGCAGGAGCACGGGGCCGCGTCGATATGACTTCATATCATGTCCTTTCGTTCTTCGCCCACAGTACCGAATCGCTCGGTGAGCACCGCTTCGCTATCTCGCCGGATGACCAGATTGATCGCAGGAATGAACCAAGTCGGCGGATTCACCCGCGATTTCCAGCGTTACAGCCGCTAGGCCTGGTCGGCAAAGAGTTCCCGGATGTGCTGAGCATCAACCGAGTGTCGGAGCTGCCGTGCCGCTTCGGTAATCGAGCCGGACAGGGACGGATACACCGTAAAGACGGAAGCCATGTCGTCGGCTGTCATACGGGAGGTGACCGCGAGCGCAATCGGCAAAATGTATTCGGAGGCCGCCGGGGCCACGACGACACCGCCAATAACGATGCGAGTTGAACTGTCAGCAATGAGCTTGATGAAGCCGTCGTTCATCCCCTGCATCTTCGCCCGCGGGTTCCGCATGAGAGGAACGATCGTCATGACGGCGTCGAGGCCTTCGTCGACATGCTTCTGGGTGACACCCACGGTCGCGATCTCGGGTGCCGTGAAGATGTTCGCGGCGACCTTCGACACGTCGAGAGGCTCGACGTAGTCGCCCAGCGAATGGTTCATGGCGATCCGCCCCTGCATGGCTGCCACGGAGGCCAGCGGATAGGAACCGGTGACATCACCGGCGGCGTAGACGCGGAAGGCGGTTGTGCGGGACACCTTGTCGACAAGGATGTGGCCGGATTCTTTGAGGGTCACTCCGGCTTCTTCAAGGCCAATGCCTGACGTGTTCGGGATGGAGCCCACCGCCATGAGGCAGTGCGAGGCCTCGATCTCCCGACCATCGGACAGCGTGACAATAACGCCGTCTTCGGTACGGCGCACCGACTGGGCGCGGCTCGTGTTGAGGATGGTCATGCCGCGGCGGGCGAAGACATTCTCAATGACCTGGGCGGCGTGCGGGTCCTCGTTGGGGAGGACCCGGTCACGAGACGACACGAGGGTGACTTGCACGCCGATCCCCATGTAGGCACCGGCGAACTCCGCACCCGTAACACCGGATCCGACCACGACCAGGTGCTCAGGCAGTTCCGTCATGTTGTACATCTGGGTCCAGTTGAGGATCCGCTCCCCGTCCGGCTTCGCGTCGGGCAGCTCCCGCGGGGTCGCACCGGTGGCAACCAGAACCATTTCCGCTTCGAGAGTCTGCTCGGTTCCGTCCGCAAGCTTCGCCAAGACCAGCCGACACCCGTTATCGCCGATCCCGGTGAGGATCGTACCGTTACCGTTCAGTATTGTGACCCCTTCACCCGACAGGCGTTCGTGAATGTCGTCGGATTGGCGGGTGGCAAGGTCTCGGATTCGGGCGTTGATTGCCGGGAAGCTCACGGTCCACGGCTCGTCCGAGGCAACAATGCCGAGTTCGTCGGCAGATTCGACGTTGTGCAACCATTCGGCGGACGCAATGAGGGTCTTGGAGGGCACCACGTCGGTGAGGACGGCGCTGCCTCCCATGCCTTTGTCTTCGATGATGGTGACGCGTGCACCGAGCTGGGTGGCGGTCAGGGCGGCCTCGTAGCCGCCCGGTCCACCCCCGATGATGACGACGCGGGATCCTTCGCGGACCCGGGACGCTCCTGGGATCTTAGATTTCGGTGCGCCCGACGCGGTCGGACCTGTCAGCCTGGGATCAGTTACGTTCTCCACGTGAACATTGTGTCAAAGAACGCACGCTGTGGGGCACTCTTCAGAATGGGTCATGCAAATCGGTCACAAGAATGTACCGTAGTGCTATGACCACACAGGACCCCTACACGCTCGCTTCGAGCGCGGCCGAATACATTGCAGCCGCCGCTGGAATCGAAGCTATCGACATTGCCCTTGTCCTCGGATCCGGATGGAAGGGCGCGGAAGACCTCCTCGGTGACGCCGTTGTCACCCTCCCGGCCGAAGACGTTCCCGGTTTTACTGCCTCCGCTGTTGTGGGGCATGGCGGGACCCTCACCGTACGCAAGCTTGCCTCGGGCGCCCACGCACTGATTTTGGGCGCCCGCACGCACCTCTACGAGGGACTTGGCGTCGCGGCCGTCGCCCACGGTGTACGCACCTCCGCGAAGCTCGGAGCGAAGGCCCTGATCTTGACCAACGGATGTGGCTCCACCGTTCCCGAATGGGGACCGGGCACCGCGGTCCTCTTGAAGGACCACCTCAACCTCACCGGCACCTCCCCCATTGTCGGCGCAAACTTTGTGGACCTGACGGACGCCTACAGTCCCCGGCTCAGGGAGATCGCCCACCGGGTTGATCCGAACCTGCCCGAGGGTGTCTACGCACAGTTCCCCGGCCCTCACTACGAGACCCCGGCCGAGGTCAAGATGGCGCGCCTGCTCGGCGCCGATCTCGTCGGCATGTCCACCACTCTCGAAACGATTGCGGCCCGCGAAGCCCGTCTTGAGGTTCTCGGGATCTCGCTGGTCACAAACCAGGCCGCGGGCTTTGCTCCCGCCCCGCTGTCCCACGAGGAAGTTCTCCAGGCAGGCGCCGAGGCCGGACCTCGCCTCGCTACCCTGCTTGCCGACATCGTTAAGGAAATGAGCGCATGATGATCGATATCGACTCCTGGATCGCCCACGACCCCGATCCCAAAACCCGGGCCGAGCTCACCCAGCTCAAGGAACAGGCCGCCAACGGTGACGCCGGCGCTCAGGCCGAACTGGATGATCGCTTCTCCGGCCCCCTCGAATTCGGCACCGCGGGCCTGCGGGGCGAGATGGCGGGGGGACCCCACCGCATGAACCGTGCGGTGGTTCGCAAGGCCGCCGCCGGTCTCGTCGACTTCCTCCAGGAAGAAGTGGGCCGCGACGCTCTCCTCGTTATCGGCTACGATGCTCGCCACAACTCGAAGGACTTCGCGCTCGACACCGCCGCCGTTGCCACGGCCGCGGGTGCCCGCGCCATGATCTACCCGCACCACGTTCCCACACCCCTGCTGGCGTGGGCCGTCCGCCACCTGAACGCCGATGCTGGCGTCATGGTCACCGCCTCCCACAACCCGCCCAGGGACAACGGCTACAAGGTGTACCTCGGTGGCCGAGCAGTGTCCGGGGGTGCTCAGGGCGTTCAGATCGTCCCACCCTACGACGCGAAAATCGCCGAGAAGATCGCAGCCACCTCCGATGCTGACGAGATCCCCCTGGCCACGACGGGGTGGACGGAGATCGGCGAGGACGTTATCGAGGCTTACCTCGAGCGCGCCGCCTCGCTGGTCCCCCACCAGAACTTCTCGGACCTCAAGATCGTGCTGACTTCCATGCACGGCGTTGGTGGCGAGACGATGAAGGAAGTTCTGGCCCGCGCGGGCTTCACGAACGTCACCGAGGTTGCGGAGCAGGCCCAGCCCGATCCGGGCTTCCCCACCGTGGCCTTCCCCAACCCGGAAGAGCCCGGAGCTCTCGATCTTGCACTCAGCAAGGCAGCATCCCTCAAGGCTGATCTCGTGATCGCAAACGACCCGGACGCCGATCGATGCTCGGCGGCGATCCCCACCCCGAACGGATGGCGGCAGCTCAACGGTGACGAGATCGGTTCCCTTCTCGGTGACCAGATCGCAAAGATCGGTGCCATCACCGGCGGCACCCTCGCCTCCTCAATCGTTTCCTCGCGTCTTCTCAAGGAGATCGCGGGCCGTCACGGCCTCACCCACGTCTCCACCCTCACGGGCTTCAAGTGGATTGCACGCGTTCCCCAGCTAATTTTCGGCTACGAGGAAGCGATCGGCTTCTGTGTCGACCCGGACGGTGTACGCGACAAGGACGGCATCACCGCCGGCCTTCTCCTGGCACACGTGGCCGCTCAGCTCCGCTCGAAGAACAAGACGATCGGCGAGCAGCTCGACCACCTGGCGGAAACCCACGGCGTCTACCTCACGGCACCGGTAACGATCCGCGTGGACGACCTGTCGCTTATGCCGGCCACGATGGCGCACCTGAGGGCCAATCCGCCCACCCAACTCGCTGGCTCCCCCGTGACAAGCGTCGAGGACCTTTCGGAGGGCTCGCAGGCCCTCCCACCGACCGACGCAATCGTGATCCTCAACGAGTTGGGCGACCGCGCGGTCGTCCGTCCCTCGGGCACCGAGCCGAAGGTCAAGTGCTATCTCGAGGTTATCGAGCCCGTCACACAGAGCCTCGACTCCTCCCGAGCAGCCGCCTCCTCACGCATGGCCCAACTCCAGGCGGACATGAGCAAGGCCCTCACCCTGCCGTAAGGGCTGGCAAGACGAGCTAAACACATGACCCGGCCAATCTGGCCGGGTCATCTGTCTGCTTAGCTAAGTTCTCATGACGGCTACCGAACTCACGTTCAGCGTGGGTCAACCTTGATCTGGTGTGTTACTTCTACCGGAAGCCAGGGTTGCCTTCAGGCGTTTCGCTTACTCCGTGCCGGTAGGCTCGGGCAGGACCGCCCACACGACGTGCGTCCAGTTGCCGAGGGCACGGTGCTTGGTTTTGCGGTTGAGAAGATCCTCGAAAGGCACGTCGTAGAGCATGCCGGAGGACGGCTCGTAGATCCTCATGTTGCTCGTGCGGGTCTGCTTTGCTGGCGGCACCGCGAGAACCACGTGGCGCGGGATTGCGGTATCCAGGCCCAGCCGGGAGTTGCCACCCGTGTACAGCGGGACGGGGATGCCCGCAGCGTTCGCATTCCAGACGGACTGGAGGATGGCACGACCCTGCTCCGTGCTGTCGTCGAGCGCGTGCTCCTTGTAGGTGACGCCGGGGAATCGGGCTTCCCGTGCCAATGTCCACGGAGGGCTTCCGAAACGCTTCGGCCAGTCAATGGGACCCACCGCATCCTTCGTGATCCGCTCGTGGATCTCCAGCTGGTAGGAACGAATCCGGTCCGGGTCTTCTTCCAGGGTGCGTGCGAGTGCCGGGTCTCCCGTTGCTTCCAGCATGAGGAGAACCGCGGCACCGCACGTCGTTTCATTGACCTGGGTGACCAGTGTGGAGCCCAGGACCACGGGAACCGGGTCGATCGGATCAGCAGGCGGGTGCGGGCTCATCCGAGTGTGGATCGGCCGCTGGAGTTTAGCGACGATCCTGCCCACATGAAGCCCGGCCATGGATCAGCCGATCCTATCGAGCAGCACGGACTCCCGGGTCGGAGCAACGGTACTGATCTTGATGCCACCCTCGAGGGCCTCGCGTGCCTTCTCGAAACGCGGCTCATCGTCCGTGTGGAAGGTAAGGATCGGATCGCCAGTCTTGACGGCTTCGCCGAGATGGGCGTGGATCGTGATGCCGGCGCCGGCCTGCACCTGGTCCTCCTTGCGGGCACGGCCCGCGCCGAGCTTCCAGGAGGCCACCCCAACCTTGAGAGCGTCGAGTTCGGAAATGACACCGTCGGATTCGGCAACCACCGTTTCCGTGTGCTTGGAGGTGGGGAGCTCAGCATCCGGGTCGCCGTGCTGTGCCCGAATGAGCTCCTTCCAGGAATCCATTGCCTTGCCGTTCTCCAGGTTCTCGGACGGGTCGGTATCGATGCCGGTGGCGAGAAGCATTTCGCGAGCGAGTGCCACGGTCAGCTCCACGACATCATCGGGGCCGCCGCCTGCCAGTACCTCGACGGACTCCTCCACCTCGAGGGCGTTGCCGATCTTCCGTCCCAGCGGGACGGACATGTCGGTCAGGAGAGCCACCGTGTGGGTGCCCGCGGCCTTGCCGATCCGCACCATCGTGCGAGCCAGTTCGCGGGCCTGCTCAAGGTCCTTCATGAAGGCACCGGAGCCGACCTTGACGTCAAGAATGAGGGAGTCGGTTCCTTCTGCGATCTTCTTTGACATGATCGACGACGCAATAAGCGGGATGGCTTCGACTGTGGAGGTGATGTCGCGCAGGGCGTAGAGCTTCTTATCGGCCGGTGCAAGCCCGCTTCCCGCGGCGCAGATCACTGCGCCAACGGTGTCGAGCTGGCGAAGGATCTCGTCGTTCGTCAGGTTCGCCCGCCATCCGGGGATGGCTTCGAGCTTGTCGAGGGTGCCTCCGGTGTGGCCGAGGCCGCGGCCGGAGAGCTGCGGGACGGCTACGCCGTACGAAGCGACGAGCGGTGCAAGCGGCAGGGTGATCTTGTCTCCCACTCCCCCGGTCGAGTGCTTGTCGGTCGTGGGTTTGGACAGCGAGGAGAAGTCCATGGTTTCACCCGAGTTGATCATCGCCTGGGTCCAGGTGGAGATCTCATCTTGGTTCATGCCGTTGAGGAAGATCGCCATGGCAAGTGCCGACATCTGCTCCTCTGCAACAACGCCGCGGGTGTAGGCGTCGATCACCCAGTTGATCTGGTCCGTGGAGAGGACCTCGCGGTCCCGCTTCGTCCGGATAATGTCGACGGCGTCGAATGCTTCAGTCATTCGTTTTCCTCTCTACCTTGTCGAGGTCGTTTGGCCCAAAGCCGTAGGGCAAGACCTCTGATAGGGGCATAATGCCCCGGGGCAGGTTAACCTCGGTGTCCGGGGTGCCGTGCTCCCAGAGGAGCTGTCGGCAGCGTCCGCACGGGATCGTGAGATCACCATTGCCGTTCACGCACAGAAAGGCGGTGATCTTACCGCCGCCCTCGCGCACGAGGTCGGAGACCATTCCGCATTCGGCGCAGAGGGTCACCCCATATCCGGCGTTCTCGACGTTACATCCGGAGAAGATGCGTCCGTCGGTGGACAGGCATGCGGCTCCTACCGGGAACCCGGAATAGGGCACGTAGGCCATGTTCATGGCGTCGATAGCGGCCTGACGCAGGGGGTTCCAATCCGTCATGACTTGATGTACGGAATGTTCTCTGCGGCGGGTGCACGCGACTTACCGACGAAGCCGGCGACCGCGAGGATCGTGACAATGTACGGGATCATGGCGAGCAGGTTCGGGTCGATCGGGTTCGTGGCGACGAGCGGCAGGAAGTCGACGATCGCGGAAGCGAAACCGAACATGAGAGCCGCTCCCATGGCGCCGATCGGATGCCACTTGCCAAGGATCATGGCGGCAAGGGCAATGTAGCCGTTGCCGGCCGACATGTTCTCCGTGAACACGGCGTTCGCGTCAATCGTGAAGGCGGCGCCACCGAGACCGGCGAGCGACGATCCGAGGATCGTGTTGAGCGTCCTCGTGCGGTTGACGTTAATGCCCACCGTGTCCGCTGCCTTCGGGTGCTCACCAACGGACCTCATGCGCAGGCCCCAGCGGGACCGGAATAGCATCATGGTGAGGAAGATGAGGAGGAAGTAGAGGAAGTACACGATGATCGTGTGGCGGAAGAAGACGGGTCCGATGAACGGAATGTCTGCCAGCAACGGGATCTCGTAGACGGGAAGCGAGTACGAGATCGAGTTCCACTCCGGCGTATCCTTCACAACCGTTCCGAGAAGGAAGGACGTAATGCCGAGGCAGAGCACGTTCAGGACGACGCCAACAATGATCTGGTCCACGGCGTACTTCACGGAGAAGATCGCGAGGAGAAGTCCGACAAATGCTCCGGCAAGCGGTGCTCCGAGCAGGCCCCACCAGGAGCTTCCGAACATGGAAGCGAAGACAATGCCGGTGAAGGCACCGACGAGGAGCTGGCCCTCAATCGCAATGTTGACAACACCAACGCGCTCACACACAACGCCCGCCATCGATCCGTAGATCAACGGTACCGCTGCGGTGATCGTGGCGGCGAACAGGCCGGCGATCGTGATGAATCTGCCTGATCCGCCACCGGAGAAGGTGAGGAAGCCAATAATCAGGGGCAGGAGGACAAGCAGGCCCAGCCACAGCGGCTGCTTCTTTCGCTGGACGGCACGAACAACCGAGTAGATTGTTGCCGCGGCCACGATTCCCGTAAGAATCCAGCAGGTCTGTCCCGCGTACACAAGCAGGTTTCCGCTGTCCCTCGAGGGGCGGATGTCTTTCCACACGAACTCGGCAACGCCGTGAGCGTTCATGGCGAAATAGACGCCCAGCAGTGTCGCGAGGACATAGAGGATCGGGAGCTTCCAGGAGATGGGAGCCTGAACGCTATGTTCATTTTCCGCGGGCAGTGCCTCTTGGCGGTCGACGTCGATAGTCACTTTGCCTCCTGCTGAAGAGTAATGAACTCGCGGTAGCCGACGCCGTCAGGCTTCGGGAAACGGAAAAACCAGCGGATCAGCGGAGGAGCTGCGATCAGCAGGACAATAACGGACTGAAGGATCAGGATCATGTCGACGGGAACACCCGCGCCCTGCATGCGGGGCGAGCCCGCCTTAAACGCACCGAAGAGCAGACCGGCGCCGAAGATACCCACGGGCTTGTTGCGACCAAGGAGAGCCACGGTGATGGCGTCAAAGCCGATCGAACCCGCCGCGCCCTGCGTGAGGCTACCGAGGGTGCCGAGGACCTGGTTCGCACCCGCCAAGCCACAAAGGGCCGCGGAGGTAAACATGGTCATCGTGATGACCTTCGCGGTCGACATGCCGGCAGTTTCGGAGGCGTGGGCGTTCGCACCAACGGCGCGCAGCTCGAAGCCGAACTTCGAACGCTCCAGAAGCCACCAGACGAACCACGTTGCCAGGATCGCGAGGATAATGCCCGCGTGGAGCGAGAAGTCGCCCGGCAGAATCATCGGCAGGCGTGACTCATCGGCAACCGCCTGCGACTTCGGCTGGTTGTTGTTCGGGCCCTGGAACACGTCCTGGTTCAAGACGTAGAGCAGGAGGAAACCGGCGATCGAGTTCAGCATGATCGTCACGATCACCTCGTTCGCGCCCGTTTTTGCCTTGAGCAGACCAACGAAGCCACCCCAGATGCCGGCGACGATAACCGCGCCAACGAGAGCGACGAGAAGGTGGGCGCCGTAGGGCAGGTCCAGGGTGAAGCCCAGGTAGGTGGCGGCAATAGCGCCCAGAATGATCTGGCCCTGACCACCGATGTTGAACAGGCCGGCCCGGAAGCCCAGGCCCAGGCCGAGGCCCGCGAGGATCAGCGGCGCGGCGTCCATAAACGTGTTGGTCAGGGGCCGGATCTGCCTGGCAAAGGTGTCCTGATCGGGGTCGAAGATCGAGCCCTTGAACAGCCTCCAGTACGTGTCGATAATCGACGCATCGGCGATCCAGATAAAGAACGCACCGACAATAAAGGCAATGATGACCGCGACAACCGAAATGATCCAGTTGGAACGGACGGCTACGTGAAGAGCCGCTCTCACCTTGAGCGACAGGGGCGTCGACGTGTCTGTCGATGTGCTCACCGGTCCTCCTTCTGCATGGCTTCCTCCATGGGAACTCCGGCCATCATGAGGCCGAGGACAGCGTTGGGCGTGTGTGCGGGAACGATGCCGACGACCCGGCCTCGGTACATGACCGCGATGCGGTCGGACAGGGACTGAATCTCGTCCAGCTCCGAGGAGATGAGAACAACGGCGGTTCCGGTGTCTCGTTCCTGGACGATGCGGTTGTGAATGAACTCGATGGAGCCAACATCGACGCCGCGGGTCGGCTGGGATGCGACAAGAAGCGTGAGCTTGCGCGACATTTCGCGCGCCACGATGACCTTCTGCTGGTTACCGCCCGACAGTGTCGTGATCGGGTCGGAAACGTTCGTCAGTCGAATATCAAACTCGTCGCGGAGCGTCTCCGCGTTCTCGTGGATTTCCTTGAGCTTCAGAGATGGGCCGCGGGAGAACCGTTCGGAACGGTACTGGTTGAGGACCAGGTTCTCGGCAACCGAGAAAGGCTGGACCATTCCGTCCCTCATGCGGTCCTCCGGGATGTACCCCAGTCCCGCGTCGACCCGCTTGCGGACGGGGTGCTTCACGATCGATTTACCGTCGAGCAGGATGTCGCCCCTCGTGGGGGCACGCAGCCCGAGGAGGATCTCGGCGAGCTCGGTTTGACCGTTGCCTTGAACGCCTGCGATGCCGAGGATTTCGCCCTTCTGGATGTCGAGATTGACGCGGTCAACCACTGTCACGAGGTCATCGTTGACGTACGACAGGTTCTTGACCGAAACAACGTTGGGAGCCGGCTCGGGCTCGGTCTTGTCCACCTTGAGCATGACGGAGCGGCCCACCATCATGTTCGCCAGCTCTGCCTCGGAGGAATCGGGAGATGCTTCGCCAACAACCTTGCCACGGCGAATCACCGTGATCTTGTCGGCCACGGCGCGGACCTCGCGAAGCTTGTGGGTGATGAAAACGATTGACGTGCCGGCTGCCGCGAGTTCCTTCATGATCTCCATGAGCTCATCGGTTTCGGCGGGTGTGAGCACGGCGGTAGGCTCATCGAGGATCAGGATCTGGGCCTTGCGGGACAGAGCCTTGACGATTTCAACGCGCTGCTGGGCACCAACAGGCAGATCCTCGATCTTGGCTTTCGGGTCAAGGTCGAAGCCGAAGCGCTTCGATACGTCCTTGACGATCTGGTGGGCTTCCTTCGTCTTGATGAGCCCAATGCCGGGGACGGTTGGTTCGTAGCCGAGTGCGACGGACTCGGCAACGGTAAACACGGGGACGAGCATGAAGTGCTGGTGGACCATGCCAATGCCGGCCGCGACGGCGTCACCCGGGCCTTTAAAGGTCACGGGCTTCCCGTCGATACGGATCTCCCCTTCATCGGGGTCGTACAGCCCGTACAAAACGTTCATAAGAGTCGACTTGCCCGCACCATTCTCTCCGAGGAGCGCATGGATCTGTCCAGGTTCAACGACAAGGTCGATATGGTCATTGGCGATAAGGGATCCAAACTTCTTTGTGATCCCGACAAGCTCAAGCTTCACCTTGGCTGTTGCCTTTCTCTGTGTTCCAGCGGCCGATTGATGATAACGGATTTGCTGGACGTGGCGAAAAAGAGCGGGCCTAGAACCATGTGGGGCATGATCCTAGGCCCGCCGGATGACCGAATATTACGGTGCGTTCGGGGTCTCTACAACGAGTTCACCCGAGATGATCTGCTCGCGGAGCGCATCAATTTCGGATACGAGCTCAGCGGGAACGTCGGACTCGAAGTCGTGGAACGGAGCGATGTTCACGCCGCCGTTCTCAAGCGTGCCAACGTAGGCTTCGCTGTCGAACTCGTCGGTTGCCACATCGGCAATTGCGTCGAGGACCGAAACGTCGATGTCCTTGAGGACCGAGGTCAGGATGATCGACGAGAACTCGGGAGCGGACTCGTACCAGTCGGAGTCAACACCGATGATGTAGACGTCGCCAGCGGTCTGAGCGGCAGCGGCAGCGCCGAGGCCAACCGGACCGGCGACCGGCATGATGATGTCGGCACCCTGGTTGATGAAGTTGTTGGCGAGCTGCTGACCCTGTGCCTGATCATCGAACGAGTTCGAGAAGGAACCGGTCTGGGACTCCTTGTCCCAGCCCAGAACCTGAACGTTAGCGTCCGGGTATGCCTCGTTGTAGGCGGCGACGCCGTCAACGAAACCGTCCATGAAGATCTGGACGGACGGGATCGGCAGACCACCGAAGGTGGCGACAACGCCGGTCTCGGTCATGCCTGCAGCCGCGTAGCCTGCGAGGTAAGCAGCCTCGGCGGTGTTGAAGAGAAGCGCACGAGCGTTGTCGGACGGGGTCTCGAAGGGGGAGTCAACGAGAGCGAACGAAACGTCCGGGTTCTCCTGGGCAGCGCCGCTCGTTGCCTCTTCCAGAAGGAAGCCAACACCGATGACGAGGTCACAGCCCTCGGCAACCATGGCGTTCACGTTCGGAGCGAAGTCAGTGTCGGACGACGACTCGGCGGTCGAGGTCTGGACACCCATGAGCTCCTCAGCTTCCATGAGGCCGTTGAATGCCGACTCGTTGAAGGACTTGTCGTCCCAGCCGCCTGCGTCAGAGACGATGCAAGCGGTGTATTCGGAAGCGTCGATGGAGGCGTAGTCACGGCCGGCGCCGTCGCCGTCCTCGGTGCCCTCACCATCGGTGTCTTCGGTATCCGTATCCTCGGTGTCGGTATCCTCGGTATCGGTATCGGTATCGGTGTCCTCCGAGTCAGTGGTCTCTACCGTGTCCTCGGTCGAATCCGTCGTCTCATCGGCGGCATCGTCGGCACAACCGGCAAGGACAAGAGCAGCGACACCAGCAAGTGCCATAAATGACGTGGATTTCTTCACGCGTTACTCCTATTTCATAGGTCCGCGCCCGTGCGGCACGGATTTCACCAATAGCATACTCGTTAACGTGCCGTTAACGTACGCAGAAGGGCAAAATAGTCATCAAAGTTTGATAACGGGGTTAAATAGTCCCACACTTTTCGTCAATGTGGCAGTGTTTTGACAGATTAGTTTGCGCGGTGTTCACCGGCTTCGAATTTTTATCACACCGCGTGGCCCCCCCTCCCAGCAGTCCGGGCATGTTTTTTGGTGGTGACCGCGGTCGAATTTAGCGAAGTCTGTTCAGGTCGTCACCAAGGGAGGCAACCACGCCCCCAAGTCCCGCCGACTGTTCCTTGGTTGTCACGAGCAGAACATCACCAGTATCGACCACAACAGCCTCGGGGATCCCGTGGATCACAATCGGCCGGTCATGAGAGTAAACGACGGCACCGTCGGATTCCGATAGGACAACGGGCTGGGCGGAGCCGCCGGAGGACACCTGCTCGGCAGAGTTATCCAGGTGTTCGGACAGCGAGGCATAACCGCCGATATCGGACCAACCCATCGAGACCGGCACCGTCGTCACTCCCCCAATTTCTGCCAGGGGCTCAGCAATGGCGCGGTCGATAACCGAGTCTTCCAGGTCATCCCATCCGGTGAGGGCCTCGGCCCGTCCCGGGCCGTCCCACTCGGCTGCGATGGCTCGCAGGCCGGCGGCAAGCTCCGGCTTGAACTGCGCAAGGGAATCGAGCAGAACACCCGCCCTGGAGACAAACATGCCGGCGTTCCAGAGGAAGGTACCGGATTCGACATATTCGACGGCGCGCGGAAGGTCCGGCTTCTCCATGAACTCGGCAACGGCGTACGCGCCCTTGACAGTCGTTTCCTCGCCGACGTGAATGTAGCCGAAGCCCGTGTCGGGCGAGGTGGGGGTGATGCCGATGGTGACGACCTTGCCGGTCTTTGCGGAGTCGATGGCCGTGCGCACCGCCTGTTGGAATGCTCCGGTGTCGGAGATCAGGTGGTCGGCGGCGAAGGAGCCAACCACGGCATCGGGGCCGTGCCGCTTTTCAACGATGGCGGCAACCAGGCCAATGGCCGGCATGGTGCCCCGCGGCGAGGGTTCGATGACGAGGGCATCTTCGGAGAGATCCAGTTGCTCGGCAACCGCCTTCGCATGGTCTTTGCCGGTTACGACAATGAGGTCATCCGCGAGGCCTTCCAGCCGGTCGGAGGTGGCTTGGATGAGGGTGCGTCCCACACCCGTCATGTCAATGAGGAACTTCGGGTGGCTGCGCCTCGACAGGGGCCACAGCCTCGTTCCGGCACCGCCTGCGGGAACAATCGCAACAAACGTCATCTCTTTGCCTTTTCGCTCTCGAGCCGGTGATCCATTTTCGCCTGGGCAAGCTTCAGCTCGAGCTTCTCGATCTTCTTCGAACTCTTCTTACCCTTGCGACCGTCCCATTCTGGCAGGTTCTTTCGCAGCCGGTCGGAGAACTCGGGGTCCTTCGTCATATCAGGAACGACAACGCCGGTGAACGGCTCATGGGTCCACCTCGTTGTCTCCGGAACGGACAGGGTCACGAAGTTCGGGGTGTCATGTGCGTGGATGGATTCGGGAACTGTGATCTTCATGGGTGCCGGCGGGTTGGCGGTGAACGCCGCGGCGATGAGAACGATACGGGTAACGAAGTTGATCCACAGGAGGAGCGTTGCGATCGCAGCAAACGGGGCAAGCACCGGATTGTCGGAGACGGAGCCAATAACGGATGTCCCGAGGAAGCGAACAACGGATGTGCCGAGCGCACCGAGGGCCGCTCCCATGAACAGGTCCTTCCGGGGCGGCCGGGCACCGGCCGTGAAGCGGAAGAGCAGCATGATGACAACAAAGTCAACGAGGAAAGCGACGAAAAGCGAACCCAGCCTGATCGTCCACTGGGCAAAGCTTCCTTCGATGCCAATGAAGTCGAGGATGGTGTCCGCAAGGGTGCCCGCCACGGATGTCAGAACGGAACCAAGAAGAACGCCGAGAGCAAGACCGAGGAAGGCGAGCAGGTCGCGGGCCTTCAGGACAATGAAGTTCTCGGGTAGCTTCGAGATGCCGAACATGGCCCGGATCGAGACCTTGAGGGCGTTCATGACCGACAGCGCGGTCCAGAGCAGGACACCCATGGCGATGATCGAGGCCGGATTCAGGGCGGTTTCCATCACCAGCGAATCGGGGGATATGAGTCCGCTGGGATCTTCTTCGGTCTGGAGGATCCCCGGCATGGCGTCGTTGATGCCGTTAAAGACGGTGTTCCGTAGCTCCTCATTGGAACCCAGCACGGCCATGAAAGCCGTGATGGAGATCGTGAGGGCGGCCGCGATGGAGAAGATAGCCGAGTAGGCAATACCACCGGATAGGAGCGCACCCTTGGCCACCCCGTACCGCTGGAATGCTCTCAGCAGCCGGATGTGCTGGATCTTGTGCAGGAAAGGCTCCGGCTCCACGGTGATCGGCCTAGTCGATGGCACCCTGGAGGGAGCGTCATAGTAAATGTCGTTGTCATTTGCCACGCGTCCAGCCTAAACGAAACAGGGCCGACGCGTGTGCTGAGATGCAGTTTTACGCGTGAAACGGAGGAGGGACAGCCGAGTGACTGCCCCTCCTCCGTCATGCTGTTCAGTCTGGAACCGAGTCCCGCAACCCGTTGGAATCCCTAGAAGTCCGTCACGTCGTAGTCGATTGTCAGCGGTGCGTGGTCGGACCACCGGCTCGCATAGTCGCCTGCTCGGCCGACTTCCGCGGAGACCGCGGTGTCCGCGAGCGCCTTCGTGGCCATCTGGTAGTCGATGCGCCACCCGGCATCGTTATCGAATGCCTTGCCGCGCTGGGACCACCAGGTGTAGGGGCCCTGGACGTCGCCGACGAGGTTGCGGTGCACGTCCTCGTAGGTATCGAACCACCGCTCGAGGTAGGCCATTTCCTGGTCAAGAACGCCGGACGTCTTGTTGTGGTTCGGCTTGAAGTTCTTGATGTCCTTCGGTCCGCGAACGACGTTGAAGTCGCCCGCCATGAGCAGTTCGTTCTCGATCTGGCCAAGACGGTCCTCCGCCATGTCCAGGTGACGGTACTTGGCTGCCATGACCTCCGGCTTTGTTGCCGTACCCGAGTAGAGGTACGCGGAGACGAAGGTGACGGTGCGGGATCCGATGGTGACGTCGGCTTCGACCCAGCGTCCCGAGTCCACGTCGTTGTCCCCTTCGAGCCCAATCCGGGCTGCGGTGACATCGAGGTAGGGGCGGACGGCGATGGCGACGCCGCTGCGCCCCTTCGCACGGGAGGCCTGCTGGACGACGCTCCAGTCTCCGGGGAGGAGTCCTTCCACGAGTTCTTCAGGTGCACGAACTTCCTGGAGGAGGAGCACATCGGGGTTGTTCCCGGTGACCCACTCCTGCATGCCCTTTTTGACGGCGGCACGGATTCCATTGACGTTTACGGTTGTTACCCTCAAAGCTTGCTTTCTGCCATTGTGACAACGTTTTCGAGGAGCATTGCCCGGGTCATCGGGCCCACTCCCCCTGGGTTCGGCGAGAGCCATCCCGCCACTTCCTTTGCCTGCGAATCGACGTCTCCGACGATCCGGGCCTTTCCATCCTCCCCGACAACGCGGGAAACTCCAACATCGAGGACGACGGCACCGGGTTTGAGCCAGTTGGCACGGACCAGGCCGGGCGATCCGGCCGCGGCAACGACCACGTCCGCCATCGCCACCTTCTCCGCCATGCCAACCGTGCCGGTGTGCATGAGGGTGACGGTGGCGTTAATGGAACGGCGGGTCAGCAGGAGCCCGATAGAACGGCCGACGGTGGTGCCGCGGCCGATCACCGCGACATCTTTACCGTCGAGGTCGATCTCGTAGCGGCGGAGCAGTTCGATCACGGCGGTGGGCGTGCAGGGAAGCGGCGACGTGATCGGCTCCTTAGCGCGCAGTGCGAGCCTGCCGAGGTTTGTCGGGTGCAGGCCGTCCGCGTCCTTGTCGGGGTCGACGGACTCGAGGACAAGATTCGTGTCGATGCCGTCCGGGAGCGGAAGCTGGACGATGTAGCCGGTGCAGGCCGGATCCTCGTTAAGGCGCTCGATAGCGCCGAGGATCTCCTCCTGGGAGGCGGAATCCGGGAGGTCTTCGCGGATCGAGTTGATTCCGACTTCCTGGCAGTCCTTGTGCTTACCGGCAACGTACTTCTGGGAGCCGGGATCATCCCCGACGAGAACCGTGCCGAGGCCCGGAACGATTCCCTTCTCCTTGAGTGCGGCGACGCGCGCGGCTAGCTCGTCCTTAATGGTCTGTGCGGTGGCCTTGCCATCCAGTACTTCGGCTACCAACTCAGAGCCCCGGGTACAGCGGGAAGGCGTCGGTCAGTGCCTTGACGCGTGCCGACAGGGCGGCAACGTCAGCGGCCTTACCGGCGATCAGGGTCTCGGCGATAATGTCGGCAACCTCTTCGAACTCGGCCTTGCCGAATCCGCGGGTGGCGAGAGCCGGAGTGCCGATGCGAAGACCGGAGGTGACCCTGGGCGGACGGGGATCGAACGGAACCGAGTTACGGTTGACGGTAATGCCGACCTCGTGGAGGAGGTCCTCCGCCTGCTGACCGTCGAGCGCGCAGTCGCGCAGGTCAACGAGAACAAGGTGGACGTCGGTGCCACCGGACACGAGGGCAATTCCAGCGTCGGCAACGTCCTGCTGGAGCAGACGCTCGGCCAGGATGCGTGCACCGTCCAGGGTGTTCTGCTGGCGTTCCTTGAACTCGGGCGACTGAGCGACCTTCATGGCAACAGCCTTCGCGGCAATGACATGCATGAGAGGCCCGCCCTGCTGGCCCGGGAACACGGCCGAGTTCAGCTTCTTTTCCAGCTCGGTCGTCTGGGCGAGGATCATGCCGGAGCGGGGACCGCCGATCGTCTTGTGGATCGTGGTCGTCACAACATCGGCGTGCGGGATCGGATTCGGGTGCAGGCCCGCTGCAACGAGGCCGGCGAAGTGAGCCATGTCAACCCACAGGTAGGCGCCAACGGCGTCGGCGATCTCGCGGAAGCGAGCGAAGTCCAGGTGGCGGGGGTAGGCGGACCAGCCGGCCACAATCAGCTTCGGCTGCTCGCGGCGCGCAATCTCCTCCACCTCATCCATGTCGATCAGGCCGGTTTCTTTCTGAACCCCGTAGGAAACAATGCGGTAGTTCTTACCGGAGAAGTTGATCTTCATGCCGTGGGTCAGGTGACCGCCGTGGCTGAGTTCAAGGCCCATGACCGTGTCACCGGGGGTGACGAGCGCATGGTAAATAGCGGCGTTCGCCTGGGCACCGGAGTGCGGCTGAACGTTCACGTATTCGCATCCGAACACGGCCTTGGCTCGCTCAATCGCGAGGTTCTCCGCAACATCGACGTGTTCGCAACCACCGTAGTAGCGGCGACCCGGGTAACCCTCCGCGTACTTGTTGGTCAGCACCGAGCCCTGCGCCTCCAGGACGGCGCGGGGAACGAAGTTCTCCGACGCAATCATTTCAAGGGTGTCGCGCTGACGGCCCAGTTCGTTCTCGAGAACTGCGGCGATTTCGGGGTCGACCTCTGCGATCGATGAGTTGAGCAGATCCATTAGTTTCTCCAGGGTCTTGGACAGGTGGCACCATCGTATCCCGTCAATCTGACGGAAGCCTGTCCGGCACGTGAAAAATCCACCGGCTGAAACGTGGAAGGCGATACCCTTGCAACCATGTCTGCAATCGTTCTTTCGCTCTCCTGCCCGGACCGCCCCGGGATCGTCCACTCCGTCACCGGGGTCCTTGCCTCCGCTGGCGGCAACATCCTGGAATCCCAGCAGTACGGCGACATTGACACCGGTCAGTTCTTCCTCCGCATCGAAGCCGAGATCCCCGGCACCATCGGCGACCTGAGGGAGCCCGTTGACGAGCTCGCGGACCGGTTCCAGGGACGAATTGAGCTCGCCGAGAAGGACCGTCCCCTGAAGACCATCATCATGGCGTCCACCACATCGCATTGCTTGACCGACCTGCTTTACGAGCAGCGCATGGGGCGCCTCCCTATCGAAGTCGCTCGGGTTGTCTCCAACCACGACAAGCTCCGCCCCATTGCCGACTTCTACGAGGCCCCCTACACCCACATTCCGTTCGTGAAGGAACGCCGCGAGGAAGCCGAAGCCCAGCTCATGGAGATCGTGGACGAAACCGGTGCCGAGCTGATCGTCCTAGCGAGGTACATGCAGGTGTTGTCACCGCAGCTGTGCAAGCGCATGGCGGGGTCGATCATCAACATCCACCACTCCTTCCTGCCCTCCTTCAAGGGCGCCCGCCCCTACCAGCAGGCCCACGACCTCGGCGTCAAGCTCATCGGCGCAACCGCCCACTACGTGACCGAGGATCTGGATGAAGGGCCGATCATCGAGCAGGACGTCGAGCGTGTCTCCCACGCCCTGTCGGCCCCCGACCTCCAAGCCATCGGCGAAGACGTCGAACGCCGCGTCCTCGCCCGCGCCGTCCGCTGGCACGCCGAAGACCGCGTGCTACGCAACGGACAGCGCACCGTCGTATTCCCGTAAAGGTCCGTGACGCACCAGACCGACATGGGAAGCCGGCGAGATACCCACCACTGGCAGTGCCTGGACAACAAGGCGGGGCCACCACGTTTCCAGTGGACTGCCAGAGGAGTGAGGGCCGCTCTTCAAACATCGACGAGGTAACCCACACGGCCATACCAAAACCAACAGGGCTAGCCCCGTGTGCGCGCCGACTTCCACCGGGGGCGCGGTCGCGACACTGTTGTCCTCGCTGACCGAAAAATGACCGGCCGCACCCGGTATAGATTCAACTGACGTATTGCAGGCATCGAGAGGGAATTAGCGTGATCGATCGGAGCAATGGTGGGCAAGCCGTTCTTGCCTTGAACGCGGTGACGTTCCGCCGCAACGGGATTCAGATCCTCGATGGAGTCGATTTCACGGTCCGAACGGGGGAACGATGGGCGCTGCTCGGTGAGAACGGCGCCGGTAAGTCCACCATCCTGTCGCTCTGCGGAGGGCTCGCCCACCCGTCAAGCGGGACTGTCGACGTTCTTGGGCACCGAGTTGGCAGAGTCGACCTTCGCGAAATTCGGCGCCTCATTGGCCACCTCAATCCCAGGCATCCGCTCCGCGGTGCACCGTCGGTCACCGAGGTCGTCTTGACGGGAATCACCGGCACCATCGAGCTTCCAATGAGATGGGAGCCGACGGACACCGATCTTGAAAAAGCTCACTCGCTCATTACCAACATTGGGCTCGATAGCCACCGCGAGGCACCCTGGCCCACCCTTTCTCAGGGTGAGCGTGGCCGGGCTCTTATTGCTCGTGCTCTTGCCGGCGATCCCCAGCTCCTCCTGCTTGACGAGCCAACGACAGGATTGGATTTAGCAGCGCGGGAACGACTGCTTGAAACACTCGATGGTCTTGCCAAATCGAACGTCACTTCTCTGCTTGTCACTCATCACCTGGAGGAGCTTCCCGCAACGACAACGCATGCGGCCCTGATCCGACAGGGTACGCTGACAGCCGCTGGTCCTGTCAAGCAAGTCGTGACGAGCGAGAATATTTCGAAGGCCTTCGACTATCCGATCAGGGTAACGCGGGATGAGGGGCGCTGGGGAGCTCGCCGATCCCGCTAAGGGAAACGAAGGTCTGACTGAAGATGCTGGGTGCCCGCGGGAACGGCAGGAGACTGAATGGGGCTGCTGCCACCGGCCCCGCGGGACAGTCAGGGTCGCAGAGGATTCGGCGTTAGGCACTATTCGTTCAGGGCATCAACGATCGTGCGGTAGCCGGCGGCGGTATTGAGCCCCGACGTTCCCGACGCCTCGGACATGGGAACGAGGTAGACGCGATCGTTCGCGATCGCGGGAACATCCGCGAGCGCCGGGTTGCTCAGGGTCTCTTCAAACGGTTCGAGGCCCATCCCCTGGAAGTCCTCCACAAAGAAGACTTCGGGGTTGGCAACGGCAATCATTTCGGCATCGATCGGGCGTGTCTGCGTCAGGCCAATGGTCTCCCCCGCATTCACCGCCCCTGCCCGCACGGCCAGGCCCGGGAGCATGATCGAATCATCCATTGCCATGATCGAATCTCCGCGCGCCATGAGCGCGAGGAAGCGCGTCCCGGAGTTGGTTGCCTCGGCGTCAATCTCTTCGATGTCGGCAAGGAACTGAGCCGAGAGTTCGGCAGCGAGCTCTTCTTCCCCGAGGGCTTCGCCAAGGAGAACGAGAGTCTCGGCAATGTCTTCCGGTGTCGAGAATGATGATGGGTCGAGGTTGAGCACGGGCACTCCCGTCTGTTCGAGCTGGTCTCCCGCCGTCTCTTCGCCTCCGTGACGAGTCGTGTTGAGAACGAGGTCCGGTCCCATGGCAAGGATCTGCTCCGGATCCGGATCCGTTCCGGGAGGGAGAACCTGCTCCACCTGGGACGCTAGGTCGGGAACCGTACTTGCCTCGGATTGGCTGGATGCTGGAACGGCAATCACCCGCTCCGGGCCGGCGAGCCGCAGTGCCATATCGGCAGCTTCTGCGGAAACCGCAATGATCCTCGCAGGCTCCTCGGCAATCTCGATCTGCTGATCGCCGAGGTCCACGGTGCGCGGCCACGTACCCGGCGATGCATCAACCTGAGCATCCGACGAAGAATCGTCACTCCCCGATACGGCATCGTCATTGCCGCTCGACACATCACCGCCCGGCTCCTCTGTTTGTACCTGGATGGTGCTTGGGCCTGCACCGCTGTCTTCTTGCTCGGTGTCTGCCCCACATGCCGCGAGCGCAAGCGCTGAGACGGCAGCGAGGCTGATGATTTTGGGCGCGGTGATCCGTACTTTCATGGTTCTCCTTCTTAAGCCCGCCTAGCGCGGGGCGTTGTTTGTCAATGTTCCGCGGCGCCGACGTGGCACCGACCGTTAGACCGCGGTGACCGTGAGGTACCCCGTCGCTTCGCTACGGCGAACGTCGACCGTCACGCCGTAGGCATCGTTCAGCAGGTCGGGAACGAGGATCTCCGCGGGCGGTCCTGATGCTTTGACGCGGCCGCCGTCTACGAGGGTGAGCCGGTCGCAGAACCTCGCTGCAATATCGAGGTCGTGTAGCACCGCCATGATCGTGCGGCTACTCGATTCTCCGATCCACGGTTTAAACAGTCGGAAGACGTCGATCTCATGTCCCATGTCCAGGGCCGAACTCGGCTCATCGACGATAAGGATCTGTGGATCCTGTGCAATGGCGCGAGCAAGGGCTGTGAGTTGGCGTTCACCACCAGACGTGCTTCTCATTGGGCGGTCCCGCCATGCACTAGCACCTGTCATGCGAAGTGCCTCATCAACGGCCTCCTCATCCTCGGCCGTTGGGGATGAGAATCTCCCAAGCCGCGCATACCTGCTCATCTGCACGTATTGCTCGCCCGTGAAGTCAACGGGAGGAGTGTCTTGGGGAAGATAGCTCATGAGGCGGGCACGCTCCTTTGATGAAAGAGATGCCAGCCTCTCCCCCGCGATTCTGATGTCGCCAGACGATGGCACAAGCCCAAGGGCGGCCTTCACGAGGGTGGACTTGCCTGCCCCGTTAGGTCCGATGATCCCGTGAATAAGGCCGGGCGCAAAAGAGGCGTTAACGGAGTCAAGAACGTTCTTGCGTCGATAGCCGGCGCTGACCTCGGTCATCTCCACGGCGCTTGGCGCCTCCGTCCGCGCTTCTCTTGACGCCGTATTCGGCGCCGTCTGCTGTTCGGACATAAGGCCGGTCATGATTGTCTCCTTGCCTGGGCGAGAACGAGACAGAGCAGGAAGGGCGCACCGATGATAGCCGTCACTGTTCCCGTTTGAAGGACGATGGGGTTGAAGAGCATGCGGGCGGCAGTGTCCGCAACGAGGAGGAATATTGCTCCTATCAGGGCGCTAGCCGGGAGAAGGAAACGGTGGTCCGATCCCCAAATGAGCCGCACCACGTGGGGCACGACGAGGCCAACGAAGGAGATCACTCCGGTGATAGCGACACCCGCACCGGTCGCGAGGGCAGCACCGGCAAGAATGATGTGCTTCGTCCTTCCCACATTCATCCCCGAGGTTGCCGCCGTTGCCTCCCCGAGGCTCAGCAGGTTGAGATCCCGGGAGCACAGGAGAACGATGGCGACACCGATAAGCAGAGGCGCAAGGCTCATTCCCACGTCCTGCATGGTCCGTCCGGTCAGGTTGCCATTCAGCCAGAACATGGCAGACCGAGCATCCTCAGCGTCCTCCGCATTCGCGACCGTGGCCGAAATTATCGCCCCGAGGAACGCGTTCAGAGCGATGCCGACCAGGAGGAGCGAAGACGTAGAGCCGGACACGATGCCAACCGCCTGGACGATCGCGACCGCGCCAAGGGCTCCGAGGAATGCACCGAGCGGAAGAATGTGCGAACCGGAGCCGGTGACGATAAGAAGAACGGCGACGGTTGCTGCCCCTGCAGATACTCCAGTAATTCCCGGCTCCGCTAGCGGATTGCGGAACACCCCCTGCATCGCAGCGCCAGCGACGCCAAGTCCAGCTCCCACGAGCACGGCAACCAGAACGCGGGGGACGCGCACCGCAGAGACCACCGCATCGGCACCCTGCGCCCCTCCGGGATCCGCGATCATGCCCCAGAGCGCACGCAGAGTTTCACCGAATGGCAGAGAAAGTGGGCCGATCATGACGGCGGCCATGACGGCCGCCGCAAGAAGAATCAGCATCAGTGCGAGCGTTACCGCACGCGAAGAGGTAAGAGTCTGAGGCACACCCACACAGTACCGATAATGAGAATCGTTCGCAATATTAGCGATTGGGGATTGGGAAGTTTGCGGGAAAGAACTCGTTTGGGACAGGGACGAAAGCCGAAGCGGTGGATGCTGGTGCGGGTTCTCGACGGGAGGTGTTCCGCGCCCCACGGGCATCGAGACTTAAAATCGAATCGTCATTCATCCCGCGGACAAGGGTCCCCCAGGGGTCCCCGCGGGAAAGGGGGAAACTAGTCGAGAAGTTCACCGTGTCCACGACGACGATGCATGAGCGAGCTGGGCAAACATTGTCGCCAGGAACTTCTCAGGAGTTGAGTGCCCGCCGCGCGGCAGGTGGGCTGGCAGTTTTAGTTCCCCATCACTCGTGCATGCCACCATCCAAAACAACCAATTCAAGCAATGGCTTCGGGTTTCGCATGGTCTAGAAGGCTGATTCAGCAATAGTTACCACGGGACTCGGTGAGCGCGAGGGAAAAATTTACTCGCCGGCTTCCTCGCCGAGAGAAGTGTTATCCGCTCTTTTCCGCATACCGAAGGACCTGCCCAGGAACACGAGGCCGGCGAGACCCAAAGCAACAATGATTGCTCCGCTGCCGGCAACGACTTTTCCCTCGAAGACAAAATTGAAAACGGTGGCAAAGAGCGCTATCGATCCAAGTAGCAGACCGATGTCTCGATTCTTCCTCCATGCGAGATCGCGCTGCTTATTCTCCGGATTTCGCTCCATAGCCGGATCCTATTGCCGTGGTTATGAATAGTTTTGTTTCTTGTTGCGCCGAATGTACCCGGGTGAGCCCCACGCCTCACGCTGCCTTGCAGTCGACCATCGTCGTCAATACGTGCACTGGTACAGCAGTGGCCGCGTTCAAGAATGACCGGAGGGCATGACGCCGATGGAATATCGACATCATGCCCTCGAGTCTCCGGTGGCCGGGATTAGAGGACGCCGAGTTCCTTCACGGCGTCGATCTCTTCCTGTGCGGCCTTGATGTTTCGGTCGATGCCTGCGCGGGTTGCGTCCGATACCTCGAGGTCGGTGACGATCTCCCACTCGCCGTTCTTGGCGATGGTCGGGAAGCCGAAGATCAGACCCTCGGGGACGCCGTACTCGCCGTGCGAGGCGACGCCCGCCGTCGTCCATTCGCCCTCGGGGGTGCCGTTGACCCAGTCGTAGACGTGGTCGATGGCTGCGGATGCTGCCGAGGCGGCGGAGGAAGCTCCACGTGCTTCAATGATGGCGGCGCCGCGCTTGGCAACCGTCGGGACGAAGTAGCTGTTCAGCCAGTCAGCGTCGACGGCGTCGATGGCGGGCTTGCCTGCGAGCGTTGCGTAGGAGACGTCCGGGTGCTGATCCGCGGAGTGGTTACCCCACACGACAACATTCTTGATGTCGGAGATCGCGGTGCCGGTCTTTTCCTTGAGCTGGCTCATGGCGCGGTTGTGGTCGAGCCTCATCATCGCGTTGAAGCGGTCCGCGGGAACGTCCGGTGCGGATGCGGCGGCGATGTAGGCGTTCGTGTTGGCCGGGTTACCAACAACGAGAACCTTGACGTCATCGGCTGCGTGGTCATTGATTGCCTTGCCCTGGGGTCCGAAGATGCCGCCGTTGGCCGCGAGCAGGTCCGCGCGCTCCATGCCCTTCGTGCGGGGGCGTGCACCGACGAGAAGGCCGACGTTCGCGCCCTCGAAGGCCTGGTTCGCATCGTCATAAATGTTGACGGAATCAAGCAGGGGGAAGGCCGAGTCGTTCAGCTCCATTGCCGTTCCCTCGGCGGCCTTGACCGCGGCGGGAATCTCGAGAAGGTTGAGGCGAACCGGAACATCGGGACCGAGAAGGCCACCGGATGCGATACGGAACAGTAGCGCGTACCCAATGTTGCCGGCAGCGCCGGTGACGGTCACGGTTACGGGAGACGTGGTCATGTGTTTACAACTCCTATGTCGAAATGGACCCGGGCGGGGTATCCACCCACAAGTCTAAAACCAATCTAATTGTCTTCTGCGGGCCTTGCGTCCCGATGTTCACGGTAGTAGGCGATAAGCGAACGGGTGGACGGATCCTGATCCGCAAGTGCCGCTTCGTCACCTGCGATCGCGGGACCAAGATCGTTCGCCATCTGCTTGCCGAGCTCCACTCCCCACTGGTCGAAGGAGTCGATGCCCCACACGATGCCCTGGACGAACGTGATGTGCTCGTAGAGGGCGATCAGCTGACCGAGAACCGAGGGGCTAAGGTAGGGGGCCATGATCGACGCCGTCGGCTTATTGCCTTCGAAGACGCGGGCCGGGACGATGGCCTCGGCGGTGCCTTCCGCGCGGACTTCGTCCGCCAACTTACCGAAGGCAAGTGCCTTTGTCTGCGCGAAGAAGTTACCGAGGAACAGCTCGTGCTGGTCTTGACCATCCGTCGCAAACGGATATGTTGGATTGGCGAAGGCAATGAAGTCGGCGGGAATCAGCTGGGTACCCTGGTGGATGAGCTGGTAGAAGGCATGCTGACCGTTCGTGCCGGGCTCACCCCAGAACACTTCACCGGTCGTGGTTGTGACGGGCGTGCCATCCCAGCGCACCGACTTGCCGTTCGACTCCATCGTGAGCTGCTGGAGATAGGCCGCAAAGCGATGCAGGTACTGGGAGTACGGGAGCACGGCGTGCGTGCCAGCATTCATGAAGTTCGTGTAGAAGATGTTGAGCATGCCCATGAGGAGCGGGACGTTCTCTTCCGCGGGTGCATTCGCGAAATGCTCATCCATGGCCCTGAAGCCTGCGAGGAAGTCCGCGAAGTTTTCGGGGCCAATTGCGATTGCGAGGCTCGTGCCAACGGCGGAGTCGACCGAGTAGCGGCCGCCGACCCAGGACCAGAAGCCGAACGCGTTATTGGGGTCGATGCCGAACTCGGCGACCTTGTCGAGAGCGGTCGACACGGCAACGAAGTGCTTGGCAACGGCCTCATCGCCCGTTCCCTCGGGCAGGTTGTCGAGAAGCCAGGCGCGGGCCACCTTGGCGTTCGTCAGGGTCTCGAGAGTCGTGAAGGTCTTGGACGCAATGATGAAGAGCGTCGTCTCGGGGTCGAGGCCGGACAGCTCCTCCCCCGCGTCCGTCGGATCGATGTTCGAAATAAACCGAACCTCGAGGTCTTCCTGCAGGTAGGGCTTCAGGGCCTCGTATGCCATGACCGGGCCCAGGTCGGAACCACCAATGCCGATGTTAACCACGGTTTCGATGGGGCGGCCGGTTATCCCCGTCCATTCGCCCGAGCGGACCCTCGTTGCGAACTCGTAGACGCGGTCGAGGACCTCGTGGACCTGGTCGACCACGTTCTCACCATCCACGGTGATGGTGCTGCCGCGCGGGGCGCGGAGCGCCGTATGGAGCACGGCGCGGTCCTCGGTCACGTTGATCTTCTCTCCGCTCAGCATCGCGTCCCTGCGTTCTTCAACGTTGGTTTGGCGAGCAAGGTCAACGAGTGCGGCGCGTACCTCGTCGGTGAGGAACGACTTGGATAGGTCGACGTGGAGATCTGCGGCCTGGAACGAGAACTGTTCGGCACGGTTCGGGTTCTGGGCGAACCATTTGCGGAAGTTCGGCGCTAATTCGCGTGCAATCGTCTCGAGATTCTTCCAGGCAGCTGTTCCTGCGGAGTCAATGGGCGATGCAGTCATGATGGTCCTTCTCAAGTGTGGATGGCGTCACTCAATTCTCACACAAGTTAGGAAGCGGTGGGGCGCCTTGAGACGCCCCACCGCAGTTATGGTTACAGCTAACGATTTGGTATCTGATTCGGCGCGAAACTCCATGGAAGAGGCCGCGCACCGCTCAGTTCCAAACTCGGTCGGTGAACCCTAGAATCCCGTGCACTCGGCAACTTCGTCAAGGAGAAGCTGGTATTTATAGACGTTCTCAGCGTTCGATGACACGGCGCCAACAAAGTTGACGAACGTACCAACGAGGGAGACATTCCATCCGGAACCGTCCTCCACAAGAGCAAAGGCCAGTGCCGGGTGGTCCTCATCGTAGAGAAGCGAGATATCTACGGGTTCACATGTGCCAACCGTGAGCTGTTCGTTCTCAATCTGGATCTGCATGCTCGTTCCGGACACTGCCGGATTGAGGGAGAGGAACAGGGAGTTGATGATCGTGAGTGCGGAATGATCCGAGACTTCGATGCTCGTGGTTGTCAGATTCGACAGGGCAACGAGCTCACCGAAGCTCACTTCTTGGATTTCCGGGATTTCCGACAGGTAGATCGCAAGCCCCAGGAGGCGCTGCTCTGCGAGCGGGAGATATCCCAGCGAATCTGTGATGGAACCGTCCGACAGGGAGTCGACGAACCGTTCGGTGGCTTCCTCCGGTGATGATGAGGGCTCCGGGGTTGCCATCGTGAACTCACCGTTGCGCTGAATGAACGACTCCCGGTAGTCGCTGTCGGTGAAGTAGTCCCTGTTGAGGTAGGCAATGAAGGACGACACGGGCGAAACGTACCAGCCCTTCTCTTCCTCAACCATGACGAGAATCAGCGGGCCCGCCTCCGAGAAGTCAGCCGAGTAACTGTCGAGCCCCTCCTGCTGGAGACCAACCTTGATCATCGCGGTCAGTTGGTCGGCGTCCTCGACTCCAAAGTTCTGCTGAATCTGCTCATCGGAGTACATCTGTGAAATCAGGTCGCCCGTAATTTCCGCGAACTCATCCTCATCGGTGATCTCCAATGACAGAGTTCCATCGGTGACCGTCACCGCGGTCATTCCGTGCGCAATCTCGACTTCCTCCGACTGGTCAATCTCCAGCGAGAAGTCAACGACCTCCGAGTAGCGGCCCAGGGCCTCGGTGATGTCTTCCTGAGCATCCTCGTTATCGATCGGTTCATCGGTGGAGATAGCCTCCCACGAGTAGCGCAAAAGGATCGACGTCATTGCCGAGGCGTACTGCTTCTCAGATGGGGAAATCGAGTCGTAAACAGACGTCAGGTCGCCGCTGTTAACCCGTTCCACGAGCGTCGTCGTGGCATCCGTGGCGCTGTCAGCGCCGTCCGCCGCCTCGGCTTCGGAGGACCGGCCAACCCACCACCAGATTCCAAGGCCCACAAGAACCAGGATGAGCACGACAAGGACCGCGATGATTGCGGTCGAGCGCGACCTCTTCGGCGGGTAGCCGCCCTGCTGGGGCTGGCCGGGAGGATAACTCGGACCGCCGGGGCCACCTGGGCCGCCCTGCTGGGGCCAGTAACCCGACTGTTCGTACTGGCCGGTCTGCGGCGAGTTACCGGACCACTGCAGGTTTTGCTCGTTTGGTGCCTGACC
>NZ_JBQCYC010000006.1:34408-59899 GCF_052087705.1 Flaviflexus sp. | reverse complement strand
TGCGGGTGCTGGCCGGTGTGCGGGGTATTGCCGGTCCACTGCAGATTCTGCTGGTTCGGGTACTGACCGCTGTGCGGGGTCTGCCCCGAGTAGGGTGTCTGGCCGGACCACTGCTGGGACTCGTCCTGCGCAGACGCACCCGGTTGCTGGCCACCGCGGGGATCTGCCCCGGCGCCCTCCTGGTGCGGCTGCTGGTTGCCATCTGGTCGGAAACGGTCGTCGCTACTCATGTTCTGCATTATGTCGCACTTGATGGGCCCGTAGGGAGGAAAGAGCGGCATTGGGAGGTGGAGGACTCCCCACTCACGCTGTGCACGGCCCTCCCGCACCGCGGGATGCATCAGCATTTTCGTCCGGCAGCTTGCCTTTCGACCCGGGTTGCTCCAGCTTCCCAGTGTGATCCCGTGTGCGTGAGCCCGGCAGCGGGTTTGCCGCCGACCAAATGGTGAGACTTCCTCCGATGTTGATCAGGAATGCATGCGATCGTGTCCCGGACCTCTTCTCATCACCGCCCGGCTCGTATCGAAGCCCCGGGTATAGGTCTCTCAGCCCTGCGCCTTAGCAACCCAGGGTTGCGTCCCAGAATATGGGCGGAGCGTTGACATTGTTGCACGGCTTTCAGCAAGGATGTTCATAACACTGAGAGATTCGCTGGATTTGTGGAGGGCAGAGCATATACCACGATCGTTTGCCGTTTCTTGCCCCTAAGTCACGTCCCACTTATCTTTTTCATCGGGGACAATAGAGACATGGAACCAGTGAAGATTGCCGTCTTAACCTCGGGTGGCGACGCCCAGGGAATGAATGCCATTGTCCGCTCCGTGATTCGCACAGCCCTGCACGTCGGCGCTAAACCGTTCGCGGTGCGGGAAGGCTGGAAGGGAGCCGTTGAGGGCGGCGATCTGATCCAGGAAATGTCCTGGTCGGATGTTTCCGATATTCTCCACCGGGGCGGCACGATCATCGGCACGGCTCGTTCGGATCGTTTCCGCGAGCGCGAGGGCATGAGGGACGCGGTGAAGAACTTCGTGACCCGCGGTATCGACCGTCTTGTCTCAATCGGTGGTGACGGAACCCAGACAGGCACAAACGAGTTGCGGGAGGAGTGGTCGTCGCTGCTCGAGGAGCTCGTTGATCGTGGTGAGATCACTCGGGAGCAGGCCGATGCTCATCCGAAGCTTTACATTGCCGGCGTTGTTGGCTCGATTGATAACGATCTGGTGGGAACTGACATGACGGTCGGCGCCGACTCGGCACTGCACCGCATCATCGACGCGATTGACGCGATCTCTTCCACCGCTGAATCTCACCGCCGGTCTTTCATCATTGAGGTCATGGGCAGGCACTGCGGCTACCTGGCTCTCATGAGCGCCATTGCCGGCGGCTGTGACTACGTCTTTGTTCCCGAACATCCCCCGGCCGATGGCTGGGAGGATGACATGAGCCGGGTCCTCAAGGAGGGCCGCGACGCGGGCCGCCGCGACTCCATCATCATTGTTGCCGAGGGCGCGATGGACCGGCACGGTGAGAAGATCACGTCGGAGCGCGTGAAGAACGCTCTTGAGGAGCGGCTCGGTGAGGCCGCCCGGGTCACGATGCTCGGTCACGTGCAGCGCGGTGGCATGCCGTCCGCCTACGACAGGTGGATGCCGACCCTGCTCGGTTACACGGCAACCCTGGAGCTCATCAACTCCGACGGGGATGCCTACATTATTGGCACTCGCCGCAATCGCCTGGTCAAGCTTCCTCTCATGAAGGCTGTGCAGGATACTCGTGCGGTTAAGACCTACACGGCAGAAGGCGACTATGAGGCCGCAATCGGTGCCCGCGGCGCCTCCTACGGCGAGATGGTCAAGACCTTCGATGTTCTTTCCGCTCCGGTTCCGCCGAACGGTCACGCGAAGCCCAAGGGCCGGATTGCTCTGGTCCACGTGGGTGGGCTCGCACCGGGCATGAATACTGCGGCTCGTACAGCCGTGCGTCTTGGTATTGATCGCGGCTACGAGATGGTGGGCATCAAGGGCGGTTTGCCGGGCCTGGTTGACGGCAAGATGGTTCCCCTGTCCTGGTGGGACGTGGAGTCCTGGTCCAGCACGGGCGGTGCCGCTCTTGGCACCCGCCGCCGCATCCCGTCCATTGACGAGTTCTACGCGATGGGACGGACCATCGAGGACGCGAAGATCGACGGCATCATGATCATTGGCGGGCTCAACGGCTTCGAGGCCGCGCTGAAGATGAAGGAGGAACGCCAGCGTTTTTCGGCGTTCAAGATCCCGATCATCTGCGTGCCTGCCTCGATCGATAACAATCTGCCGCTCACCGAACTGTCAATTGGAACCGATACGGCGCTGAACACGAACGTTCGGGTTCTCAATCAGATCAAACAGTCCGCCTCCGCTTCCCGCCGTTGCTTCGTCACGGAAACAATGGGCCGCAACAGTGGCTACCTGGCTCTCATGAGCGCCATTGCCTCCGGTGCAGAACAGGTGTACCTGGCAGAAACAGGGATAACACTGGCACAGCTGGCCGACGATACTGCAAAAATGGTCGAGGCATTTGAGAGGGGCCGGAGCCTCTACCTGGTTGTGCGAAACGAATATGCTTCCGAGCATTACACGACGGACTTCCTCACCCGCGTATTCGAGGAGGAGGGTGCCGGACTATTCGATGTCCGCCAGTCCGTGATCGGCCACCAGCAGCAGGGAGGTAACCCCTCCCCCTTCGACCGGCTCCTCGCCGTCCGCCTCGTTAACAAGGCGATCAGCGCGCTCGACGGTTACCTATCGGAGGGTAAGGATGACTGCACCTATGTCGGCATGACCGAGGGCGAGATCAAGGTCCACCGGCTCTCGCACATGGAAGAGCACTGGGATCCGGAAACGCGCCTGCCGCGTGACCAGTGGTGGCTTGGCCTCAAGGACGTTGCCTACATCGTGTCCGACCCGAACTTCGACAAGCCCGCCCAGGTTCTCCCGATCCTTTCAACGAACATCGGCTAACAAGCGTCGGCTCGTCAGGAGAACAGCGGCTGAGCATGTCGCTCGAGGGACCGGGTGCACGTCTTGTGTGCGCCCGGCTTCTCCGCGCAAGCAGTGCTCGAACCTCCGGATGGTGCGAAGTCCAGCTCAGACGATACGGCGGGCCACCGCCCACCGGGCCAGCTCGTGCCGGTTGGAGAGCTGGAGCTTGCGAAGCACAGCGGACACGTGGGTTTCAACGGTCTTGATCGAAATGTAGAGGTCGCTCGCCACTTCCTTGTAGGACATGCCTCGGGCGATGAGCCGCATGACTTCCTGCTCTCGTCCCGTCAGGCGATCGAGCTCATCGTCGCGGTCGGCAATATCTCCCGCTCCCGTGCCAAAGGCATCGAGAACAAAGCCTGCGAGGCGGGCCGAGAAGGCAGCATCGCCGTCGTTGACCTTGCGGATTGCGTCCCCGAGCCTCTCCCCCGTCACGTCCTTGGTGACGTAGCCGCGTGCGCCCGCTCGAACGACTGCGACAACATCTCTTGCAGCGTCGGACACGGAGATAGCGAGGAACTTCGTGCCGGGATACATATCAATGCATTCCCGGACGACTTCAGCTCCACCGCCGCCACTTCCCCCTGGCATGTGAACATCGAGGAGAACAACGTTGGGGCGGAGCGCCCGGACGGTATCGATAGCGGAGTCGACATCGTGGGCTTCGCCGACAATCTCGAAGCCCCCAACCCGGTTGAGTTCTCCCAACATTCCGGCCCTCGCGAGCGGGTGATCATCGACGATGACGATGCTGATCATGATTCTCCTCGTGGAATAAGGATATGAACTTCGGTTCCGGGATCTCTTGTCTTGATCGTAGCTGTGCCACCGTGCCTGACGGTGCGGGCCAGGATCGAGTCTTTAACACCGTGCCGATCATCGGGGATCTCACCAAGCTCGAAACCGGTTCCGTGGTCGCGAACGAACAGCTCCAACGCGTCCTTTGAAAACTCGGCATACACGCTGACCGGTGGCTCGCCGTGCCGCACAGCATTAACGACCGCCTCGCGTCCCGCCGCGAGGAAAGCTGCGGTGTGCTCACCGGCCGTGTCTTCGCCGACGGAAACGAAGTCGATCTCGACGCCGTACAGGTCCTCGACCTCGCCCACCATGACCCGCAGGGATTCCGACAAAGATTCCTCTTCGTTCTTCTGACCGTAAAGCCAGGTGCGCAGCTGGCGTTCCTGAACCCTGGCCAAGCGAGTAACGGTTGCCGGATCGCTCGCGCTGTTACGGATCAGGGTGAGGGTTTGCAGAACGGAGTCGTGCAGGTGGGCGGCGATATCGGCGCGGGCGGCTTCTGCAGCGCTCTCCTGACGCGCCACATTGAGTTCTTTAATGATCCGGGCGGCAGCGGGCCACATTCCAACGAGGGCAAGCAGAAGGACCGCGAGACCAACAACGACTGAGGTAAGCATCGTCCGCGGGTCCTCGTTGCGGACCGCGAAGATCAGGACACCAATAACGAGGAGGGCAATACCGGAGATGATCCTGATGGCCTGGACCCGGATCGAGCTGCCACCGATTCTGCTCCAGGCGAGGGCCGCGCCAACGCCGACGCACAGAATGGAAAGAAGTATCCCGAGATTGATCTCAATAATGCTCTGAGTGGCCCATATGACGATCGCGGCAATGGCAGTGACGAGGGCAAGGAACAGGAGCCGCACCTGACGGGACGGGCTGAACCGCTTTTCGGCGCGGTCGGGGATTTCCGTGGACGACGCAATGGCAAACACCAGCCACAGGTAAATGAACGCTCCCGCGAACTGGAAGAATCCGAGCGCCACGAAGACGATGCGCACGAGCCAGACGTTGACGCCCAGGTGGTCGGCAATGCCCTGGCAGACGCCAAGGATGAGCCGGCCCGACTCGGGTCTTCGCAGCGGATACCTTTCCATACATTGATCTTCGCACGTTAGGAGACCCCGAGGTGACCCTTGCTCGGGGTTATCAGGGGAAGATCAGGGCTTCCCCCAATATCGGCAGGCCATCTCCCCGGCAGAGAATATAGACATGGCTGGAGATAGTTTTTTTGATTCAATAAGAGCGTTCGGCGTGACCCGCGCCAGCGACACCCCGTTGGCCGGTGTCTCTGCGGGTCTCGCCAAGCGCTGGAACGTCGACCCCCTCGTTGTTCGCGCGATCTTCGTGGCGCTGACAGTCATGGGAGGCGCCGGCATCACCCTCTACGCACTCGGATGGCTCTTCCTCCCGGATGAAACTGACCGCATTCACGGGCAGGAACCCTTCTACGGTCAGGTCACAGCAAGCTTCGTCTTCGGTGTCCTCATCGTCTTCGCGTCTCTCGGTGGCACCGGCTGGGGCTGGGGATGGGGTAATGGATGGCCGGGGCCCTTCGCCCTCCTCATCACCATCGTCGTTGTCGCCGTCGTCATCGTCACCTTGAACGCGCAGCGCGACAAGCAACCCCCGCACGGCACCGGACCAGCAACTGGCCCTGGCACCGCTACCGGCTACGGCTCCCCCTCGGGTCACGGTAGCTCCTCATTCGGCACCGCCACCGGCCCAGCTACTTCAGGCCCCGCTACTTCTGGCTCGGCGAGCTACGGCTCGTCCACCGGTGACGGTGCCACAGCATCATCCACGACCGGTGGCGACGCTACCGACTATTCGTACGATTCCTTTTCGTCATCCACGACCGGTGGCGACGCAACATCGGAGTACACCATGGAACCCCCGACTGACCGTTATGCAACATCCGGCGCAGCCGGCAGCACCCCGCCCGGACCATCGGGTATGTCCGGTGTAGCCGGTGCGCCCGGCACTCCACCGGATCGGAGCGAACTCTACTCGACGACACCCGTGAAGACCGCGACGCCCGATAATCGCCCGGTGGCTGGAACCCGCACGGTTCTCCTCGCGCTCGCTTTTATCCTCATCGTTATCGCGGCCTTCACCTACATGAGTTACCAGGACATCGAGTTCTTTAACAATTCGACGATCATGCTTCGCGGATTCGCTATCGTCTCCCTCGTCCTTGGGCTTATCGTCATTGGCTACGGAATGAGCGGCCGCCGCGGCGGCGGGCTCTCGGCCCTCGCCATAATCGCAGCAATCCTTACCTTTCCCGCGGGTGCTCTCATGGCCTTCCCCCAGGCCGAACACCACGTCCTCATGGGTCAAGGATCCTGGTCCCCGACCACGGTCAGCCAGGTCGAGGGCGGGTTCTCCGTCCTCATGGGTGAGATCGAAATCGACGTGACCGATCTGGAAGATTCAGAATTCGATGTGCGAGGCACGATGGGTGACATCAACCTCGTTGTCGACAACGACCAGAAGATCGCGGTCGTCACGGACTTCACGATGGCAGACCTGGAAAACGCGACAGGTAACTACCAAACCGACGCCGGTTTCACCGGCGACACCGTCTACTACGTCGGCGGAATCGACGACATAGAGGACGCAGACATCATCATCCACGTGGACATGATTATGTCCTCCCTGACCATCGAGAGGTAGCCATGACTAAGCAACCCGTTATCGGAACCATCATCATCGGCGTCCTCGTCGTCCTCCAGGCCCTGTGGGCACTCGCCGTGACGTTCGAGATACCGATCATCAATCGGTTCGACTCCACGCAGATTCTGATCGTCACCCTCCTCGCCATCGCACTCCTTCTCATCATCGTTGCCCTCTGGCCGAAATCAGCGAAGAAGGAGGAGCCCCTCCAATACGCTCCCGTCAGCGAAGCAGATGCTTCCACCGGCATCACCTCCCGCAGGGAAGATATCGTTGCCGACCTGCGCTGGATCGACCCCTCCTCCGCACTGACCGTCCCCATCACCACCGGTGGTCAAGCTACCGTCCTCGTCAATCCGCAGAGCCTTGCAATCCGTACGGCGGCCACCAACGTCGACATCGGAACCGATCTCGGTCTCACCTGGCTTCGCCAGTACGGCGGCGAGAACATCTACGTCAGCCGGGGCCTCACCGACCCCGCCCAGGCACTCCTCACCGTCAACGCATCCACCACCAGCCTCACGGTCCGCTCCCGGTAAATTGGACCACGTCCGGCAACGAGGCCCGGTCCCGGTAACGAACGCCAGTCCCGAATCAAGAAAACAACAAAGCTGTTCCCCGCTTGCATGTGCGAGCGGGGAACAGCTTTATCTACACCCTGTGGTGTTACCTTCTGGCTTTCCTTCCGGCAGTACCTTCGCCTACTGACAGAAACCTTCTCGTACCTACCGAGGAAAGCACTCACCGGTTCACGTCAGCACGCCCTCAAGGAGCGAGGTGCGGTTGCCGAACCGATGGTTGGTTGCCGAGATTGCCTGCTCCTGAATGTAGGGAAGGAGCTCGATGTGGCCCGCGGGGGTCAGCGGATCGGAGTAGATCCCAACATCAATGGATCCATCGATTGCTTCGGCAAGTGCCACCGGGTCTTCGCCGAGGACACGGAAACGGACGCCGTCGGCGGAGACCGACATGCCCTTGGCACGGCGGTGCCAATCCTCGGTCGACTCGACCGTGAGGAGCACGGCGTTATTCGTAAGGAACTCGGAGACGGACACCGGTAGCGGTTCGGCTGCCGAGACTTCGACACCGGCACCGAGTGCAATGGCACCCGCGGCGCTTGCCAGCACGTCACCGACGTGCTGGCCTGCTCCGAGCCTGATGACGACTCGCGGGAAGCCCCGGTAGCGGAGGATGTTGAGCTCCACGCCAAGCTGCGATGGATCGTGCTCGGCAAGGAATTCTTCAGTGAGCGCCTTGTCCATGCCGGCCAGGGTTTCCTTTGTCCGGGCTAGGTCGGGTAGTTGCTTAGCGATGCTGGCCGCGTCCTGCAGAACAGGATGCGAAACATTGCCGTCGGCAACTCCCCTGAAGTCCGGCTCAACATGTCCGAGTCCGTACAGGTAGCTCGGTCCGCCCGCCTTCGTACCTGTTCCGACGGAGGAACGCTTCCAGCCACCAAAAGGTTGCCTGCGAACAATGGCGCCCGTGATCGTGCGGTTGACGTACACGTTTCCGGCGTGGACGTGGTCCAGCCAGTAGGCGATCTCCGCAGAATCGAGCGAGTGAATTCCTGCGGTCAAGCCGAACTCGACCGCGTTCTGCCATTCAATCGCCTCTTGGAGGGAGTCGGCTCTCATGACGCCGAGGATCGGACCGAAGTACTCGGTCAGGTGATACTCGGAGCCCGGTTGCACGCCGGAGCGAACACCGGGGGTCCACAGCTTGTCGCCGAGCTGACGGGGCTTCACAACCCAAGACTGGCCGGGCTCAAGCTGGGTGAGACCCCGCAGGAGCTTGCCCTTGGCCTCTTCGGTTACCGGCCCCATTTCCGATGATAGGTCGTGCGGGTAACCAATCTTGAGTGACTTCACCGCATCGACCAGCTGGTTACGGAATCTCTTCGAGAAGCCGATGGAGCCCACGAGAATCACGAGCGATGCTGCCGAACACTTCTGTCCCGCGTGACCGAAGGCGGAGACAACAACGTCCTTGACCGCCAAGTCAATATCGGCGTGCGGGGTGACGATGATGGCATTCTTACCCGACGTCTCTGCAAAGACTCGCAGGTCCGGACGCCAGGAGCGGAACATGCGGGCGGTGTCGATTGAGCCGGTGAGAATCACCTGATCGACCGCCTCAACAAGATGCTTACCCAGGCCCTTGTCAGCACCCGGCACCGACTCGTCGAGGTTAACGAGTTGGAGAACGTCGCGGGACACTCCCGCCTCCCACATGAGCTCGGCAATGAGGGAGCCGATGCGGCGGGTGACCCGAGCTGGCTTGAACAGGACGCTGGAGCCCGTTGCAAGGGCCGCAAGAACGCCGCCTGCCGGGATGGCGATTGGGAAGTTCCAGGGCGGGGTGATGAGTGTGGTCTCGACCGGCTTAAACACGGCGCCATCAATATTCTCGAGCGCGGGTGCCAGCGAGGCGTAGTACCGGGTGAAGTCGATGGCTTCGGAAACCTCAACATCGGCCTGGTCGATGGCCTTGCCTGCCTCCGAGCCGGCGGCCTCGATGAGCCTGCCGCGGTTAGCTTCGAAGACATCTGCGATCTTGAGAAGGACCGCTGCCCTTTCGGTGGCGGGCGTCGCCGTCCACTCCTTGCTGGCATCGATAGCGGTCTGCACCATCTCGTCGAGCTCGGCGAAGGTTGACTGGGTGTGCGTTGTTGCCGTCTGGGTTCCCTCGATTGAGTTCGGGATCCGCTCCGCAATATCCCGCGCCCACGCAAGG
Source organism: Flaviflexus sp. (assembly GCF_052087705.1). NCBI lineage: Bacteria > Bacillati > Actinomycetota > Actinomycetes > Actinomycetales > Actinomycetaceae > Flaviflexus > Flaviflexus sp. The sequence goes on along the minus strand of NZ_JBQCYC010000006.1, from coordinate 50,663 downwards.
TTGGCGGGCAGGGACGGATCCGTGTCCGGGGTGTTGGAGAACTCTTCAGCGAAGGGCTCCGGCACCTTGTTCCGGTCCTGGCGCCTGCGGGGGCCGTGCGGGACGGTGTCCTTGCGAGCGGCGGCCTTCACGAAACGGTCCGCTTCGAGCTCGAATACGGAGCTGTCCTCGAGGGCGAACACGTTCGACATAAAGTTCTCGGGGGTGGCGTTCTCCTCGAGCCTGCGCACCAGGTAGGAGATGGCGACGTCGTACTCTTCCGGCTTGACGACCGGTACGTAGTAAAGGAGGGGGCCAACATCATCGCGTACGGCGTTCGCTTGCGGGGTGGCCATGCCGGCCAGCATCTCCACATCAACCTCGGTGCCGATCTCGAGGCCATTATCTCGGACTAGGAGCACGCCGTAAGCGAGAGTGAAGAGATTCTGTCCGGCAATGCCGATGCGAACGGCATCGACATTCTCCTTGGTGAGGGAGTCTTCAAGCATAACAAGGTAGTTGGCGTCCGTGTCCTCCTTCGTGGGTTGGACTGTAAGCTCCCACCCCCTCATGGCAGCATCGACTCGCTCCATTGACAGGTTCGCGCCCTTCACGACTCGGACCTTGATCGGTGCCCCGCCCCGGGCGCGGCGTTCCTTCGCCCATACCGTCAGGTCGGCAAGAGCCTCCCTGCCGTCGGGCAGGTACGACTGGAGAACAATTCCCGAGTGATAGGTCAGGAACTCATCCCGATCGAGGATGTTCTTGAACACCGCGATCGTCAGGTGCAGGTCCTTGTACTCCTCCATGTCCAAGTTGATGAAGGTGTTGTTTTCACGGGCTACCCGGAAAACGGGAAGCAACTGGTTGACAGCATGCTCAACGGCCTCGTTGAAGCCGTAGGCGGCGTGGGGGCCAATCACCGAGGAGACCTTGAGCGACACGTAGTCGACATCGTCCCGGCGAATAAGCTCGGTGGTGGCGGCGAGCCTCCGGCTCGCTTCTTCGTCCCCGAGGACGGCTTCACCAAGCAGGTTCAGGTTGAGCCTCGATCCGTCGGCCCGGAGCTTGGCAATGGTCGGGCCAAGCTTCGATGGCGTGACATCTGCGACCAGGTCGCCGACGAGGGCAGCAAACAGCTGGGTGGCGACGGTGCGGGCCAGCCCGGGTGCGACGGGAGCAATCCTGCCGCCGCCCTTCGCGAGTACCGACAGATACCCGGGTAGGAAGGAAGCGTCCTTGCGGGACATTTCATCGAGCTTCTCCGCAACAACATGCTCATCCTCGGGGCGAATCACACCATCGACGAAGGACACCGTGTAGTCGAGGCCACCCGGATGGTCCAGCACCTGCGACAGAAGTTTCGACGCATACGGAGTGGAATACTGCCGGGCATTATCCGACCACTCCTGCGCCTTGGCTATTGATCGCGTTACGAGATCCATCATTCAACCTTTCTAATCCACCCGAATCATGGCAGCCCAGCTCGACAGTGAGGCGAGGGCAATGCCAAAAGCGGCGAGAGTAAACGAGTCCCACCAGCGACCGCGAATATCGGGAACAATGCCGGTTGGTAGGCACATGCGTAAGAGTGCGAGGCCAATCATGCTGGCCGCGAGCGCGCGCGTTGCTAGGACCGGCCCTGCGGTGAATGCCAGTACGACAACGATGCCGATCCACACCGACATCACGCCATAGAGGGCCGGTGCCGGTACGCGCTTTTCTCCCATACGATTACTGTATCGGTTGGAGGAAAACTTGATCACAATTTGCGGAACCGGACTGGCGGGCCTACGGATCGCGGCAGAACTGCGAGAACGTGGATATGACGGGCTTTTGAGGGCTATCGAGAGGGAGGGCGTTCCACCCTACGATCGGCCACCCCTGACCAAAGTCCTATTTGGGGAGTATAGAAAACCGCTTTCCGCCGAAGGTCTCGGTGAGCTCTCCCGGCTCTGCGATGAGGTCATTACCGCCAATGTTGAATCGCTCGACGGCACCGCGGTGATCGCAAACGGCACCCGCTACGAATCGGACATAACGGTCCTTGCGCTGGGGGCCGATGCTCGCAACGCTATCGGCGGCGCACTGACCATCAGGACCCGCGACGACGCGGCAAGGCTTCGCGCTGTCGAAGGTCAGGTCACGATTGTGGGTGGCGGCTGGCTCGGATGCGAACTGGCTTCGTCCTACGCGGAAGCAGGCAGGCAGGTGAACCTTGTTGAGATCGCGGAAGACATCCTGCCCGTCCTCGGCCCGGGGGCAAGAAAGGTCCGTGTGGCACTCGAGGACCTGGGAGTAAAGATTCTCCGTCAGATTCCCGACAATCCCGGGACTCTCGTCGAGGCAACCGGCGCTATCCCCAACACGCTCGGACTGGACCTCACGACAGACGGATGGGGCCGCACCAACATGCCGGGTGTCTACGCTGTTGGCGACTGCGCCGAGATCTCCATCGGCCCCTCCTCCGGCCATTGGAACACTGCCCTGCACCAGGCAACCAGGGTCGCCGAGGCAATCATGACCGACCCGCACGCCGACCCCGTTCCGCTAACCCCCGATGTGTTCTCAACCATTGCGGGACTGGAGCTTCTCTTCATCGGGCATGCGGCAGGCACTCCCGTGGTCCTCGAGGACGGCTCCCGTACCCTCTGGATCAAGGACGGCAGGCTGTCTGGCGGGCTGACCATTGACCGTCCCGCCGACGGCGTTGCCTTGCGCAAGAACATCGGCGCATCCCTCTCCGAAGAAGCCGCCGCCGATCCCCTACCGCTGAAGAAGATTCTTCGCGCCCAGCAAACCGTATAGAAACCGCAGAACGGCGGCGCGATAGCGACACGGAGAAGCGCCCGGGAGAGATGCCTTGTGGCTCCCTTCCCGGGCGCTATCTACGACGTCTGAGCGAGCTTCCTTCGTGAACCTGTGGATGCATTCTCGACGTGAGGTTCACCCCTCAAGGCGGCCCTAATTAGTGGGCGAAGTGTCTGGTTCCGGTGAAGTACATGGGGACCCCGGCCTCGTTGGCGGCCGCGATCACTTCTTCGTCGCGGATGGATCCGCCGGGCTGGACAACGGCCTGCACGCCAGCATCAAGAAGAACTTCGAGACCATCAGCAAAGGGGAAGAAGGCGTCGGAAGCGGCGACGGAACCGCGTGCCCGCTCCTCGCTCCCGCCGGTGCCGGACTGGGCGCCGCCCGCCGAATCGACGTCGGATTCCACGGCCACACCGAGCGTGTTGGCGCGCTCGACTGCGAGGCGGCAGGAATCAACGCGATTGACCTGACCCATACCAACACCAACCGACGCTCCGTCCTTGACGAGAAGAACGGCGTTGGAGCGGACGGAACGAACCGTGCGCCACGCGAACTCAAGATCCGCGAGGGTAAGCGCATCCGCTTCCGGGCCAGCAACGTGCGACCATCCCTCAACCCTGTCGCCCGGCTGGTCGACGAGATCGCGGGACTGGACCAGGTAGCCGCCCGAAATCTGGGTGATGTCCTGGGTTTCATCGCTCTGCGTGAGCTTGAGGATCCGCAGGTTCTTCTTCGTTCGAAGAAGCTCGAGAGCATCGTCGTCGTAGTCGGGTGCAGCGATGACCTCGGTGAAGATCGGCTTCACCTGCTCAGCCATCGCCTTCGTCACGGTGCGGTTCGCGGCAATGACACCGCCGTAGGCGGAGACGGGATCGCAGGCGTGCGCGGTGGCGTGAGCAACCGCAATGTCGTCGGCGGTCGCGATACCGCAGGGGTTGGTGTGCTTGATGATCGCAACGGCAGGGCCCTCGTGATCGTAGGCGGCTCGGACTGCCGCGTCGGTGTCGCGATAGTTGTTGTAGCTCATCTCCTTGCCACCAAGCTGCTCAGCGTTGGCGACACCGCCCTTGCCGGTGGCGGAGATCCAGGCGGACTGGTGCGGGTTTTCGCCGTACCGGAGCGTCGCCGTCTTGGGCAGGGCAACGCCGACGTAGTCGTCGGTGGTCAGTTCCGACATCCAGTTCGCAACCGCAGCATCATATGCCGCGGTGTGGGCGAAGGCCTTGGCTGCCAGCACCCGGCGCTCCTCGGGAGTGAAGCCGCCGCGATCGAGTGCGGCAATCGCATCGGCGTACTGATTGGGGGACGTCAGGACAGCGACGGAGGCGTGGTTCTTGGCTGCGGCGCGGACCATGGCGGGGCCGCCGATGTCGATCTGCTCGATGCATTCCTCGGTGGTGGCACCGGAGGCCAAGGTTTCTTCGAAAGGGTACAGGTTGGCTACGACGATATCGATCGGCTCAATGGAAAGCTCCGACATCTGTTCCACATGTTCGGGCTTGGTGCGATCGGCCAGGATGCCGCCGTGAATGATCGGGTGCAGGGTTTTGACCCGGCCGTCGAAGCATTCGGGGAAGCCCGTCACGTCACTGGCCTCGGAGACGGCGATGCCGGCCTCTCGGATCACGCGGGCGGTGGCGCCGGTGGAAACGATGTCGATGCCGGCGCAGCTGATTGCTTTTGCCAGGTCGACGATGCCGGTCTTGTCGAAAACGGAAATGAGTGCGCGAGTCATGGTTCTCCTCATGGACGTTCTACCGCTATGCCCAGGCGTGCGACGCGGTAGTCGCGGCTACTCCCCGATGGTCATCCATCTTTCTCGCCAGTTGCAGCCGAGACGAGTCTAGCGGATCGACTTCCTCCGTGAAGCGAGGATTAGGCCCGTCCCACTTGCCAGAAGGATCGCGGAGATACCAAACAGGTGCTCGGTTTCAATACCCGTGTAGGGAAGCTCCTCGGCACCATCATCGGCGTCGGTTTCCGTGTCGAAGATACCGCGATCAATAAGATCGTTCGTGGCCCTGGAAATCAGGGAGCTCAGATTGCTGGTCGGCTTGCCCGTGATGATGATGTCGCGCGCAGCATCATCGAAGTTCCCGTGCGAGTCAAAGACGGTGTAGACGATCCGGTAGGTGCACGGATATCCGTGCGGACATTCGACCGGGTTGAACCAGTCGCCCCAGCCGGTGATTTCGGCAACCAGGTCGAAATCGACGTCGTCAACGATCTGTAGGCCACGGAGCAGGTCCGCTTCCGTCAGATCATCACGGGATACCGCGGTGATCGGTGCAATTGGGGAAATCACGGGCGACTGCTGCACCGGAGGCGTCGTCGGGAAAATCGGGCCCGGGTCAACCGGGGTTGTCGGATCCACGGTCGGCTCTTCGGTCGGTTCATCCGTGGGATCCACCGTTGGCTCGTCCGTGGGGTCATCCGTGGGATCGTCCGTGGGGTCATCCGTGGGTTCCTCGGTGGGATCATCCGTGGGATCGTCCGTGGGGTCATCCGTGGGTTCCTCGGTGGGATCATCCGTGGGATCGTCCGTCGGTTCCTCGGTCGGTTCATCCGTGGGAGTCACCGTGGGTTCATCGGTCGGCGCGGTCGTCACATCATCGGACGGAGCCTTCGTCGGATCCTCGGTGGGTTCCTCTGTGACATTGACAGTCGGACTGATGGTCTCGGGATAAGAGGGTATGTCAGCGGCAACAGCCGTCGCGCCGACGAAAAGTCCAGAGGTCACGAGAGCCGCTCCAAACGCGGTTCCCCTTACCCAATGACGCATCAGATCTCCATCCGTTGAGGCTATGGCTATTTAAGCACGAGGTTTTGCGGCATGACCAAAGTCATAACGTATTGCACATTTTTCTATTCGACAGGAATCGAGAGCCCAGGCTGTCCGTTTAACGTACCGGGATCATCTGCGGGGCTGTTAAGGATCGCTCGGCGACCCGAGATCCGCCAACCGTCCCGCACCATCGCACCAACCGTTTGAACAAGCTGAGCACGCTCGGCAACCTTGATCCGTTCGAGAAGGGCCTCTTCCGTGTCACCGTCGAGTACGGGAACTGCGCACTGGGCGAGGATCTGGCCGGTGTCCATGCCGTCATCAACAATGAACAGTGTCGCCCCAGCAATCTTCACTCCGTAGGCCAAAGCGTCGGCCGGACCGTGAATACCGGGAAAAGCGGGAAGGAGCGAGTTGTGGGTGTTAATGATCCGCCCGGGGAAGGCCGCCAGCGTCGCGCTTCCCAGCATCTTCAAGAATCCTGCAGAGACAACCAGATCCGGCTGCGCTTCCGAAAGTCTGGCGGCCAGGGCCCGGTCCCATTCGTTCCGCTCAGCGTAGTCGGAGACCTTCAGAACGGCGGTGTCGATCCCCACGCCCTTTGCGATCTCCACTCCCCCGCAACCATCCCGGTCGGCAACAACGAGAACAACATTGGCCCCGTAGGCAGGGTCCTCGCACGCCTCCATGAGCGCCGCAAGATTCGACCCGCCGCCCGAGATTAGAACGGCAAGGCGCGCCCGGTTAGTCATTCTTCTTTCCTTCAGCATCCGGGGCCGTACGAGCGGTGATCGCAGTGATTGCGGTCGACGTGTCATCGACCGTCACCGACGGGCTTTCTCCCCCATTGTCTTCCATGGTGTCCCCCTCGTCGGCCACCACCAGCTTTGTCTCACTACCCGTCTCATCGTGATGATTGCCCTGACCATTGCCACGAGTGACCGGCGCACTCACGCTGCCACCGTTTTGCACATCGTCGGCGTCATGAGCATTCTGAGCAACAACGGACTGCTTAGAGTCAGCGGCCTTGGCGCGGATCGTGCTGGCCTTGTCTTTCGCCATCCCCAAAACCTCGCGATACTTCGCGACCGAGGTGCGGTGAGCCAGGATCATGCCGAGAAGGAACGGCACCCCGAGGATCAGGGCTCCCATGCCAGCGGCGATTGCCGGCTCGGCACCCGTTTCGCTCATGCGTTCCGGGCCGATGGAACCCCGGGAGGCCAGGGCAAGGAAGGAGCACCCAAGCGCCACAATACCCACCTGGATTGCGCCCGTCAGGGCGGCTTCTCCAAGGGCCGGGAAGGCCCTCGCCTGCCGTATGCCCACAAAAAGTAAAACGAGTACGACGATCGCAAGGATGAACGGGGCACCATCCCCCGGCTGCGGCAGGGCGCCAAAGAGCGGGATCGCTGGAAGCGGTGCCGACTCAACGCCTAGTACAGAGAATGAGCTCCCGGTGCCAATGGAGAAGCCTGCGCCAACAAGGTAGGCCAGTGTCCAGAGAATAAAGGTTGGTAGGTATGAGAGCTGGAAGACCCAGAGCATGACGTTCGAGTGCCATTCCAGGATGTAGTAGCTGTTGATCGTGACGATCTGCGACCACCCGGCGATAACTGCGGCAACGAAAACGAGCGTGGCAAGAATGAGTCCGACGGCAAGGGCGCGCCGCCCGAGCATGAGTCCGTCGTATATGGCTCTGCCGGCCGGTGTTGTGAAGAAGCCGGTCCCGAGCCAGTCGGTGCGGTTCTTGGACGTGAGGACGGCAAGGAAAGCCATCGTCGCGGCGCCAATGCAGGCCTGCCACCAGCTTGTTCCGGTCGGGGTGATTTGCCCAAGAACCGCGGGGACCGCGGCGGAGGCTGCTATAAGAACCAGAATGTCGATCCAGTCGCGCACCGGCAACTTTCTGACAAACCCCACGAAAGCTACGAAAGTGAGAAGAGTGATGAGGAGCGGCGGCAGGGAGATTGCGACGCCGTCAAAGTGCAGGGAGCCGCCGAAGGCCGTAAGCCACCAGCCGGTTGTGATTCCCGCCACGTCCTGCCAGGACGTGGTACCGAGCGCCGGTGAATCCGCCATAACCGTGTATGCGAAGATGCCAAGCACGACAACAATGGCCCACCCGTAGAGGATGGGCTGAATCGCTGCGAACGCGAGGCGAATCGGGCTAGTACGAGCATCGGCTTTCATCGCTTCCATAATTCCAGTGATTGCGCGCCGCTTCGATTAACAACTCACCATCTCATTCATGAGAGGACTCTCATCAACCCTTCCTCCTCTCCTCATTCACACCCCCTTTAATGGATAATAGAAAACGAGTTAAAGGAGAAACCGTGTCACGAAAGCTGTGGATTGCCACCGGAACCCTCGGTGCGATTGGGGCCGTCGCCGCCACCAATATGGTGGGCGCAGATGCGACGGTCGTGGAAACACCCGCGGTATACATCGCCCCGGAGAAGGCGGCCGACGCCGAAGCGAACACCTCAGCTGATGACACGGCGGAAGCCACGTCCGACAGCGCCGACATCGACACGATCTCGGTCACGGCGGTCTCCGCGACCACGCCCGAGCCCGCACCGGCACCGGCGACCTCCGGCTCGACCGCCACGAAGTCCGCTCCAGCACCGGTCCAGCAGGCACCCGCCCAGCCCGCTCCGGTCGCTAACGCACCCGTCCAGCAGGTTGCTCCGTCCACCCAGTACTCGGCCGACTCCGGCTACTCCGCCGTCAGCGCATACTCGGCAGTATCCGCTGAATCAGCCGACTAAGGTCCGCCTAGCTCAATGCCCGGAAGCGTTTCGCCTCCGGGCATTTGCTTTCCCCACGAGAAGTACCTTGTAGGCGGTGCGTAGCTCCCGGTTCTCGTGGTAGGCCGAAGGCGGTGCAGAGTTGGTCTCCGCACCGCCTTCGATAGCGTTATCTGGTGAGTGCCCGATTCTCGGTAAAACCGATCGGTCACTCCCGCCGGTTACGTGCCCTGGAGGATGCTCCTCGCGAGGTTAGCTGTCTCGGTCGGGGTCTTGCCGACGGAGACGCCGACGGCCTCGAGGGCTTCCTTCTTGGCCTGCGCGGTTCCGGCAGAGCCGGAAACGATGGCACCCGCGTGGCCCATCGTCTTACCCTCGGGAGCGGTGAAGCCTGCCACGTAGCCGACGACGGGCTTCGTCACGTTTGCCTTGATGAACTCGGCTGCGCGCTCTTCGGCGTCTCCACCGATCTCACCGATCATGACGATCAGCTCGGTCTCGGGGTCAGCCTCGAATGCTTCGAGAGCATCGATGTGGGTCGTACCGACGATCGGGTCGCCACCGATGCCGATGCAGGTGGAGAACCCAACATCGGAAAGCTCGTACATCATCTGGTAGGTGAGGGTGCCCGACTTGGAGACGAGGCCGATCTTGCCGGTGCCGGTGATGTTCGCCGGGGTAATACCAACGTTGGACTGGCCGGGGGTGATAATGCCGGGGCAGTTCGGGCCAATCAGCTGAACGCCCTTCTGCTCCGCGTAGGCGCGGAACTCGGCAGTGTCGGCGACGGGGACGCCCTCGGTGATGATGACAACGAGGCGCATCCCAGCATTGATGGCCTCGATGACTGCGGACTTCGTGAATGCCGGGGGCACGAAGATGACGGAGACATCGGCTCCGGTCTTCTCCTTCGCGTCGGCAACGGTTCCGAAAACCGGGACCGAAACCTGGCTCGCTACCGCGCCGCCGGGGCCTACGGGAACAACATCGAAATCGACCGTCTGACCGGCCTTCTTCGGGTTCGTTCCACCAACGATCTGGGTGCCTGAACCCAGCATGCGAGCGGTGTGCTTGCGTCCTTCAGAGCCAGTGATGCCCTGGACGATGACCTTGGAGTTCTTGTCGAGAAAAATAGACATGCCTTAACTTCCTTACGCCGCGAGCTCCGCAGCCTTCGCGGCTGCTCCGTCCATCGTGTCCATGATCGTCACGAGGGGGTGTGCCGCCTCTTCGAGGATCCGGCGTCCTTCCTCAACGTTGTTGCCGTCCAGGCGCACAACGATCGGCTTCGTAGCCGTGTCACCGAGGATTGCGAGCGCCTGGACGATGCCGTTGGCAACCTCGTCGCAGGCCGTGATTCCGCCGAAGACGTTGACGAACACGGAACGGACCTCGGGATCGCCAAGGATGACGTCGAGGCCGTTGGACATGACCTCGGCGGAGGCGCCGCCACCGATGTCGAGGAAGTTGGCGGGGCCAACCCGGTACTGCTCGCCCGCGTAGGCGACAACGTCAAGGGTCGACATGACGAGTCCGGCACCGTTACCGATAATGCCGACCTGACCGCCTTCAAGCTTCACGTAGTTGAGGCCCTTTTCCTTGGCCTTGGCCTCGAGGGGATTCTCTGCCGACTTGTCGACAAGCTCCTCGTGATCGGGGTGACGGAAGCCCGCGTTGTCATCGAGGGAAACCTTGCCGTCAAGAGCAATGATCTTGCCATCGGGCGACTTGACGAGGGGGTTCACCTCGACGAGCGTGGCATCCTCTTCGACGTAGACCTTCCAGAGGTCGAGGATCACGGGAACGATCTTGTCCGCGTCCTCAGCATCAAAGCCAGCCTGGTTCACGATGTCGCGGGCGACCTCTTCGGTGATGCCAACGGTCGGGTCAACGGGCACCTTGGCGAGTGCATCGGGACGCTCGACAGCCAGCTGCTCGATCTCCATGCCGCCTTCCTTCGAGCACATAGCAAGGTAGCGGCGCTCGGAACGGTCGAGGAGAACGGAGAAATAGTATTCCTCAGCAATATCGGCGCCCTCGGCGATCATGACGCGATGCACGGTGTGGCCCTTGATGTCCATGCCGAGGATCTGGGAGCCGGCTTCTTCCACCTCCTCCGGTGTGCGTGCCAGTTTGACGCCGCCGGCCTTACCTCGGCCGCCGGTCTTCACCTGCGCCTTCACGACGAACAGGCTGCTGTTGAGTTCTTCTGCTGCTTGACGAGCTTCCAGAGGAGTTGTAGCTACGCGACCAGCAAGCACGGGCACCCCGTGCTTGGCAAAGAGGTCGCGAGCCTGGTACTCGAAGAGGTCCACGGAGGAGGTCCTTCCCATTGTGTCACGGTGTCTCGACTTCGAGACATCAGCTCAAGGATAGCAAGGGACCGGCCTTTCTGTGACCTGATTCCCAGTTTATTCCACGAACGAACGGAGAGCTCCATCAACCGTCTCCGCGAAGAGGTACATTCCCTCAATATTTGGGTGCGTCTGGTCCGCCTGAAGCATCTGCGGCTGGGCCGAAACTGCGGCGTGCCAGTCGGCAACCGCAACGTTCGGGTACTCGCTCGCAATCTCACGAATATAGTCGTTCGACGCATCGATAAACGTGGACAGTCCGTAGATCGTCACGATGACAATCATCCGGTCCGGCCCAAGCAGCTCGATGGTTTGACGAACAACATCCGGGTCGGGGATGCCGGCATTCGTACCGAAGTCCAGGATGACAGCACGGCGGATCGTGCCATCGGCGAGGCCCTGCTCAACGAGAGCGGGAGCCTGATGCCACTGCCGGTTGGACTTCGCAATGAAGTTGATTCCGGGGAACTGGACCTCGAGACCATCGGCAGAGGTCACGATCAGGGAATCACCAATCGCGGTGATCTCATCACCGGTCGGCATGGTCCAATCCCCCTCGGGAGTCTGGCCGCCATTTCCGTTATCGGGATCTTCCGAGCCCTCGGATTCACCCGGGTTCTCCGAACCGTCAGGATCCTCGGATCCATCCGGATTGTCCGTGCCATCCGGGCTCTGCGAAGCATCCGGGTTCTCAGATCTCTCGGGGTTATCGGAGCCTGGGCTATCGGTGCCGGGAGCATCGGGGTTGTTGACGTTTTCGGAGCCCTCTCCCCCGTTTGCATCTTCGGGTCCCGCCGGGTCTCCGGACGGATCGGGGGCGGTGTTGTTTTGCTCCTCGAAGCGCTTCTCGTTCTCCTCGATCTCGAGCTGGACGGAGGACTTCTCGGGGGCGCTGGCGACGGCGATTCCGGTTCCCGCGACCATGATGGCGCCGGCAACGGTTAGGCCCACGGCGGCCGGGCTCCTCGTGGCGATGTGGTTGACGGCGATCGAGATGGTTTCCTTGAAGCCGTTCTTGCGGATCGGGGTTTCGATGTAGTGGTAGGAGAACTCGCAGATACCGAAGGTCACAGCAACGGCGAGAGCGGAGCGAATCCAGAACTCGGTCGTGCCGGGGGCGGCGGGCCACAGCAGAGAAGCCATGACGAGGATCGGCCAGTGCCACAGGTAGATCGCGTAAGAACGCGTGCCGACCCACCGCGATACTCGGTTGTCGGAGATCTTGGCAAGCCGTGAGCCCGGGGCGAGCATGGCGGCGATAAGTGCGACGGTGCAGATCGAGGCGAGGAGGATGCCGCCGCGGTAGGCGATTATCGACTGGTCTTTGAGCACGAAGAGCAAAGTCATGAGGCCCACGAAGCCGGCGATGCCGACGATCTGGCTGTAGCGCTGCCATGTTCCCGCCATCCACGTGCCGCTCGGTGGTGCCCACGAGAAGGCGAGGGCAATGCCGAGTGTCAGGCCAAAGAGGTGGGTGTCGGTGCCGTAGTAGACGCGCGTGAGGTTCATCGGGTCCGCCATGATCGCCATGAGCAGTGCCGAAACGCCCGCCAGGCCAAGGGCTAGCCCCACGCGGGTCTGCCAGGTGCGGATCATCATGATGATGAGGATGAAGAGCGGTGGCCACAGCAGATAGAACTGTTCTTCAACGGCAAGCGACCAGAAGTTCTTAAACAGCAGCGGCGATGTTTGGTCGAAGTAGGACGAGCCGTGGGCAATCTCCAGCCAGTTGGAGGAGAACGTGAGGGCACCGAGAACCTGCCTGCCGATCCCCACCAGCAAGTCCCGGTTGATCAGGGCGGCCGCGGGGACAACGGTGACGACAAGGAAGATCAGGGCGGGTAAGAGCCGCCGGGCTCGGCGGGTCCAGAATCCCTTGAGATCAACTTTCTTGGTTTTCCTGACCTCGCGGAGCAGGAGCGTGGTGATGAGGAAGCCGGAGACAACGAAGAACACGTCGACACCGAGGAAACCACCGGGCAGGGCTCCGGGGGTGATGTGGTAGACGACGACGGCGATAACAGCGAGTGCTCGCAGGCCGTCAAGGCCGCCGATAATGCCCCCCGGGTCGGCCATCGGGTGGCGGCCTCGCCGCCTCCTTGGTGCAGATGTTTCTGCGGTGCTCATGATCACCTCTTTCCGGATTCTGTCCGCCACTTTAGTAGCGAACTGCCAGCGCGTCGCACTGTACTCGCCGAACCTCATGAAGTACCAGACCGGCGGCGATGTGCAGGATCAACGCCAACTGCTATCAACGGAAAACAAGGAAGATCATGCAGGCAGGATGTCTGATGGTCCCTGGGATAGCGCATGTCCTGCGACGCGCTGAACCGCGATGGGACCGGTGGGACGAGAGGACCCCGGGGCTCGTCCACCTTTCGGTTTCATAGCTCCCGGGGCCATCACGCGTGTGGGCTATTCCGGCAGGGTAAGCGGCGCCATGGAAAGCATGAGTCGCTTTGTTTTCTTTCCGTCGAAGTCGACCTTGGCGACGCGGTTGGAGCCGGTGCCTTCCAGACCGACAACCGTGCCGGGGCCGAAGGAGCGGTGGATCACGGTGTCGCCGATCTTGAGGGAAGCGAGGGCGCCGAGGCTCTCCTCTTCCTTCTGGGCACGTTCGGCGCGGGCCTTCTTGGCCTCTTCCGCGGCGGCCGCGCGTTCGGCTTCCAGTTCGGCCTTGCGCGCCTCGAGCTTTGCGAGATCTTCCGGCGTCAGGGAATCCTGGGGCCGGGTCGATGGCTTCTTACGTTTCGGTCCACCATCGAGCCGCCCGGGCTTGACCTTGCCGGTGGGGGCGGGAGCGTAGGAGGACGATCCGAAGTCGGGATCCGAGTAGCGGGAGCCACCGGAGTAGCTGGACGACGTGGATCGGCGAAGCACGTCACCCGCGGAGTGCTCTCTGCGCCAATCGACGAGTTCATCGGGGATTTCGTCGAGGAACCGGGACGGCGGCAACTCCTGGGGCGCACCCCACTGGCTGCGGACTGCGGCGCGCGTGATGTAAAGGGTTTCGCGGGCACGGGTCAGCGCCACGTACGCGAGACGCCTCTCTTCGGATAGTTCGAAGGGATCGGCAAGCGATCTCATGTGGGGGAAGGTGCCGTCCTCGAGGCCGGTGACGAACACGGTCGGGAATTCAAGACCCTTGGCGGTGTGCACGGTCATGAGGGTCACTTCGCCGTCGTTTTGCGCATCTTCATCGGGTAGCTGGTCCGAGTCGGAGACGAGAGCAACGTGTTCGAGGAAGTCGCCGAGGGTGGCCTCGGGGTTCGTCGTGCGGAACTCGGCTGCGACCGAATGGAGTTCGGCCAGGTTATCGACCCTTGCCTCGTCCTGCGGGTCATCGGAGTTGCGTAGCTCCTCCATGTATCCCGTCTTCGCCATAAGCTCGTCGAGGGTATCAGCGGGCGCCGCTCCCTCTTCCGAAGCGGCGCGTGCCTCTTCCAGGACGGTGCGGAAATCGACAATCGTCTTCTCGGCACGTGGCGTGAGGCCGGGGACTGCGCCGCGCGGGGATTCGGGGTTGCCGACGTCGGCAATTGCGCCGCCGAACGACATCCCATGCATTTGGGCGTGTGCCGCAACAGCATCTTCGGCCTTGGCTCCGAGCCCGCGGCGCGGGGTGTTAAAGATCCTTCGCATCGCCACCGTGTCATCGGGGTTGGCGATGACCTGAAGGTAGGCGAGGGCGTCCTTGATTTCCTTGCGTTCGTAGAAGCGGGTGCCGCCGATCAGCTTGTACGGGATCCCCGCGCGGATCAGCATCTCTTCCAGGGCACGGGACTGTGCATTGGCGCGGTAGAAGACCGCAATATCGGACCACTTGCGCTTGCCGGACTTGTGCATGGCCTCGAGCTCTTCAATGAGGAAGCGTGCCTCGTCGTGCTCCGAGTCGGCAACGTAGCCGATGACCTTGTCGCCCTCCCCCTGGTCCGTCCACAGCCTCTTGGCCCGGCGGTTCGGGTTATTGGAAATAACGGCGTTCGCGGCGGTCAGGATGTTCTGGGTAGACCGATAGTTCTGTTCAAGCAGAATCGAGGTGGCTGCCGGATAGTCCTCTTCGAAGGACTCGATGTTACGAATCGTGGCGCCACGGAACGCATAGATCGACTGGTCGGCGTCACCCACGACGGTAAGTTCGCCAGCATCCGGCCCGGTACCGGTAAGGATCTTGATGAGAACGTACTGGGCGTGGTTCGTGTCCTGGTACTCGTCAACGAGAATGTGGCGGAACCTGCGCTGGTAGTGCTCGGTTATGGCGGGATGGGCCTGGAGCAGGTTGACGGTCGTCATGATGATGTCGTCGAAGTCCAGAGCGTTCGCCGACTTCAACCGGCTCTGGTAGCCCCGATACGCCGCGGCAACCGTCACGTCCGCCTCGTCGTTCAGGCTCCGTGCGAAGTCATCCGGGTCGACAAGTTCGTTCTTCAGGTCCGAGATCCTGCGTAGCAGGCTCTTCGGGGTGGCCACGCGGGAGTCGATGCCCTCTTCTCGGCAGACCTGGTTCATGAGACGCAGGGAGTCGGCCGAGTCGTAGATCGTGAACGTCGACCTCATGTCCAGAGCTTCGTGCTCGGCACGAAGAATGCGCACGCAGGCCGAGTGGAAGGTCGAGATCCACATGCGGTGCGCAACCGGGCCGAGGAGAGATTGGAGCCGCTCCTTCATTTCCTTCGCGGCCTTGTTCGTGAACGTAATGGCGAGAATCTCACCGGGGCGAGCCCGGCCCGTTTCCACGAGGTGCGCGATGCGGTGCGTGAGCACCCGCGTCTTACCGGAACCGGCACCGGCGATCACCAGGAGCGGACCGCCGGAGTGAATGACGGCGGCCTTCTGCTGCGGATTGAGGCCCTCAATGAGGCGATCCGCCGCGTCTGCGGATCCTGATGGCGCAGGAGCGTACCCGCCAGGAGCTCCACCTGCCCGAGCAGGCGCCCCACCCGCGGGAGCGGTGGGGGTAGCTGGTTTTTGTGCGGCGGCTTGGGCCGCTACCTTTTGGCGGAGCCGTTCAAGGGCGGAAATCGGTTCGGGAGTCATAGATCTTTCGGGTTATCGCAAACGGGTTCGGACTACCTCGGGCGAGGACTGGTTACCTCAGACGAGGACGGCAATGGCTACGTTAACGACAACGAGCCCGGCAATGCCGCCAAAGAAGCCAGCGGACAGCTTCTCGTCGCGGCGCTCACCCCAAATAGCGAGGCCGGAGACGACGAGGGCCACAACTAGCTTAATGCCGATCTTCATGTGGTTGACGTCGCCGTCACCCATCTCGATCACACCAACAAGCAGGAGGCCGGAAAGAAGTGCACCGAGTGCGCCGTGGAGCAGGCCCTTCGGCATTTCCTTCGTTTTAAGAGCGGATAGGGCGTAACCAAAAACGAGTGCCCAGGAAAGCAGGTGAACGATGAGAAGAAGTGAACGCACGATATCCATGCCTGCCAGCCTAACGCCTGCCCCGGACCTCCTCGACCTCCGCTCCAGCGCTTCGCCGGAGAGAATACCCACACCGAAGCGTGGACCGAGTTCAGGTAAAGCGTGGGCCGAGTCCGCACCATGCAAGAACCAAGCTCAGGCCA
>NZ_JBQCYC010000006.1:0-34308 GCF_052087705.1 Flaviflexus sp. | reverse complement strand
CAGGCCAGGCGAGAACAGAGTTCAGCTGGGGAGACGACCGCATACCGGTCGGTGAATACCGGGTCGTCGCCGGGCGCGAGTTGATCGTCTCCCCAATTGACCGGGCGTGAGCCAATGCCGCTCCCAGAGACACATGCGAGGGCTCCAAAGCCGGAAAGTACGTGGCTCGCTAGAGACGAAAGACGCGCGGCCGAAGCCGCGCGTCTCAGTCAGTTTTGGTGCCTTGTCGGCAAGCCGTGGGTCTTAGACCCGGGCTCCGTTGTTCCGGCGTCCTTCGGCCATGATGGTCGAGCCCATGAGGAGCATCCAGACACCGACGCCGATCGCGAACAGCGCGACGCCGTATGCGAGGACGGAGGTGAAGAGCGAGGAGCGGAGGAACGAGGCGTTCATGAGCGTGTTGCGCTGAGCACTGTACGCATCGGCAGCTTCCTGATCGCCAGCCTCCTCAGCCTCGGAGGCGAGGGTGCCAAGCGTGGCGTAGGTTTCGCCGTCGGAGATGGCGAGGGCGTGCTTCTTGATGACCTCTGCCTGCGCGAATGCGGAGATCGGGCCGGAGACCTGGTTGCCAGCAGCGAACGATGCGTCAGACGAGACCGTGATGTTCTCTTCCTTCAGCTGGCTCGTAACCATGAACCATGCGGTTGCACCAGTGGCAACGAAAAGGATGCCGAAGACCAGAGTGACGATTCCGGTGATCTTCCCAAGCTTAGTTGTCATTACTTCCTCCTTTGGGCAACTGTTGCGCTACCCGCCTGTCGAGCTGGCCGTTGCCTGCCCTGTTGACTACAAATTTATGGCCCGCGAAAAATTCGGACAAGTATACATTTGTTACCTCACGCCAGCGTTGCGGAAAACTGGCGGGATCTCGGTAACAATTCGTAACCCCTCGTGTCCGTCATCACCCTTTTGACCCAATTGTCATAAATATTTATTCGCTGAATTGGGACAATCTGGGCATGAATCTTTATATTTTTCGAATATATACAGCCGAAGTCGGGCGGACAAAAGTCCTAAAAAATGGAGTAGTTTTGAGCGAATCAGGGGAAAAGAGCCATTCCACAGTCTGGAATGGCTCTAAACGGGGAACTCCGATCGGACTCTCACTCGAGGGCGGCGCTCTCCAATCCTCACGTGCGAGAGTGTTTCCCACGTGCGAGAGTGTTTCCCACGTGCGAGACGGTTTCCCACGTGCGGGAGTGCTTCTCGCACAGTTAAAGCGGTGGGGCCCGCTATCCGCGGGCCTCACCGGCTAACTACTCCCACTCGATGGTGCCCGGGGGCTTCGAGGTCACGTCGACAACAACGCGGTTGATCTCCTCCACGCTGTTGGTGATTCGGTTCGAGATCTTTGCGATCACGTCGTAGGGCAACCTGGACCAGTCCGCGGTCATGGCATCCTCGGACGTGACGGGGCGGAGCACGATCGGGTGACCGTACGTGCGACCATCACCCTGGACACCGACGGAACGAACACCGGCAAGCAGAACGACGGGGCACTGCCAGATCTCAGAATCGAGTCCGGCCGCGGTGAGTTCTTCGCGGACAATGAAGTCGGCGCGGCGCAGAATGTCGAGACGTTCGCGGGTGACCTCGCCGATGATGCGGATGCCGAGGCCGGGGCCCGGGAAGGGCTGACGACCAACGATGGCTTCGGGGATGCCAAGCTCGCGGCCAACGGCACGGACCTCATCCTTGAACAGTTCGCGTAGCGGCTCGCACAGCTCGAACTCAAGATCGTCCGGCAGGCCGCCAACGTTGTGGTGCGACTTGATGTTCGCGGCGCCATCTCCCCCGCCGGACTCGACAACGTCCGGGTACAGGGTGCCCTGAACGAGGAACTTAACCCCACCCTCTTCTTCGGAGACCAGGCGGGTGGCCCGCTCGAAGGAACGAATGAACTCGCGGCCAATCGTCTTACGCTTCTCTTCCGGATCGGTGACACCGATAAGAGCATCGAGGAAGACCGCGGAGTCGTCGACCGTAATGAGTTTGACGCCGATTGCGGTCACGAAGTCGCGCTCCACCTGCTCGCGTTCACCCTGGCGGAGCAGGCCGTGATCCACAAACACGCAGGTCAGCTGATCGCCAACAGCCTTGTGGACGAGGGCTGCGGCCACGGCGGAGTCAACGCCGCCCGACAGGCCACAAATAACCTTCGCATCACCAATCTGGGCTTTGATCCGGGCAACCTGCTCATCAATGATCGAACCGGTTGACCAGGTGGCATGAAGGCCCGCACCCTCACCGAGGAAGCGCTCTAGGAGCTCCTGACCGCCGGGGGTGTGCCGGACCTCGGGATGCCATTGGACGCCGTAGAGCTTGCGCTCGCGGTCTTCGAAGGCAGCGACGGGGGCACCTGCGGAGGTCGCGGTGACCGTGAAGCCCTCGGGCGCTTCGGAGACCGCGTCTCCGTGGCTCATCCACACGGACTGGTCCGGACCGTCGCCGAGGAGGCCGCCGGTGACCTCAATATCGGTGTGACCGTATTCGCGTTCGCCCGTCTTGTCGACGGTGCCGCCGAGAGCGTTCGCCATGGACTGGAAGCCGTAGCAAATGCCGAGCACGGGAACGCCGGCATTGAGTAGCTGGGGGTCGAGGGCGGGCGCGCCCTCTTCGTAGACGGAGGACGGACCCCCGGAAAGGATGAGGGCGGCCGGGTTCTTGTCGAGGAGCTTCTGAGTATCGATCGAGTGCGGCACGATCTCCGAGTAGTAGCCCGCTTCCCGGACCCTGCGGGCAATGAGCTGCGCATACTGTGCGCCGTTGTCGACGACGTAGACGGTCTGCTGTTCCATGTTCTCCTACCTTTCGCGCTCTGACTTGAGGCGCGAGATCTGTGCGCGGCGCAGGGCCCTGCCCTCCACCGCATCGAGGGCCCCCGGAAGGTCCTCTCGGTACCAGGATGCTGCCTTCCGCTCGAGAACGAACGACAGAACCGGGACAACACCTGCGATTATGAGGTAAATCATACGGCTAAAGCTCCACCTCATGACCGACCAGAGGTTGAACACGGCAAGCACGTATACGACGTAGAGCATGCCGTGCACGATCGCGACCCAGGTGCCGATGACGGGCTCGTGGTTGCCGTTCACGTCGACGAGGTATTTGAGGACCATCTCCACCACGAGAAGCAGGAGCCAGAAGCCGGTCACGTACGCCATGACCTTGTAGAACAGGAGGGCAATTGCTGACTTCTTCTCGGCTCCCTCCCTCGCCAATCGAGCTTGCACACGCTCTTCACGCGTCGGTTCGGGCAATGCTGAGGCCACGTCATCTTCCTTTACTGATCGCAGGATCTCCTGCCCTCCATACTACGACCGAAAAACTCCAGCCAGCACACGCCCCAAACAACAGGTAAGCAACGGCACTTCTTCCGCAAGTATCAGATGCCTGCCCACGCTCGCCATCGCCCCCATTTACGACCCCGAAGAACTGACATTTACCGGTAAATTTCCGCGTTAAATAGCCGGTGATCACCACCCCATTTTTGGGCAGGTAACGGCCCGTCCGGTGGACTAGTCTGTCTGAGTGTTTTCATTTCCTCCGGCTGTCGACAAACCGCTTCCGGCGCACCGACCGCGCGCCATCATGGTCGACCTCATCGCCACGTCAAAGAAGCAGGTGGCAGCAGGCGTAGCCTTCCGGTCCATCCAGGAAATCGTTGGAGCCATCACCCCGGTTGTTCTCGGAATTGCTCTCGACTCGGGAATGGAACACGGGGCAACCTCGGCCGTGTGGATCGTCGCCGGCTGGCTGGCAATCCTCGCCCTCGTCCAGGCGGTCACCATGGCGTTTGGTCACGGCTTTGAAATTGTCCTGTGGATGAGAACATCCCTGCGTTCCATCACTCAGGTCCACAATCACGTGACCAGGTCCGGCCCGGCAATCCTGCGCAAGAAGTCGACCGGCGAGGTCGTCGCCACCGCGATGAGCGACGCCGAGCACGTCGGTAACCTCGTCGAATTCATCCCCCGCCTGATCGGTGGGCTCTTCGCCTTCCTTACCGTCGCCATCGTGCTGCTCAATCAGAACGTCACCCTCGGCCTGGTCGTGCTCATTGGCGTTCCGATCATTACGGCGGCCGCCTCGCTTCTCATTAAGCCGCTGCAGTCCCGCCAGCAGGTCCAGCGTGACGAGCAGGGCAAGCTCACCGCACTTGGAACGGACACCGTGGCGGGCCTTCGCGTGCTCCGCGGCATCGGCGGCGAAACCCAGTTCGCGGCCCGCTACTCGGAGCAGTCCCAGAAGGTCCGCGAAGCCGGCAATGCCGTGGCTCGCCTGCAGTCGTGGATCGACGGCCTCCAAATCCTCATCCCCGGCATTTTCACCGCCTTCGTCATGTGGCAGGGCGCCCTGCTGGCCATGGATGGGGAGCTGACCATCGGTGACTTCACTGCCCTGTTTGGCCTCACCATTTACCTGGTGCGCCCCCTCCAAATCGTCATGATGGTGGTGACCCAGTTTGGTCGCGCCCGCGTTGGAGCCCGCAAGATGTTCAACATCTTCCGCATCCAGCCCATCTCCGGAACCCTCGAGGAAAGGCTCGCCGCGGAGAAGGACGCCAAGCGCTCGGTGGAAAATAGCACCTCGGCAACAGCTGAAACGTCCGGGGCATCACAGCCCGCTCGAGTCTCGCAAACCGTCGCTCCGGGCACCGTCAGTCCGTCCGACGACGTTCACTTTGCCTCCGCGACCGCTATGCCCGGGCACAATCCGTTCAAGGGACCGATCGTTGACACGACCACCGGGATCACCATTCGACCGGGCGTTGCTACCGCGATTGTGACAACCAATCCCTCGGATGCGGCAGAGCTTGCCGAGCGTCTTGCTCGCATCGATGACGAGGTCTCGGACGTCACCGTTTCCGGTATCGATATACGGACCATGCCGCTGACTCTCGTGCGCAAGCGAGTACTTCTAGCAAGGGCCACTCCCGAGCTGTTTGGTGGCCAATTACGTTCCGTTATTGATGCACGCACGCCGTACGAGACGATCGACCGACCGCTCGCAGCATCCCGTGCGGCCGTGTTCGGCCCGGCCGCTGCCGAGTCCCCTGCGAATGAGTCGAGGGATCCGGACATCATGTCGTCGCTCGAAGCTTCGGATGCTCACGACGTCCTGTCGTCTCTCGATAACTCCCTGTCGGGTGAGATCACGGAGAAGGCCCGCTCGCTTTCCGGCGGTCAGCGTCAGCGCGTCGCACTGTCGCGTGCCATCCTGGACGATCCCGAGGTCCTCATTCTCGTGGAGCCCACCTCCGCCGTTGACTCCCACACGGAGGACCGGATTGCCAAGAGGCTCATGGAACGCAGGAGCGGCAAGACCACCGTGCTCACGTCCGGTTCTCCCCTTCTTCTCAACCGTGTCGACGAGGTCGTTCTTCTCGAGAACGGTGAGGAGATCGTCCGGGGCTCGCACGATGAGCTCCTTCAAAAGTCCGCCGCAGGCGATCCCCTGGCGCAACGCTACGAGTGGGTCATCACCCGCCAGACAGGTGAGGAATCATGAACCAGGTTCTCCCCATTGCCGACAACCGTCAGGTTCTCGCCTACGCCAAAGAGATCATTTCTCGGCACCGGTGGCGTTTCCTCACGGTCATCATCATCCATGCGCTCGCTTCGGTGAGCGCCCTGGCCGTCCCCTACATTGTCGGCCTGCTCGTTGACGCCGTCGTGGACGGCACGACGCGCGGCTACGTCAACGGAGCAATCCTTATCGTTGTTGGCGCCTACCTGCTTTACTCATTCCTCACGCGAGAAGTTCAGTTACGCACGAGGATCCTGGGCGAGCAGGTCTTCGCGGAGATCCGCGAAGAGTTCCTCTCCTCGGTAACCTCGCTTCCCCTGTCGACCGTCGAGTCGGCGGGCACCGGCGACCTCCTGTCGCGCACAACCAATGACGTGGACCGGATCCAGTGGGTTGTTCGCTTTGGTCTTCCCGCTCTCATTACCTCGGCGATCACGATCGTCGTCACAATCATCATGGCAATCATTGCCTCGCCTCTCGTTTCCCTGTCGCTCCTGATCGGGATCCCCTTCATCACCCTGTCCGCCATCCGCTACCTGAAGCGCGCCCGACCCACGTACCTGTGGCAGGCCCAGGCATGGGCCGGCCTGAACTCGGTTGTTGCCGAGTCTGTTGACTTCGTGGGGACCATTGACGCAATGGACCTGGGCGAGTCCCGCAGGAAGCGCATGAAGTCGATCATTTCGAAGGACGCATGGGATTCCGAGGCGCGGGCCGCGAAGCTCCGCATGGAGCTGTTCTTCTTCCTGTTGCTTGGAACGGCGCTCCCGACCGCGGTCGCGGTTGTCTGGGGAGCCCACCTCATCTCGCTCGGCTCCGTCACGATTGGCATGGTCACCACCGTCGCCCTCTACACGGCCCAGCTCCGCAACCCCCTCGTCGAGTTCCTCATGTGGATGGATGAACTGCAGGTCGCATCCGTGTCGCTCGCTCGTATCGTCGGCGTCCGCCTCGTCGACACCGACCGCACCCCGACCGGTGCACAGCCCGAAGGCCGCGACATCGTTGCCTTGGACGTCACCTACGCCTACACCGAGGGACGCAACGTCCTCCACGGAATCAACCTCGACCTCATTCCGGGCGAACGCCTGGCGATCGTCGGGCCCTCCGGCGCCGGCAAGTCCACCTTCGGCCGCATGCTCGCCGGCATCCACCCGCCCACGGGTGGCTCCGTCACCGTCGGCGGCGTTCCGCTGGTCGACCTGACCGAGGACGAGCTCCGCAAGGAGGTCGCACTCGTCACCCAGGAGCACCACGTCTTCGTCGGCACGCTCGCCCACAATCTGCGCCTCGCCAAGCACGACGCCACCGATGGTGAGCTCGAGCAGGCCCTGCGTTCCGTCGATGCGCTCGGTTGGGTACGAGAACTCGAGAACGGCCTCGAAACGGAAGTGGGTTCGGGAGCCAAAACGCTCACCCCTGCCCAGGCCCAGCAGCTCGCCCTTGCTCGTCTCGTTCTTCTCGACCCCCACACGGTCGTCCTGGACGAAGCCACCTCGCTTATCGACCCGCGCTCCGCGCGATCGCTCGAGGCGAGCCTCTCAGCAGTTCTTTCCGGACGCACCGTTGTTGCTATCGCCCACCGCCTCTACACCGCACACGACGCGGACCGAGTCGCCGTGATCGAAGACGGTCTCATTAGCGAACTCGGCACCCATGATGAACTCGTGGCAGCGGGTGGTGCGTACGCAAAACTCTGGGAAACTTGGCACCGAGAGCGCTGACCTCCGGTGTCCATTTTGCCCCAGTTTCACACCACACGCATTCAGTAAAATCCGCAAACGTGGCCGGTCGCACATCGGTCAATGCTTTTCGCTTTCGTAGAACCCACCTGCAGTTTCCAGGCTCTTCGCGGTTGAGGGTGTAGCGGTCGTTCGCGCGTCGTTCGTTGGATAGGGGTCGAGGTCTTCCGATGATGGGGGGTTCCTACGCCGCCCATCGGGAAGACCTCGACGTGCCTGACGCTTCCTTCACGTGCCCTGACCTGATTACATTCACCGGCCTAGACGAGCTCGGTCTGGAGATGCTCGGCCAGCGCCTGGAACCTGACCGTCGCGCGCGTGGCCGAGGGCCTGTCGGTGTCGTGGAACACCGCCAGCGCGGCGGTTCTGGCCGAAGGTAGATGCCTGCTGATCAAGGATCCGGGCCGGTTCGACGGCGTGCGAGTCGTCGGCGTCGATGAGCTCGTGGGGCGC
Source organism: Flaviflexus sp. (assembly GCF_052087705.1). Classification (NCBI taxonomy): domain Bacteria; kingdom Bacillati; phylum Actinomycetota; class Actinomycetes; order Actinomycetales; family Actinomycetaceae; genus Flaviflexus; species Flaviflexus sp. Next base: position 26,584 of record NZ_JBQCYC010000006.1, on the reverse strand, counting down.
CACACTCACCTGGGCGACAAGCACGTCACCGTCGTCATCGACCTCACCCCGATCGGCTCTACCGGGCTTGGCGCACCCTGCACACCGGAGCTGACCTCTTCACCGACAAGCAGCAGGCCCGGATCAGGGCACTCTTTGCGGCCGCGGAGCACGTGGAGGTTGGGGCCACCTGGGGCGTCTACCAACAGATGATCACCGCCTACCGAACACCCGGCCGCATTGCCGGCCGAGTACTCATGACCCAGCTCATCACCTCGCTCAGCTCCGGCGTTCCCGCCGCGCTGGAGGAGGTCCGTACCCTGGGACGCGCCCTGAAGAAACGCGCCGCCCACGGCCTGGCCTACTTCGACCGCCCCGGCACCAGCAACGGCGCCACCGAGGCGATCAACCCACGGCTCGAGCACCTACGCGGCTCCGCCCTCAGCATCCGCAACCTCACCAACTTCATCGCCAGAGCACTCCTGGAGCCCGGCGGATTCAAGCCTCGACTGCACCCTCAATTGCGAAGAGCCAGTTTCGTGCTCCGCCAGCGAACCCAGCCGAGCATGGCGAGTTCGGGATCATCGATCGTTCTCTTTGGTCCCGTCTGGACTGGCCTACGTACAAGCTCGACCTTGTCATAGCCGTTTACACTTTCGGCAAGGACGTTGTCGAAGCTATCGCCCACGGAGCCGATCGAGGGTGTCGCGCCGATCTTGGCGCGACACTCCCCGTAGCGGATAGATGTCAATTACGCGCCCGCATCTGAATGGCACCGCAGTTCCGGCAATTTTTTTCCACGAGACCAGGCCGCCATCTCAATCACATCAAGTACAGTCTTAGTCTTCATGTTCAAAGCTACGCGCCAGCCGACGATCACGCGGTCGAACACGTCGATAATGAAGCACACATAGACAACACCTTGCCCCGTGGGAACGAGCGTGAGGTTGGTGACCCAGAGCCGGTTTGGCGCCTCAGTTCCAAACACCCGGTTCACCAGATCAGGATGTCGCACCACGTTCGAGCAAGGCTTGGTAGTCGTCACTCGTTACTCCCGACGCATATCCTCGACACCGAGTAAATTCATGAACCTGGCCGTCTGGTCACGGCCGATATCGATGCGAGCACGCTTCGCAACTTTCCAGAATTTGCGCACACCGTAGACGAAGTCGTTCTCATCCCGCAGTTCAGGTCGCTGCGGCGCAATCTCAGCATCACGGAGTTTTCGTGCTGAAGAAGGCATACCACTCGCGGCGGAATACATTGACACGGCCACCTGCACGAAACTGCAAAGACACTCAACCCCGAGACTACGACCAGCCAAAACATCAAACTCATTCCAGTTGATGAAATCGACTAGTTCTTGTGTTAGCGGCCCTGCTCCGCCCCAAAGAAAGACGCATCACGCTTTAAGATTTCATTCGCACGTTTGAGTTCTTGCACTTCTTACTCAAGTTCCTTCATACGTGTCTGCTCACCGGTAGTGATTGCGACCTTCACCCCGTCATCAATGTCAGCCTGACAAACCCCGGACCGCACTAATTCCACTGCGTCCCCAATTGATCGGCGACACCTCTCACAGTTCCCTGCGAAGTGCCAAGCTCCGCCGCATCGTACACACCATCCTGACCACAGCAACCATCTCTTCAGCCAAGTAGCGGCGCGCCGTGTTCTTATGTTAGTTGATGCTCCCATTCCCTTTCCAAAGTCAGGAACCTACGACGAAACCGGGGTGCTTGAAGAACTTCGATTAGTTGAGTGGCGTTCGAGTGGTCGACCGACTTGCCGAGTGATGAATCGTGTCACCACTGGGCAGCCAACGCTTTCCAACGACAGGTCCAAAGACCTACTGTTAGAAGGCAACCATCTTGGTGCCGACTTTTCCAGACCGGGTTGCCCCTTCAACGACGTTATTGATTGGACCTTCCATGCCCTCAGCACGCTCAGTTCCTCTGGCTCTCACGGCACTCGCGGCCGGTGGTTTTGCTGTGGGAACAACCGAGTTCGCTTCCATGAGCCTGATCCCATGGATTGCTACCGACCTTGGGGTGACCAATCCGCAAGCCGGATGGGCGGTGAGTGCGTACGCGATCGGTGTTGTAGTCGGAGCTCCCCTGCTGACAGCGTTGACGAGCAGAATGGACCGCAAGAACCTGCTCATTTGGTCGGCCGGGATCTTCTCAATGGGAAACCTGTTGACCGTCTTTGCCCAGGATCTACCAACCTTGCTCGCAGCTCGGTTCTTGACCGGGCTCCCCCACGGCATCACCCTCGGCATTGCCGCTGTCATCGCGGCCAGCCTCGTGAGCCCAGATAAGCGCGGCACCGCGATGGCCCGCACCATGCTCGGCCTCACGATCGCCAACATTATTGGTGTGCCTGCCGCAACCTGGGTCGGTTCGACCTTCGGGTGGCGGTGGGCATACGTCATCATCGCCAGCATCGGGATCCTCACTATCCTTGCTCTGCTCAAGTTTCTGCCCCCTGTGCCAGCATCGAGGACGTCCTCGGCACGCGCCGAGCTGAAGTCCATGACGCGCCTCCAGATCTGGGTCCCGCTCCTTGCAGGCGCTGTTGGTTTTGGTGGTTCGTTCGCTTTCTACACGTACATCACGCCCACCATGACCGAGGTCGCGATGATCCCCGAACCGTACCTACCCTGGGTTCTCGTTCTCTATGGGTGTGGCATGACGGTCGGGTCACTCGTTGCCGGCCCCTGCATCGACCGTTCCATCGACAAGTCGGCGCTCGCGGGGGTGTTGGGGATGGCGGTGATCCTTTCGCTCATGGCTGCCTTCATGCACATCTGGTATATCGTTCTCCCCCTCATGTTCCTCAACGCGATAGCCATGAGCCTCTTCACCACGGGCCTTCAGGCACGCCTCCTGCGGGCAGCAGCAGATGCTCCGAACATGAGTGCCGCCATGAACCATGCCGCCTTCAACGCGGCCAATGCACTCGGCGCCTACCTGGGTGGTCTCGTTGTCACGGCGGGCTGGGGATACCGCGCACCGGCCGCAATAGGTGTGCTACTGGCTCTTGCCGGCACGATCATTCTCGTCGTCGCACTCTTCTTCAATCGCCACAGCCACATTCCCACCTTCACCGCCCCGGACAGTGTCACCTCCGACAGAAACGATCTTGCCAAGGTCGACCACTAACTACTGATCGAGTAAAAAACACCTTGAGCAGAACGGATGGCGTAACCGCAGCAGATCCTCCTGTGACCGAGGATCATGGCAGCGGCGTCGAGTAGCACCGTATGGACTTCACGAACGCGCGCACGGTAGGTACCACCCTCCGAAGCGATCTCAAAGAGGCGATGATAGTTAAGACTTACGATACTCTGACGGCAGTTCGGTAGACCCCTGCCGCGATCGAGAATGTCGAATCCGTCCCTGGCGGTAGTAGTGCAGTGCTGATGCGAGCGAGCACGTGGCCGCACTAGCGCCGGTGTCGGCTCTTCAGAAGTAACCCGCTACAACTTCTTCCCCAGTGAATTGTGGGAGCTTCTCAAGGGCGAAATTGATGAGCGGGAAGCCATGGCACAACAACTGACTGCCTACCGTCAAGAAGAGGCGGCCGAACGGCACCGACAGAAGTCGCGGCTCTCTTCACGTTTTCGGCTCTCTTCGTCTACCTCAAGACCTGATCGAGCCTCTCAAGGCTTCGCTGTTGCGCCATCGCGTGATTGGATACAGTCTGCTGCAACTCTGCGTGGCACGATATTGGATGGTGGGCAATGAGTATTGTCAACGCCGACAAGTCAGGCCGTTTGCTATCCCCTTAATTTGTTGTCCTCAGATTCACTGAGGAATTCTTCCGCCCACTCATCGAGCAGTTGCTCCTCGCGTTTCAACTTGACCGCGGAACGAAGGATTCGGAACCAGATAAAGAGGGCAAAGCCCGCGAAGATCACCCATTCCACGGCGTAGGCGGCGTTTTGAAGGTTGAAGCCGCCTTCCTCAGTAGGCTTGGGCGGGGGGACATGCTGAACGCCGTCGGCGCTCGTCCGCTGCGCCGTGAATTCAACGGGTTCGCGATTATCGATCTGAGTTTGGTTCACGGATTCCGGGGTGAACTCGACAAGATAGCCGGAAAGGATCGGACCGCCCCAGGCGTTGACGAGCTCCGCTGGTGAGATAGAAACGGCGGTTTCTTCGGTCAGCCCACCGATTGAATCCTCGGGTGCTGCAAGGTAGCCAAAGACCGTAACGTCACCAGAAGGCACCGCTGGAAGCGGCGCACCAGGCTCTACCCAGCCACGGATAACGGGGACGGCGCCACCAGCATCCGGGCCCTCGGTAACTGTCAATTCCGCAAGGACGAGTTCGGCGGGGTTGCTGTCGACCGCGCGGTCGAGAACGCGGAGCTGGCATTCGGAGAACGTGCCGGTCACATAAACCGGAGAAGCGTATTCATCCACCCTCATGTTCGTCTGCAAACGCAGGGTTTCATCGAGCGGCAGGGCCGGCCCCGACAGCTTCTCTTCGTGCTCGGCTGTGATTCTATCGGCACCGCGAGCCGTGGCTCGTTCGAGCTGCCAGTAGCCGAGTCTGATGCAGACAGCCGCCGCGATAGCAAGGAGAATGAAGAGAACAATCATCTTGGGAGTGAGCGCTTCTCTCACCCAATCACTTCTCCGGCCACTCGTTGACATGGGACGATCCTATGTCACATTTGCCATGATCCAAGAAATTAGTGGGACTTATGGCCGATAATGGTTGTAAATCTGAAGCTTCGCGGAAGGAAGACGCTCGTGACTGACTCTCTGTACCTCGCCTCAACAGAACAGGTGACCGGAGGAATTGAAATTGCCCGACAGATAGTCGAGATCCTACGCACGTCCTACGACAGGGTTGGCGTGTTCCGCCCCTACTACAACGGAACTCCGGAGGATGACGTCATCGTCAAGGAGTTCAACGCGGGCTACGGCACCGCGCGCGATCACTACTTCGAAGATGAAGCGTCCGCCATGAACGCCATCATTCGTGCCTACCGCAAGTACTCTCTCGACTACGACGCCGTTCTTGTTGTTGGACACACCCAGGGTGACCCGGTTAACCCGGGCCTAATTTCCCGTTCTGGACGCACCGCCGCCAACCTTGGCACGACCGTCGCAATTGTTGCCGACGGCAGCAAGCGAAGCGTTGAGCGTACCGCAGGCTACATTGATCTCGCGGCGGCTGAAATGTCGGGGGCACACGTTCCGGTTAGCGCCGTCGTTGTCCTTCAAGCCCAGGACGGTATCCGCGAGGAAATCACCGCCGACCACCCGGAGGTTCCCGTCTTCACGGACAGGATCGACGAGTCGATCCTTGAGGTGTTCAAGCAGAAGCCGACCATCCGAACCCCCCTCGTGTTCCAGTCGGAGCTCATGGAGCGCGCCCGAGTTCAGCGCAGGCGGATCGTCCTGCCGGAGGCCGACGACGATCGCGTTCTCCAGGCTGCATCAATCATCCTCACCAACGACGTCTCCGACATTGTCTTCATTGGCGACGAAAAGACTATCCGCGAGCGCGCAAACAACCGCGGCTACAACATCGACGATGCTCTCATTGTTGATCCGGCGGATCCCGCCTATCTGTCTCGCTACGTTCCGGAGCTGGCCCGCCTGAGAGCCAAGAAGGGCATGACGGAAGAGCAGGCCGCCGAGAAGCTCAAGGACCTCTCCTACTTTGCGACGATGATGGTTCACGTGGGTGATGCTGACGGCATGGTTTCGGGTGCGAACCACACGACCGCCGAGACGATCGTTCCGTCGTTCCAGATCATCAAGACGAAGCCGGACACCTCGATTGTGTCGTCGGTGTTCTTGATGCTCATGGCTGACCGGGTTCTGGTGTACGGCGACTGCGCTGTTAACACGAACCCGACTCCGGCCCAGCTTGCCGACATCACCGTCTCCTCCGCGGAGACCGCGATCCAGTTCGGTGTGGACCCCCGTATCGCACTTCTTTCTTACTCGTCGGGCGCTTCGGGCACGGGCGCCGATGTTGAGGCCGTTGTTGAGGCAACGAGGCTTGCTCGCGAGAAGAACCCGGATCTGCTCATTGAAGGCCCGATCCAGTATGACGCTGCGGTTGACCCGAACGTCGCCAGGAAGAAGATGCCAGACTCCCCCGTTGCTGGCAGGGCCAATGTGTTTATCTTCCCGTCACTAAACGCTGGCAACATTGGCTACAAGGCCGTTCAGCGTTCCTCGGGTGTCGTGGCCGTTGGCCCGATCCTGCAGGGTCTCAACAAGCCCGTGAACGATCTTTCCCGCGGTGCCCTGGTGGATGACATTGTCAACACCATCGCTATCACGGCCGTCCAAGCACAGAACTAGCTCGAAAGGCAATTCATGACAGTCCTCGTCATCAACTCCGGCTCCTCCTCTATCAAGTACCAGCTCGTCGATCCGGAGTCGGGCGATGCGATCGCGGTCGGCCTTGTCGAGCAGATCGGCGAGTCATCTTCCCATGTGAAGCACACCTACCAGGGTGAGAAGCACGAATACGACCTTGTTCTCGCCGACCACGGCGAGGGCCTGCGTTTCGTTCTCAACCTGTTCGAGAAGATTGGTCCTCAGCTGTCCGGAGCCGGCATCAAGGCCGTCGGTCACCGCGTTGTCCAGGGCGGTAACCACTTCGATGGTCCGGCGCTTGTCACCGATGAGGTCCGTGACCTCGTTGAGGAGCTTGCTCCGCTCGCTCCTCTGCACAACCCCGCGAACCTCCGCGGTATTGATGTTGCTCGCGAGCTTCTCGATGTTCCGCATGTTGTCGTCTTCGACACGGCCTTCTTCCAGACCCTGCCCGAGGAGGCTGCCCGCTACGCTCTGAACCGCGAGGTTGCAGACAAGTACGCTGTGCGCCGCTACGGTGCGCACGGCACCTCCCACCAGTTCGTGTCACAGAAGGTTGCCGAGTTCACGGGCCGGGACGATCTCAAGCAGATCGTCCTTCACCTCGGCAACGGCGCATCCGTCTCCGCGGTTGTAAACGGTGAAGCCGTTGACACCTCGATGGGTCTTACCCCGCTCGAGGGTCTGGTCATGGGAACCCGCACGGGCGATATCGACCCTGCTGTTATCTTCCACCTGAGCCGCGTTGGTGGCATGAATGTTGGCGAGCTCGACAACCTGTTCAACAAGCAGTCGGGCCTTAAGGGCCTGGCCGGTGAGAACGATATGAGGGCCGTGCGGGCTCTCGCGAACGGTGGCGACAAGTTTGCCCGCGAGGCGCTCGACATTTACGTCCACCGCCTCGTCAAGTACATCGGTTCCTACGCCGCTGTCATGGGTGGCCTGGACACGATTGCCTTCACCGCAGGCATTGGCGAGAACGACGAGTTGCTTCGCGCCGAGGTCATCGAGCGTCTCAACTCGTTCGGCATCAAGCTCAACCTGGAAGCCAATGGCGTCCGTAGCGACGATATCCGCCAGATCTCGACGGGCGACTCGTCCGTCCAGGTCCTTATCGTTCCCACGAACGAAGAGCTCGCCATCGCCCGTCAGGCCATGGACGTCATCAGCAAGTAGCCCAAACGAAGAAGCGCTCACAAAAGTCATCTTCCTTCTCTCACCGGTGGCCAGGATTCGTCCTGGCCACCGGTCGTTTCCCTACTCCTTGCTAGCTCTTTCAGTAGCTTTTTCACAAGATCCCAGGTCAAGCTATAGCGGTTTGCGTACCGCTTGCCGGGATCGTTACACCCCCTTTCTACACGCGGCACACTTCAAGGAATTCACGCCAGCCGATTGTCGGTGCTGGGAGTCCGGCTCTCCCTGGATATCGAGTTCCCATGTCTTCTGCCAGGGGTAGTGTTGGAATGGCAGGTACCTAGTTGAAAGAGATGATGGGTAATGTTCCTCAGCGCTGACCTCCTTGACCGTATTCACTCCCGTGCAGACGAGGTGGATAAGAACAATGTCTTTCCCGATGAGGACCTGAAGGAACTGAAGGACGCAGGTTATCTGACCGCCTATGTTCCCAAGGAGTACGGCGGGGGCGGACTAACCACGGAAGAGATCTGCGTTGAGCAGACCCGCCTCGCCCAAGCAGCACCGTCCACTGCTCTTGCCATCAACATGCACCAGATCATCGTTGGCCTCGGTCGTCACCTGGTCGCTAACGGCGTGGACTCCGGCAAGCAGATCCTCGAGGGTGCCATGGCCGGGGACGTGTTCGCCTTCGGTATCTCCGAACCCGGTAACGACCTTGTTCTCTTTGGCTCGATCTCCGAGGCCCGTCCCGACGGGGAGGGCGGATACTCCTTCCACGGGCTCAAGGTCTTCACGTCCCTGTCCCCCGTGTGGACGAAGCTCATGACGTTTGCTCGCGACGATACGGGCGAAGATGGTCCCCACTCGGTTTTCGCCATCCTGAACCGCGAGGACGGCGGGTTCACGATCAAGGATGACTGGGACACCCTGGGCATGAGGGGCACGCAGTCTAACTCCACCCTGCTTGAAGGAGCCCACGCTCCAGCCGATCAAATCTTGCAGCGCGTTGAACCGGGCCCCTCCTATGAGCCCGTCATCTTCGGCATTTTCTCCTACTTTGAAGTTTTCCTCGCCGCGACCTACCTCGGCATCGGCAACAGAGCCATCGAAGTTGCCGCAGAAAAGGTGAAGACCCGTAAGTCTGTCCTTCACCAGGACGTCTACGCGAACGATCCGGACATCAGGTGGCGGCTTGCCAGTGCTGCGCTGCGGATGAACTCCGCGACCGCGGAGGTCACTCTCATAGCACGGGATCTTGATGAGGGCCGGGACCGGGGCGACCTCTGGTACCCGCAGCTGTCCGCAGCGAAGAACGCCGCATCCGAAGCATCTCTGCATGCTGTGGAGCAGGCTATCCGGTCATGCGGAGGGTCTTCCTACTCGAACTCGAACGAGCTCTCCCGTCTCTACCGCGACGTTCTCGCAGGCCTGTTCCAGCCTTCGGACCAGGAGTCCCTCCACTCGAGCTGGGCAAATGTTGTCCTCGGCCCTACAAGCTGACATTTCACAAGCACCTGCTATAGGGTCCAGCATCCAGCTATGACCATGTTTGAGGCCCCGGAATCCGGGGCCTCAAACAGTCAGCGTTCGACGATGATGACGCTGAGGTTGCGGGGGCCGTGTACCCCGTCGACGCGGACCAGTTCGATGTCGGAGGTGGCTGAGGGGCCAGCGATCCACGTTGTAGGCCGGAGCGGGTTCTCTTCGAGGACCTTGACGGCTTCCGGCAGGGTCGCTTTGATTGCATCGGCCTCGAGAACGACGATATGGGTGTCGGGGACGAGGCTGATGGCTCGGCGGCCCTGGTCGGGCTCACCGTCCAGCATGATCGTTCCCGAGAGCGAAACACCGACGCGAGAGGCTGTCACGACAGCGTCCGTCGAGTCGAGCTCGTCCTTGCTGAGAGGTGGCGCATCGACGCGTACATCGCGGCCGCGCCGGGCGGCAGCGTCCTTCCAGGATTGTTCTAATCCTGGTGGAACCACAACCGAGGTGAGGCCTTCAAGCATGGCGTCGATGGCTTCCTCGATGCCGTCGGGGGCAACGAGGGTAACGATCGCTGTATAGTCTTCGAGTGCAACGACCATCTCGTGGAGGATCTCTTCTCGGGATCCGGCACCATCCATGTGGTAGTCGCGCGGGACCTCGTGTGCCGGAATGTCTCCGGCCGCACGGATACGGTCCATGATCTCCTGTTTCGCCTTGTTCACTTGTCTTCCTCATTCCGTTCTGCCCACCATGCTCGGAAGCTCTGCGCCGGAGGCGCTGGCACATCTCTCGTCTCGGTCCACTCCTTGATGACCGGCAGCGGGAGGTGTCCGATTTTGCGTTCCTTGCCCGCGACCGCTCTGCCTGCCTTCATGGCATCTCCGACCTTGCCCATAGCCTTGCCGTTCTGCATGACCTTCGAGCTGCCCTTCATCGCAACATCCCAGGCGTTCGGAATGCCGCCGCGGTTCGCATCGGTGATCTTGTGGCGGAGGTGGACGAGTATTTCAGGGATGTTGATCTTGACCGGGCAGACGTCGTAGCAGGCTCCGCACAGGGTCGACGCGAACGGCAATGATGTTGCCGGGTCCTTCCGGTCTGTTGCGTCCAAGAGCTGGGGCGTGAGAATCGCTCCGATGGGGCCCGGGTAGACCGAGTTGTAGGCATGGCCGCCCGAAACTCGGTACACGGGGCAGATGTTCATGCATGCCGCGCAGCGGATGCACTTGAGAGCCTCCCTGCCGACTTCATCTTTCATAACATTGGTGCGTCCGTTGTCCATGAGGATGAGGTGGAACTCCTGGGGCCCATCGCCTTCTTCGACACCCGTCCAGAAGGACGTGTACGGGTTCATCCGCTCCCCCGTCGCAGACCGCGGCAAGAGCTGGGAGAACACTTCGATGTCCCGGTAGCTCGGAACAATCTTCTCGATCCCCATGACGGTGATGAGAGTTTCAGGGAGGGTGAGGCACATGCGGCCGTTGCCCTCCGACTCGTAGACGGCAAGGGTTCCGGTCTCTGCGACGCCGAGGTTAGCACCCGACACAGCGACCTTCGCGGATAGGAACTTCTTCCGCAGGTGCGCACGGGCAGCCATAGCGAGCTCACGGGGCTCGTCGGTGGCGAAGCGGGGACGCTCCTCCATGCGGGCCTCAAAGATCGCCTTGACCTCTGATCTGTTGCGGTGGATCGCAGGGACGACGATATGGGAGGGCATGTCCTTGGACAGCTGCACGATCATCTCGGCCAGGTCTGTCTCCCATGCCTGGATTCCGCGCTTCTCGAGGTAGGAGTTCATGTTGATCTCCTGCGTCGCCATCGACTTGACCTTGACGACCTCGTCGACGCCCTTCTCCTGGATGATCCTATGGGCTATTTCGTTTGCCTCATCTGCATCGCGCGCCCAGTGAACGATACCGCCGCGCTCGGTCACCTTCTGCTCAAACATCTCGAGCAGTTCGGGAAGGTTCGCGAGCGTGTTGCGTTTGATGACAGAGCCCGCTTCGCGGAGCTCCTCCCAATCAGAAAGCTCTTCTGCGCGCGTATTACGCTTTGTCCGGATCTTGCCGGTCGCATATCCGAGGTTCTGCCTCATCTGCGTGTTCTGCAGGGTAATGGCCGCGCCTTCCGGGAAGGACTTGCCCCAGCGGAGCGGATCCTGCGGAGTCGGCACGCCGGGATACCAGCCGAGCTTCTCCTCCTCAACGTCGTTGGCCGCCCAGTCTGTCGGGTTGAGGCCCATTTTCGAGCCGAGTTCTTTCAGCTTGTCCAGCATCATGCACCCACCTTCGTGTTCGTCGCCGGAGCTGTCCACGGCTCGGCTCTCGTTCCTGCCAGCACCTCGGCAAGATGAATGGCTCGGATGCCGGCGCGGGTCCGCGACAGGCCGCCGGCAATGCTCATAAGGCACGAATAGTCACCGGCGACGAGGATCTCCGCACCCGTCGATTTCACGTTCGCCATCTTGTCGGACATCATCGCTGCCGACACATCGGAGTTCTTCAGCGAGAATGTTCCGCCGAAACCGCAGCATTCGTCCGAGTCAGGCAGCGGCACGTAATCGATCCCCTCCACCTCCTGAAGGAGCTGGAGCGGCTTGTCGCCGACGCGTGCTACCCGAAGGGAGTGGCACGTCGTGTGGTACGTAACCCGGTGCGGGAAGTACGCGCCCACGTCCGTCTGTCCGAGCACGTCGACGATGAGCTCAGGCAGGTCGAATGTCTTCTCTGCGATGAGCTCGGCCTTCGACGCCAGCCCCTCGTCATCCTGCTCACGGGCCACCATCGCGTGCTGTGTGCGGATCGAGCCGGTGCATGATCCTGACGGGGCAACGATCGCATCCCACTCGCCGTTGAGCACCGGTTCGAACGTCTGGACATGATTGCGGATCATCGGCATGGCTTCGGGGTAATACCCGGTGTTGATGTGCATCTGCCCGCAGCATGCCTGGTCCTTCGGGAACACGACGGTGTGTCCGAGCCGCTCGAGCAGGTGCACTGTTGCCTGGGCCGCCTGCGGGAACATGACATCGTTCAGGCAGGTGGAGAACAGGGCGATTTTCATAATCGGTCCTTTCTAGACGACGAGGAATCCGAGGATTCCGTTGGAGGCGAGGAAGGTGATCGCACCCAACAAGACAATGAGGGAGAGCGAGTACGGCAGCGCCTTTCGGAGGATCTCCGATTCGCTCCCTTCGGACTTGACGGCCGAGGCGGCGATGGCGAGGTTCTGGGGGCTGATGATCTTGCCGATACCGCCGCCGACCTCGTTGACGCCGAGCAGCAGCTGCGGCGGGAGATTCGCCGATTGTGCGGCGGTTGCCTGCAGGTTGCCGAACAGCGCGCCCGCCGAGGTTGCCGATCCGGTGACGGCGGTGCCGATCCAGCCGAGCAGCGGAGAGAGGAACGCAAAGGCCGCTCCGGTTGCGGACAGCCACGCGCCGATCGTCACCGTCTGACCGGAGAGGTTCATGACGTAGGCGAGCGACATGACCAGACAGATCGTGAGAATGGAGATGCGGAGTTCGTAGATTGTGACGCCGAGCGTTCTCAACCCTTCTCGGAACGGGAGCCGATATTTCCCGCCCCCATCGCTTGCCGCATAGACAGCACAGACGATGAGTCCGGTCAGGAAAAGCATCGTGCCGGGCGATGCAAGCCACGGAACGGAGAACACGACCGCAGAGTTCTGGCCGCCTTGAGCTGCCATGACCCCCTCCAGACCTGGCCACACGAAACTGAAAGTCGTCGAGTCGAGCGCGCCTGGGATATCAACCCCGAAGGTCCAGAGTTTGGCAATGGCGAAGACGATGACAACGAGCCAGTACGGGAGCAGGCCGAGGACAGTCTGGGAGACGGAGAGCCTCTCATCGGCTGGCGGGGAGCGCAGCTCCTCCGGGGTGGTGGGCGACCAGCGGGTCAGCAGAGCAGCGAGCAGGATGAAGGAGAGAAGCGAGGCAAATACGGCTGTCAGCTCGTAGGAGAGGAGGTGCGTGCCCACCAGGTGCCCTGCCGCCATGCCGAACCACGACACGACTGCCGCGAGCCAGCACTGCTTGATACCGCGGAAACCGTCAAGGATGAAAAGCATGAGGAAGGGGATGAGGAGAAAGAGGATCGGGGTGATTCGGCCCATCGTGGCGCCGACAACGACGGGATCTTCGCCGCCGAGGTTAGCGACAGTCGTGACCGGGATGGCCATCGCTCCGAAACCGACGTTGATGGCGTTGCCGACCATGACTGCAATCGCGGATCTGACCGGAGGCAGACCGAGCGCCCACATCATCGCGCAGGCGATCGCGACAGGAGCGCCGAAGCCCGCCAAGCCCTCAAGGAGGCCGCAGAATGCGAAACCGATGAGGAGGCCCTGGATGCGCTTGTCGCCCTTGCCGACAAGGGAGAAGACAGCCTGGACGTCTTTTGACCGCCCGGATCTCTCGGTGAGGTTGTAGAGCCAGACCGCCATGATGACGATATAGATGATCGGGAGCAGGCCGAAAGCAGCGCCTTCGACTGCAGACATGAGGGACATGCCGACGGGCATATCGAACCCGATGACCGCGACAATGATCGCAACGACGAGCGACCCGACCGCGCACCACTGGGTCGGAAGGGAGAAAGCACCGAGGGCCACAAAGAAGAACACCAGCGGAAGCAGGCTCACAAGGGCGGACCAGGTGAGGCTGGCGCCGATAGCCGATGTATCCGGCTGGAACATTTCCGCTGGAAGCGATGTCATGACCGAACTGAACAACTGGGCTCCTCAAACTCCTGGGCACGGGCTTGCTGACCCTCTCACCATAGAGCTGTATTTGTCCCTTACGCCCATTTATGGTCATGTGGTGGCCGCAAATTTAGAGCCTATTTCCGTTGTTTAAATGCTCTTCTGAGACTTAAGTCCCGCAGCGTTGTGTGGATCCTGGCCGATCTCAGCGAAGCTGAAACGTGCCGTGGTCTCAGCTTCTTGTCACCTAGGTCCGCGCTCCAATTCGGAGCCTCGGCATGCCGAGAGAGACCTTGGAATCGGTCGCTTCTTCGACCTCGTCGAGCTCGCTTTCATGGCCGAGGAAGGCGGTCGAGATCATCAGCTTGATGCGGTTGAGCTGGTTCACGGGTGAGGCTCCTGCGTCATAGTCGATCGAGACGATGTTCGCGTTATCGTACTTATTTCGCAGTGCCCGGAACATGCCCCGCCCAACAACATGGTTGGGCAAGCAGGCGAACGGCTGGGCACAGATGATGTTCGAACAGCCTCGCTCGATCATGTCCATCATGTCAGCGACGAGGTACCAGCCCTCCCCGGCCTGGTTGCCGAGAGAGACGATGTCCTGTGCCTTCTCCCGGAGCTCTTGAATGGTTGCTCCAGCATCAAATCGTTCAGAACCCTCGAGTGCCTTGCGCGCTGTCTTCTCGTACTGCTGCATGACCCACAGCCCAGCCTTGTGAAGGTTGGCCTGCTTCTGCGTGAGATTGCCCAGGTTGTCATGCTTCCACTGCGCGGTTGCGAGTGCGTTTTGGAAGAACTGCGCGAGTGAAGGCAATTCTGCTTCACACCCTTCTGCCTCAACCGTGCCGACAGCATTGTTGTTCGCATCCGGATGGTATTGGACGAGAATCTCGCCGACGATCCCGACGCGGGGTTTGCGAGGAATGTCCTGAAGGGGAAGCACATCAAACTCGGCGACGATTTCTTTGATCAATTTTGTGAAAGTCGTGCGCCGCCCGAGGGTCGTCGAATATCCAGTCTCAAAGAATTCCCGCCCGATCTGGTCCCAGTACTCATACAGTGCTGTCGCATTGCCGTCGATCTCGTAGGGCCTGGTCCGCAACAGGACTTTCTGCAGGACGTCGCCGATCGTGACCGCTTGGAAGGCGCGGTGGATGAGAGGGAGCGTCAGCTCAAATCCAGAGTTCTCTTCAATCCCCTGGGCCGAGGCGGCGATGACAGGGACCTGCGGATACCCGGCATCTGCCAGGCCCTTGCGGAGTATGGCGGCATAGTTGGTGGCGCGGCACATCCCGCCCGTCTGGGTGATCATGACAGCCGTCGAATCCGGATCCTCCCTCCCTTCGGTGAACTGGGAGATCAGCTGGCCGATGACGACGATCGCCGGGTAGCATGCATCGTTGTGCACGAAGGTCAGGCCCGTCTCGATATTGTCATTGGAGGCATGTTCAAGCAGCTTGACGTTGTATCCGGCCCTACGGAGAGCCGGGGCAAGGAAGCGGAAGTGGATCGGCGCCATCTGTGGTGCAAGGATCGTATAGTCCTCTCGCATCTGCTTCGTAAACTCGACCTTCGGATACTTCTCAGCAGCCTTGGCTGCCGTGTCCTGATCCCCACCGCTCTCTGGCCGTGTCGAAATACTCGTGGACTCCATCCGCTCATCCGCCGCTGCGGCCAGCGAGCGGAGCCTGATGCGCGCGGCACCGAGATTGGAGATTTCATCGATTTTCAGTCCGGTGTAGACGTCGTTCTCTTCTTCAAGAATCTCGATGACTTGGTCGGATGTGACCGCATCTAGCCCGCATCCGAACGAGGTGAGCTGCACCAGCTGCAGATCCGGGGCCGTACCGACGGTTGCGGCCGCCTCATAGAGACGCGAATGATAGGCCCACTGGTCGCGCACGCGCAGCGGGCGTTCGAGGCTGTCGAATGGCACAGCATCTTCCGTCAGAACTGCCATACCGAGTCCGATGATGACGTCTGGGGTGCCGTGGTTGATCTCCGGGTCGAGGTGGTAGGGCCTTCCTGCGAGAACGATACCGCGGAGGTTGTGCTGAGCGATGTAGTCGAGGGATTCTCTGCCCTTATCGAGGATGTCCTGCCGGTAGGCATCGTCTTCATCCCACCCAGCATCACACGCCTTGCGCGCTTCTTCTTCGGTGACGCCGAAGTCGGCAAAGGTCTCGGTAACCCGCTTCGGGAGGAGCTCACGGTCTGCAAGAGAGACGAACGGGGAAATAAAATTGACATCATCACCGGCAAGGCGCTCCATGTTGTTCCGGAGCACCTCAGGGTAGGTTGCGACGATCGGGCAGTTGAACGTGTTGTCCTGTCCGATCGATGTGTCTTTCTCGTAGGAGACGCACGGATAGAAGATCGTTTTCAGGCCCTTGTCGAGGAGCGATTCAATGTGGCCGTGGGCAAGCTTCGCCGGATAGCAGACGTTCTCTGACGGGATTGACTCCATGCCATCCTCGAACAGGTTGTGGCTCGACCTGCCGGACAGCATCACCCTGAAGCCGAGGCTGGTGAGCACCGTGAACCAGAAGGGATAGTTTTCGTACAGGCCGAGCACCCGCGGAACACCGATGTCGCCGCGGAAAGCCTTCGCTTCTGTAAGCCTGCGGTAGCCGAACGTGCGCTTGTACTTCCAGTCGAACATGTTCGGTATCGGCGATTTCGGGGGGCGTTTCTCAAGCGAAGCGCCCCGAGCACAGCGGTTGCCGGACACGTGGCGCTGTCCGCTCGAGAAGTCGCTGATCGTCATCTTGCAGTGGTTTTGGCAGAGCCTGCACACCTTGGTCGACGTCTCAACAGTGAGCGTATCCAGTTCTTCGAGAGGAAGGACGTGAGGGCCCGGCGAACCATCATCATTCATTTTTGCGGTGAGAGCAGCACCGTACGCACCCATAAGGCCGGCAAGGTTCGGCCGCACCACTTCCCGCTTCGTCAGAAGCTCGAAAGCACGGAGGACGGAGTCATTGAGGAATGTTCCGCCCTGCACTACTACCTTTTCACCCAGATCCTCTGGGCTCTTGAGATTGATGACCTTGAAGAGGGCGTTGCGGACAACCGAGTACGACAGGCCGGCCGAGATATCGGAGACGCATGCGCCCTCCTTCTGAGCGGACTTCACCGACGAGTTCATGAACACCGTGCACCGCGTCCCTAGATCGACAGGGCTTTTCGCTTCCGTCGCTGCCTGAGCAAAACCCTCGACGCTCTGCCCCATCGTGTGCGCAAAGGTCTGCAGGAACGAGCCGCAGCCAGATGAGCAGGCCTCGTTGACAGAAATCGAGTCGACCACGCCTTCTTTGATCGTCAGATACTTCATATCCTGGCCGCCGATGTCGATGACCGAATCGACGCCCGGCATCATGTGGTTCGCGGCCCGGAAGTGTGCCATCGTCTCGATCTCGCCGTCATCCAGGCCGAGCGCGGTCTTGACGAGACCCTCGCCGTAGCCGGTCGAGCAGGAGCGGTTGATGCTCAGACCGGGCGGCAACTCGGTCTGGATCCGGCGTACAATATCGACTGCAGCCGCGACAGGATCTCCCTCGTTCGAGGCGTAATGCGTGAAGACGATTGAATCGTCTTCATCGATGAGGACCGCTTTGATTGTGGTCGAGCCGGCATCGACGCCGAGATAGCACGCCCCGCGAGCTTCAGTAATGTCCTTCGTGGGGATGATGGAGGCAGCGTGTCTCCTATCAAACTCAGTCTTCTCCCGCTCGTCAGCAAACAGGGCTCTCATACGGTTCGAGCTCAGCGCCGTCGTATCGAGAGTCAGCATCTCATCGAGAAGATCGTTGAGCCTCGTCGTTCGCCCGTCAGCAAGGAGCGCCGCCCCCATCGCCACGTAGAGCTGAGCATTTTCGGGAGCGACAAACTCATCAGCCTTGTCAAGCACTCGACTGAAGGCCTGACGAAGTTCGGGCATGAAGTGGAGGGGTCCTCCGAGGAGCATCACGCTTCCCCGAATCGGTCGGCCTGCCGCGAGGCCGGCGACAGTCTGGAGAGCGACTGCTTGGAACACAGAAGCCGCAATGTCCTCGTGAGGGACGCCCTGGTTGAGGAGTGGTTGCACGTCGGTTTTGGCGAAGACTCCACAGCGCGAAGCGATCGGATAGAGCTCTGTGTAGTCGGCGGCGAGAGCATTGAGACCAGCTGCATCGGTGGCGAGGAGCGACGCCATCTGATCGATGAATGCTCCTGTCCCACCGGCACATGTGCCGTTCATGCGCTGTTCTGGAGTCGGGTGGAGGTAGGTGAGCTTGGCGTCTTCGCCACCCAGTTCGATAATCACATCGGTCTCGGGATGCAGCTGGCGGGTCACCTCGGTTTGGCCGATCACTTCTTGGACGAAGCTCACGTCAAGCTGGTCTGCGAGCTGCATGCCGCCCGAGCCGGTAAAAGCAGGCTGGACTTCAACATCGCCAAGCTGCCTGCTCACATCCTGGAGCAGTTTGGCGAGTTCGGCGCGAACATCCGCGTTGTGTCGCCGATAGTCGTCAAAGATCGTCCGCGCGCCATCCCACACCACCGCTTTCACGGTGGTTGAGCCGACATCGATGCCGAGTTTGAGCGGGATAGTCATCAAGGTACCTCCACAATTAAACCTATCCGCGATCAAGTAAACTTTCATTCATGATGAAATTATGGATGCACGTAGATTTGAACAGCGGATCCGCACCGTTTAGGGGTACGAAGGGCCGTGCTCTTTTCGGCAGAGCCGAAACTTTGGGCCAAAGGTCCCTGCTCCGCCGTGGGTAAACGCAGGGGGCCGCGAGCTGCCCGCGGTGAGGTCCGCGACCACCTTCTGAGAGCGGCTCGTGCACGCTTCTGGTCGCACGATTACGGCGCGGTGACGATGCGGGAGATCGCGGACGATGCTGGGGTCGATGCGGCCCTCATCAACTACTATTTCGGCAGCAAAGCCAATCTCTTCCGCGAATCGATGTCGCTGCCCGGAGACCCTGTCGAACTCGTCCTCGCCCTATTCTCTGCGGACCGGGCGACTCTCGGTTATCGGACGCTCCTGATAGCGATGGAGATTTGGGAGACGAGCGGGATGACGACGACGGTTAAAGTGCTGATCCGCTCCCTCCTCGGCTCTGATCAAACACTGGACGAGTATCGCCAGTGGCTCGACACTGTCATTATTACGCCGGCGGCGCGCCTGCTCGGCGGCAAGAATGCAAAATATCGGATCGAGTCCGGGCTTGCTCACATTTTAGGCCTCATGCTGGTCCGCTACATGACGCAGGCAGAGCCGATCGCGAGCATGCCGCGAGAAGAACTGGCGCGCCTGCACGCCCCGACCGTCCAGGTACTCTTCACGGGCACGTATGGGCGCTAGCGGATCATCCTCTGTACAATCGCGCCTGCCAGGTCGTCCCGAATTTCGCTCGTGCCGTCGAACGCAAAGCCTTGGCTTCGATAGAAGGCGGATGCCGCGCTGCCGTCGATGACCCACAGGAGCGCGGGGGCTTCCCCGATGGCATAGTTGAGCAGCTTCTCTCCTATGCCTCTGCCCTGGTAATCCGCAATGACATAAAGGCTGGTGAGCTCCAGAGGCCGCTCCTGGCCGGTCCCGAGAGCAGTGGCACCGGCGAAGCCGATGATCTCCCCGCCCCACGTGGCAACCCAGTATGAGGTGGCCCCGGGGTCGGCAAGCTCCTTTGGGTAGATGCCTTTCATCTTCTCTTCTTTGCTCTCGATCAGCTCATCAGGCAAGAGAGCGCGGTGCGACTCTTTCCAGCACTGTCCGTGAACGAAAGCGAGACGGTCAGCGTCGAGGACCGTTGCTGCCCTGATTCCTAAAGATCCCATGGCCTGAGTCTATGCGTCCTTCGTCGCGTTGCCGTCAGCGTCGATCAGCGTAACAAGGTCATCTGTTCCGTAGCTTCCGGGTTTCAGCTGGGCGCCGGATTCGACGATGCAGCGACGGAGATGTACTCCGGCAGGCACCTGGACGTTGTCGAGCAGAATCGATTCTTGCACGGCGGCACCCTCTTCCACCGAGCACAGCGGACTGAGGAAGCTGTCGTGAACTTTTCCCGAGACGACGCTCCCGGGAGCGACGTATGACCTGTCGATTGCGGCAGGCTTTTCGATCCGGGCTGGCAGGAGGTTCGGCTGGGCGGAATGGATCGGCCATGTCGGATCGTCCAGAGTTACTCCGGTGCCGTGGAGCAGATCTATATGGGCCTCCCAATAGGCGGTCAGCGTTCCGAGGTCTTTCCAATACCCGTCAAGCCGATGCTCAACTACCTTTTTGTGCTCGACGTACCAAGGCAACAGGCCATCACCGTAGTCAGACAGTTTCCCAAGCTTGTCGTGGAGATGGTCCAGGGCTGAGAACAGCTCGCTGGCGGAGAAGCAGAAAATCTCTGCTGCAACAAGATTGGTCTTCGGCTCATCTGGCTTGTACCAGAAGTCAGTGACGCCACCCTCTGGGTTGACTTTCACCACGCTGTATCGTGACGCGTCTTCGTCGACGACAGTCGTCACCATTGTGAGGTCGGCATCGGACTCTCGGTGGGTGGCGATGATGTCGAGGAAATCGATGGTGTAAAAATGGTCGGCCGAAAGGACGATGACGAGGTCGGGATCATGGTCTTTCATGCGGTCGTTTTGCCGCCAGAGAGAATCACTGTTTCCGTCGGAGAACCCGCCCTTCTCGTCCCCGCTGAACGGCGCAAGCAATTGAAGGCCGCCATGAGTTCGATCTAGGTCCCACGGCCTGCCGACCGACAGGTACTGGTTAAGCGAGTGCGGCTGGTATTCCTCGACGATCCAGACATTGGAGATCTGGGAGTTCACGAGATTCGATAGAGATACATCAATGAGTCGATAGGAGCCGGCCACACGGAGCGCAGGCTTGGCGCGGGACTCGGTGAGGGCCCCATTCTTGAGCCGCTGCCACCAGCAAGGATGACAGCCAGTACTTTCGGAAGCTTCATCGTGTTCTCCCTTTCCTCAAGTGTCAGGGCATACGCCTCTGACTGTGCTGACACTATACGCCCACCTGCCGGGGATCCTCTCTAAAAACTTACACCTGCGAATAGGTAGAGAGGACAGCCTGAGCAAGAGCGCGGCGCTACCCAGCCAGGATTCAGCTGCGGGGCGGCTCGCTCTCGATGAGATCATGAACCTTTTGCGCGGCCTTCATTCCCGACCCCGTCAACAGGACAACAGTCTTCTCGCCCTTCGCAATCGTGCCGGTATTCAGGAGGGCAGAGAATGCCGCGGCAGCGGTCGCACTGGTCGGTTCGACGAACAGGCCCTGGGAGCAGAGATCCGCTAGCGCCGCAGCGATGTCCTCCTCGGGTACTGCCACGGTTCCACCGGCCGTGTCTTTCAGAGCATCCAAGATTTCCAAAAGGCGCAAGGGCTCAGCAATCGCGGTCCCTTCCGCGATCGTTGGCTCGATTCGCCGCCGTTCTTCACCACCCGAGATGAACGCAGCATCGACCGGGGAGCAGTTGAGCGGCTGGGCAGCAAATAGGCGCGGCAACTTTTCGATGGCACCGGCATTGCGAAGTTCGGTGAAGCCGAGCCAACAGCCCAGCAGGCTGGACCCGGCACCGACGGGGACGATCACATTGTCCGGCACCTCAAATCCGAGGTCTTCCCACAGCTCGTAGGCGAGAGTCTTCGTTCCCTGGAGAAAGAACGGCTGCCAGTTGTGGCTGGAATAGAAGGCAGGACCCTCCTGACGGATCGCTTCATTCTGGGATTCTTCACGAGGGTCCGGTACCAGCTCAACTTCAGCGCCGTAGGCACGCACCTGGAGGACCTTCCCGGCAGAGGTGGAGGCAGGAGCAAAAATCTTTACGTCAAGGCCGCCTGCCGCCGCATAGTCGGCAACCGACGACCCGCCATTGCCGGAACTGTCTTCAAGGACGGCGGTGATGCCGTGCTGGCGCAGGTAGGAGAGCATGACTGACGTGCCGCGATCCTTGAAGCTTCCTGTCGGGTTGAGGAAATCAAGCTTATACAGAACAGGGGCCCCAGAGCTGGTGGAGTTGATCAGCGGAGTGCACCCCTCCCCCAAGGTGATCGGCCGGTCAATAGTCAACGGAAAGGATTTCCGATACCGCCACAGGGACTTCGTACTGCCATCAATATCGTTCGCCCGGATTCCCGGTCCCGGCTCGATCCACAGCGGCCGCCCAGCATCGGAACGCCAACGCGGCACGCCAAGGGGATAACGGGTGCCATCGACCCGGTCGACATAGTTCTCCATGACCCGATTCTAGGCACCTCTCAGCTCCGGAAGTGTTTCATAGGCGTCAATTCCGCACTGATAGATGATTCGTTTACGGATACGCTGGGATAAACAGAAAGAGAGCACTCCATGACAGATCATCTTCCCAATATCTACGTTGCCTTCCGGAACCGTTTTCCCGACGTAGCCCAGAATCAGGACGAACTGGCAGCAAGCATCGACTCAGCAGGCCCCCTTGACGACAAGACTGCTCGCCTCATCAAGCTTGGCATCGCACTCGGCTCCCAGGCCGACGGAGCCGTCCGCTCCAATGTTCGCAAAGCCCTTCAGGCAGGCGCGACCCAGGAAGAAGTTGAACAGGCGATCCTCCTTGGAATCACCACCCGTGGTTTCCCCGCAACGGTTGCCGCATGGCAGTGGATGAACGAAGTTATCCAAGATCAACAGATCGATAACTGAACTGATCCACCCACCCAGAGAGCATCCATGCTCCTGAGGTTGTACTGAGTTTGAAAAGAGTTCTGCCCCCGCGGATGGTCCGCGGGGGCAGAACTCTTAGTGCTTAATCAGCGATCATTCGGTGCCGACGCGGACGCGGGCGAAACCGGTGATGGTTGCGCCTGCGGCCTTGGCGACCTGGCCGACGGACTGCTTGGGGTCACGTGCGTATGCCTGGTCAACGAGGACGACCTGCTTGAAGTAGCCGCCGAGACGGCCTTCGACGATCTTGGCGATCGCCTGCTCGGGCTTGCCCTCTGCACGGGTGACCTCTTCAGCAATGCGACGCTCG
This sequence comes from Flaviflexus sp., assembly GCF_052087705.1. Taxonomy (NCBI): domain Bacteria; kingdom Bacillati; phylum Actinomycetota; class Actinomycetes; order Actinomycetales; family Actinomycetaceae; genus Flaviflexus; species Flaviflexus sp. Next base: position 3,883 of record NZ_JBQCYC010000006.1, on the reverse strand, counting down.
TTCTCGACAACATCGGCCGGGACGGAGTCACGGTCGAGGTACGAGGGGTTGAGAGCAGCAATGTGAACCGCGACGTCGTGTGCAATGCCGGCGCCTGCGGCGTCGGTTGCAACAAGAACGCCAACCTGCGGGGGCAGGTCCGTCGCGGTGCGGTGCATGTAGGCGGCAACGTTCTCACCGGAAACGGTGGCGACGTGGCCGATCTCGATCTTCTCGCCGATTGCTGCCTGCATGGCGTTGAGGCCGTCCTCGACGGTGCCCTCGTCCAGCTTGGCTGCGAGAAGCTCGTCAACCGTCTTTGCACCCGATGCGACAGCGGCCTCGAGGACGTTGTCAGCGAAGGTCACGAACTTGTCGTTCTTTGCAACGAAGTCGGTCTCCGAGTTGAGCTCGATGAGGACGCCGGTCTGGCCGTCGGCCGAGTCAACAACCTTCGAGACAACGAGGCCTGCGGAAGCGGTACGTCCCTCGCGCTTGGCGATGGACTTGAGGCCCTTCAGGCGAAGGAGCTCCTCGGCGCGGGCGGGATCGCCCTCGGCCTCGGCAAGTGCGTTCTTGACGTCGAGCATGCCTGCGCCGGTCTTCTCGCGCAGAGCCTTGATATCGGCAGCGGTGTAGTTAGCCATGAATGGTTACCTCTCAGGCCTTGTCAGCTTCTGTGGTGGTCTCCGCCTCGGGGGCGGCGTCAGTCTGAGCCTCTACTGCCTCAGCAGCGGCCGGCTCCTGCGTTGCCTCGGGGGCAGCAGTCTCCTCGGTAGCGGCCTCTTCGGCGGCAACCTTTTCGTCGTGAGCGTCAGCCTTGGCGAGCATCTCGCGCTCCCACTCGGGCATGGGCTCTTCCTCGGTCGTGGCTTCGCCACCGGCGCGCTGGATCTTGCCAGCAGCAACGGCGTCAGCAACAACGCGGGTCAGCAGCGAGACGGAACGGATCGCGTCATCGTTGCCGGGAATGCGGTAGTCGACCTCATCCGGGTCACAGTTCGTGTCGAGGATAGCGACAACGGGGATCTTCAGCTTCTGAGCCTCGGAGACCGCGAGGTGCTCCTTCTTGGTGTCAACGATCCAGATGGCGGAAGGAATCTTGTTCATGTTCCGGATACCGCCGAGGGTACGCTCAAGCTTTTCCTTCTCACGCGACATCATGAGAAGTTCCTTCTTGGTGAGCCCGGAGCCAGCAACGTCGTCGAAGTCGACGAGCTCAAGCTCCTTGAGGCGCTGAAGGCGCTGGTGAACGGTGGAGAAGTTGGTGAGCATACCGCCGAGCCAACGCTCGGTCACGTAGGGCATGCCAACGCGCGAAGCCTGCTCGACAATGGCCTCCTGGGCCTGCTTCTTCGTTCCGACAAAGAGGATCGTGCCACCGTGAGCAACGGTCTCCTTGACGAAGTCGTAGGTGCGCTCGATGTCCTCAACGGTCTTCTCGAGGTCAATGATGTAGATGCCGTTGCGCTCGGTGAGAATGAAGCGCTTCATCTTGGGGTTCCAGCGACGGGTCTGGTGCCCGAAGTGGACGCCGCTCTCAAGGAGCTGGCGCATGGTAACGACTGCCATGTGTAGCCTTTCGTTGCGCTATTGCGCGGTTTCCAGTTAACTGACGTGAACCGGGTGGTCCCGTCCCTAGTGCCCGGCGACGACGGACCGCTGATGCGGACTGGAATCGTCGGTGTGTTCGGACACGCGAAGTCATTCGGATAAACCGAATGCCCACCTATCCTAGCGGAAAACCGCACCAAACCACCATATCCATGCGTGTCTCCCGGCTGTGATCCTCGTCCACAAGAATGTGTCAGAGACAAGTTCTGAGCAGTCTTGAGGGGACCAGCGCAATAAACCCACTGCATCGCTGACAGCCACACTATCCAGGGTCTGAGAGTTGCTGTCCACAACCACGGCATGATCGACGATTCCCACGGCGGCTCTCGTCCTCATCGGAGCTCGCTTCCCACGCAAGAAACTTCAAGCATGAAGATTCCAGCTCTGATCGCCCTCACGCTCTTGCAGATTAGTTCCCTCGTCCCAGTGACCGCGGAGAACCAAGGCGGTTCCACTGCCCTGGATTTGGCCGGGCACGGCACCAGTATCGCGGTAGTCAGTTCCCTGCCACATCCCGATATCCCCACCACAGAGCCGATCCCGAGTGGCACGCATCTGGTTGAAAACGACTCGGGTGAGACCGTATTTGGACAGCAGGATGAGTCTCAGAAATTGGATGCACCTCAGACGCAGGCGGCTCGGGTAGGTGGGGTGTCGGCGGATGAGGGACAGGCACGTGGGCTGCAGGCAGATCGGGCTCAGTTAAAGGAACAGACCCCGTCCGCACTTTCCCTTGCTGCAAATACTTCGCAGGTTCCACCGCTGTTCGACAGGCTGTCGTCAACACCCGAGTCTTCTTCACTGCCGTCGGTTTCGCTTTCCGTACCTTCCGGATCTCGTAATACCTTGGCGTCTTCAGCACCCATTAGTACGGATGACTTTGATTGGCCGACGTCTTCGAAGACTGTGCTTCGCGGCTTCGATCATCTCGAGCACAACTGGCTCTCCGGTCATCGGGGCGTCGATATTGCCTCGCAGCCTGACGAGAAGATTCGGGCAGCTGGCCCGGGCAGGGTTGTTTATGCCGGGCGGGTTGTCGACAACAACGTCGTGTCGATCGAACATTCGACGGGCATTCGCACGACATACATGCCCGTGGATCCATCGGTTTCTGCGGGTGACTGGGTCAGTACGGGCGATGTCATTGGCACGATTGAGGAAGGACATTGTCTTCTTGGTACCTGTCTTCACTGGGGCGCCAAGAGAGGGGACCGTTATTACGATCCCCTCTCTCTTCTCGACGCTGTCGAGATCAGGCTCTATCCCGTCAGCAAGTAGAAGGCGACGATCAGCCCGCTACTGAATGGGATAGATGGTCCTCATTATTGAGGCGGAGGAGTGGACATGGGTTTTGTGGCCCTCCCATATCCACTCCTCCAGATATAGGTCCCGAGAGCAATCACTGTTACGCACAGGATGACTGCCCACCAGGGAAAGCCCGGTAGCTGGTGCGATTCATTGGCTACCTTTACATCCTCAACCGGGGTGGGGGTAATCCGCTCCCCGGTGACGAGGATGCGATGAGAATTGATGCCGAGCGGGGTACACGTCACGAGCGTGATGAGATCTCGGTCAGGGTCGGCAATGATTGCCTCGGTCTGGTCTGGATCAATGACCTGCACGTCAACAACCTGATAGGTGATCACCTCGTTCAGCACAACCACACTAAAGGTGTCCCCCGTCTGTGCCTGGTCAAGGTCATTGAACAGGGTTGCTTCGGGAAGTCCGCGGTGTGCCGTGAGGACAGAGCGTGTTCCCGCTCCACCAACGGGAAGGGAGGTCCCTTTCAGATGTCCAACACCACGTTGAAGCGTTTGGTCAGCCGTTCCGTGGTAGATCGGTAGGTCGATCGCAAGCTCTTCGTACTGTAGCCTGCCCATCAACCCTGCACCGGTAAGGTTCAGCAGCCCTTCATAAACCAACGAGCCCTCACTGTGTTTGCCACTTCCCGTCGCGACGTTCGCGTCTGCTTCATAGATGGCACCCGTGAAGTGTCCCGGGTTTTGTTCCTAGGTATTTGCCTTGATTTCTATTATTTCCTGTGGCGGGTTCTGCTTCCAAAATTCGGTTTCGACCTCGACTGGGGTTCGGTATCTCAAGCTTTGGTGGAGCCTAGTCTCGTTCCACCATGACACCCACTCGAACGTTGCGATTTCTACCTCGATAACGTCATCCCACCTGCGGGTATGGATCAGCTCGTTCTTGTAGGAGCCGTTAACGTTTTCAGCAAGAGCATTGACGCTCCTATATCTGTCAACTCGCTTTCTGCAGAGGTATAGCGGTGGCTGGT
>NZ_JBQCYC010000005.1:52674-131814 GCF_052087705.1 Flaviflexus sp. | reverse complement strand
CCTAGCAAGGGAAACCTCATTGCGACCGAGGCAGGCGGGAACCGAAATTGGCAAGCCTGAAATGTGACGGACATGAGTGGAGGAGGGGCTGCGGACGAAAAACGTCTCGCAACCCTTCCTCAGTTGCTGAGGCCACTGCGTCAGTGCAATTAGCGCTATGTCAGTTTTTACCGGGTGAGACGAATTGATTGAAAAGGCTTAGCCATGTCTGTTCGCTTGACCCATACCTCGCGACTTGATCAGGCGTCGCGCTGCCCCTCCAAGTAGTTGAGGATCGCGCCCTCGCGCATCGCCCAGGGGCAGATCTCGAGCTTGCTGACCTTGAAGGACTTCATGGCGCGCACGGCAACTTCGGCACCCGCAACGATCTGGTAGGTGCGCTCGGGGGTAATGCCGGGGAGTGCGGTACGTGCCGCCGCCGGCATCTGAGCCAGCCTACCCACCCAATCTTCCAGGTCGGAGCGGGACATGCGGCGGCGTTCCGTGGGGCCCACTACGGCAACAAGCTGACCGGCAAGCCGCGCCAGCGAGCGGAAGGTTTTCGAGGTGGCGACGACGTGGTCGGGTGTGGGGAGCTGCTTGAGCGCCTCCGCCAGCGGCTTCATCTCATCCTTGATGTGCGCTTTCATGACCGAGATTTCGTCCTCGAGCGGCGGATCGTGCTTGAGGTAGTGACGAGTCAAGCGGCCTGCACCGAGAGGCACGGATGCGGAGAATTCGGGGTTTTCGTCAACTCCGTAGGCCACTTCGAAAGAACCGCCACCGATATCGAGGACGAGGAGGCGACCGGCGGCCCAGCCATGCCAGCGTCGAGCGGCAAGAAACGTCAGATTGGCTTCTTCTTTGCCGGAGAGGACCTGGAACTTCAGTCCCGCAACTTCTTCGAGTTCTCGGAGCACCTCGGGGCCGTTCGCGGCCTCGCGAAGAGCCGAGGTCGCCATGCCAATGACTTCACCGGCACCGAAGCGCTCCGCGAAGAGCATCGCTCGTTTCACGGCTTCGCGAAGAGCGATCACACCATCTTTCGTCACCATATTGTCGTCGTCCAGATACCGCATGAGGCGCACAACGGTGCGATCGTCGGCCGCAGGGGCGGGCCGGGCACCGTAGTGAGCATCCACGACGAGCATGTGGACTGTGTTCGATCCGATATCGAGTACTCCAAGACGCATGTAGACAGCCTAATGCAGTACTCTCGGTTATGGACCCAAAAGATTGAGGAATCGTGTCAAATACTTACTCTCTCCCCCTGACGCCAGGACAGCTGAACGGCTTCATGAAGAGCGGACTCGACTATATTTCCGGTCTCGCCGTAGATTCGGAGGCTCTTGACGAGCTCACGAAGATTGAAGACATTGTCGAACTCTTCCAGGTGGGCTTCAAGGGAAGTCCCTTCGGTAAGGACGGGGAGCTTTACATCCTTGAACTGGAGGCAGGTCCTCTCGTTCAGTCCCGCAAGGCCGTCGGCCCCCTCGATGAGGACGCTTTCCTCGGCGGCATCTTCGAGGTGATTCCCTTCGATGGGACGGGACGCGCCAAGGCCGCCGGCGTGGAAACGGATCTGCTCTGGGTCGAGCCCGCTCGTCTCACCGCCGGGTCGTCGATCTGGAAGTACACGGCCGATGAGGCGGAGCCGTCCATGGTGGCCGCTTACCACGGCATTGCCTACGGCTGGGAGACCGAAGAAGGATTCAAGGCGATTGTTCCTTCCAACTTCCTGGGCACCGTCATTAAGCGTTCCTGGGGTGAGATCCCCTGCGACGTGGAAGTTGAAGATAATAAGCCCATCGCTGTCACTCTCGTAGCTCCCACGGACCCGAAGGGTGAAGAGGGCTTCGCACAGATCGAGTCGGGCCTGTGGGCAAAGCGCATTGCCTACACGGAGGACATGGAGATCTACGAATCGCAGAAGATCGCGAAGGTCGACGGCGTTCCCGCCCGCGTGCTACGCCCCATCCGTCGCGATGGTGAGACCCTGCTCGAGGTTCAGGCTCTTCTGCCCGACGCTCCGTACTGCCGCGCGAACGGCTACTCCCGGTATGCCCCCGCAGTATTCGTAAAGGCCATTCCGATCGAGGGCGTCAAGGCGCAGGCCCGTAAGGCCACCCCGAAGACGTGGGAAATTGAGGAGATCTCGCCGGCACGTGCGGATGACATGGTCGATAAGGACCTGACCGACACTCGTGCGATCATCCCCGACATTTACAAGTTGCTCGTCAATGCGGTTCCCAACGGGTTCACGGAAATCACGCTGTTCATGCAGGTGGTGGGCAATCACTTCGTGTTCCTCGGCGAATACGAGGTGGACGGCAAGAAAGAACGCCTCGCGTCGATTCCGACCGCGGTTGTTCACTACACCCGCCAGCTGAAGAAGAACACGTACGATGCGGACGAGGGCGGCTTCTACGTCGCTAAGTTCTCCTTCGATTCGCTTGGCACCGGCAACTTTGGCTTCAACAAGTCGGCTCAGCCCTCATGGGCGAGCCAGGTTCCTGTCGATGAGTGGAAGAAGGACCTCGAGGAGTTCCCGCGTAGCGCTCCCCAGACTCCGGACTGGCTGATTGACGCGATCAATGGGAAGCTTTTCAAAGCCACAAACTCCAATCAACTCGAGGAACAGGCATGATTCAACTAATTGTCTCGGGAATCAATGGAGATGACGACGTCGCAAAACTGACGGAAGAACTGTCAAACATCGGATCGATTAACCAGATCATGGTGACGCTTGGTACGGATTCGCGTGCCACCGTTATCGTGACAGGCAAGGCATCCGATGATGAGATGACAGAGGCCGTCAAGCGGGCCGGCGCCTACTCCATTGTCGACATCGAGCGGGAGGGGCTTGAGCCCTACCACGTCGATAAGTAGCCAGCGCCTGTCATGAACAGGAGAGCGGCCCTCCTTGTCGACGCCGAGGATCGGTGGATCCGCAGACCCAGCGATCTTTTCGGCGCGCTTCTTTCCCTCATCGGGATTGTTTTTATTCTGATGTTCTCCGTGTATGCGTCATCCACCGCGGTTGCGGTGACGACGGATGTTCGCGAAGCAACGAACGATTTCCTGACGACGGTGTTCATCATGCCGATCAACGTCCTCGAGGGTTTACTGACGTTCTTCGCACCGCTTGCCGTTCTGATAGAACTGACCTGGATAAAGCGATGGCGGGCACTATCCAGTTCGATCCTGGCCATGGCACTCGCCGCGGTTCTCTCGAACATCATCGTCTGGTTCCTGCGCGAATACCTGCCGGATGCTCCGGTGACGAATACTCTAGCGGTGGCAATCGAGGGCCAGGCCATCGTTCTTCTCGTGCCGTACATGGCGATCATCTCTGCCCTGTGCACGGCCGCGGGAACGCGCGGCTCCCTCGTTAGCGTGCGGTGGACGTGGCCGCTCCTGTGGATCGCCGTTGTCCTTTCCATTCTCCAGGGTCAGCAGACCCTGCCCGGAGCTCTTTCCATCGTTCTACTCGGCACGATGGTCGGCCAGCTTGTCCTATTCCTGCTCGGCACCGTTCCCGAGCGCGCCAACGGCCTCAACCTTGTCCGCCTGCTCCGCCGCGCAGGTGTCGACGCGGCCGAGATTGTCCGCGTTGACCGCAGCATTGCGATCGATGACCTGATTGCCCTGCGGGTGACAACCAGCTCCCCCATTGGTTATCTCGACCGTTTCGGCATTGCCCAACTCCAAGAGTTCATCAACCGTGCTTTCGACCCGATGGAGATTGTCGAAGAGGACTCGAAGAACGAGTCGGTGATCCCCGAGGCCCTTGTCGACCCGATCGCGGTCTACGAGGACTATCAGACATTCACGGTTCCCCGTTCCGAAACGGTGTCCCGCAATTACGTCATCATTGACTCCGGCGGCCTCGCCTATCACGCGGCCGTGCTCGACGGTGACCGTCAGCTCCTGTCCTGGCTTTCCTCCATGTGGTCCCGGATCCGCCTGCGAATCCAGTACCGCCACTCCGATGCTTCGATCCATGACACCGCTAACCAGGTGACCCTCATGACGCTCGCAGCACAGCACAACGGTGTTGTTGGTCCCGACCTGGTTGGCGTTGCGTCCTCCGATGACTCCGTCGTGATTGCCACCAAGCTACTCCGTGCCCCCACGCTTGACGCGGTTCCCGAAGAGGACCTGACCGACGACGTCATCGACCAGCTGTGGATGGTCCTGACGACCGCGCACCGGAGCGGTCTAGCGCACCGCAATATTCACGCCGGCACGATTCTTCTCGACAACGGCGAGCTCATCATCACGAACTGGCACGACGGCACCATTGCTTCGTCGGAGATTTCCCGCAGGATCGACCTCGGTCAGGGACTGCTGATGATGGCGGGACTGGTCGGCACCGACCGCGCCATCGCCTCGTTTGAGCGGATGCTCGGCAACGAAATGCTCATGACCACAGCACCTGTCATGCAGCGTTCCGTCATGCCCCACCAGACGCTCGCCACGATGTCGAAGAAGAAGACGGCAGAGCTTCAGGAAGCGATTACGGCGAAAGCTCCCCCAACGGCGGAGTCAAATGCTCAGGTGGAATTCCGTCGCTTCTCTCCCACGACCGCAATCACGGTTACCATTGCGGTCCTTGCGATCTACATCCTGCTGGGTTCGATTAACTTCGGTGAGGTCTGGGAAGCTCTCAAGCAGGCACAGCCCGTCTACCTTGTCATTGCGTTCGTTGCCGGCTCGATCCTCACCTATTTCGGTGCGGCCCTCCACCTCAAGGCGTACACCCCGGAGAAGCTGCCGCTGGCCGAGACCGCGACCGTCCAGGTCGCCGCCTCGATCATTACCCTTGTTGTTCCCGCAGGTATTGGCCCCGCAGCCCTCAACCTCCGTTACCTCAACAAGAAGGGCGTCTCAACAACCCTGGGACTGGCAACGGTGTCTCTCGTGCAGATCGCGCAGCTGCTTACGACGATTATCACGCTGATCGTCGTTGCTCTCCTCACGGGCGAGATTGGGCGCCTATCCCTTCCCTCGGGTTCCCTCATTGCGACGATTGTTGGCGTCATCCTTGTGATCGTCGCCCTGCTCCTCATCAAGCCGCTCCGCGCATGGCTTGCCGCCAAGATCCAGCCAACCTTTGACCAGGTGTGGCCGCGGGTTGTCTGGCTGGCCACCCGCCCGAAGCGTATCCTTCTCGGCATTGTCGGCTCGACCCTCCAGTCGATCGGCTTTATCGCCGCCTTTGGATTCGCGCTCGCCTCGTTCGGCTATACCCTGCCGATCATGACGCTCGCTCTCACGTTCCTTATCTCGAACACGCTCGGCTCGATCGTTCCCTCCCCCGGTGGTATCGGTCCCGTCGAAGCGGCCCTCACGGGCGGCCTTGCCGTTGCCGGCATCCCCTACTCGATCGCCCTGTCCACAGCGCTTGTCTATCGACTGCTGACCTTCTGGGGCAGGGTGCCGTTCGGCTGGTTCGCCCTCCGCTTCCTCCAGCGCCGGGACCTCGTGTGACCGAGCACAGGACACCCACCGGTCCCGGGGGGCAACCCCCGGCTACCGCCGCCGCGCAGGATCGTGGCGTCCCAGGCCAGTTGGAAACATCCGCAGCAGCCGGTACAAGCGGAGCAATCACCTCACGAGAAGCCGGCTCCACCGATTCCGGCCCGGGTACTGTGCGCGGGTTGCTCGCCAGCCCGGCGCTTCTCCCCGCGGCATTCACGCTTGTTGCATTCGTTCTCTACACCGCCCTGTCCTGGGTGATGTGGAGCAACACGATCTCACCCTCCTGGGATCTGGGGATCTTCACGCAGCTTGCCAAGGCCTACGGAAATCTCGAGGCCCCGATCGTTGACATTAAGGGCGACGGCTACAACCTGCTGGGAGACCATTTCCACCCGATCCTAGTCCTACTCGGCCCGTTCTACGCGCTGTTCCCGTCGGGCTCAACCCTCCTCATCATCCAGGCGGCACTCTTTGCGGTCTCGGCATGGCCCGTGGTGTCGCTGGCTCAAGAACGTCTTGGGAAGCCCGCGGCCGCTCTTCTGGGTGGCTCCTATGTTTTCTCATGGGGGCTTCTGAACGCTGTGTGGGCTCAATTCCACGAGATCGCATTCGCGGTCCCCCTTCTTGCCTTCGGGCTCGTCTGGTGGATCAGAGGCAGAACAGTTCCCGCAATCATTGCCATTAGCCTTCTAGTGTTCGTCAAGGAGGATCTCGGGCTAACCGTCGCCGCTGTCGGCGCCGCCTTCTATCTCCGCGAGCGCACCGACCGGAACCTGAAAACGGGCGTGTTCCTTGCGGTGTGGGGGATTGTCTGGTTCGTCTTGTCGACCATGGTCATCCTTCCCGCCCTGAACCCGCAGGGCCAGTGGGACTATACGGATAACCTGTCCCTGCTAGACCAGGTTATGGCCGGGGCGGGGATGAAAATCCTGATCCTTGTCATCCTTGCTCTGAGCGCGGGAGTTATTGGCCTCAAGTCTCCTCTCGTGCTCATCATGGTTCCGACGTTGGCGTGGCGGTTCGTTGGGAATGTGGACTACTACTGGGGCTGGGAGTTCCACTATTCCGGGGTTCTCATCCCGGTCGCCGCTATCTCACTGAGCGATGTTGCAACCGAGCGCTGGCGCACCGTTGCGCCACTCATTGCTTTTTGCACCTCGCTGGTCATGCTTCCGCAGACCGAGATCGATCTCCTGTGGGACCACGAGGGCTACGTTAGCGACTCCTCCGGGGCAATCGAGGCCGCATCCCAGTACGACATTGTGGCTACCGACATTTCCCTCCTTGCCTACCTGGTGCCGCACACGAACGTGTACTGGTACGGGACCCTGGGCGATGTGGAGCCGGATGCTATTGCCGTGAACTGGTGGCGGCTTGGCGAGCCAGCTGAACCGTGGGCGGAGGAACGCTTCGGCGGGGATTGGGACACAATCTATTCGGACGATCGCTGGGAAGTCATCGTTCCCGCGGAGTAAGGCAACCTTCACTGCGATCTCCTTGCGTCAACAAATTTGCCCTGAACGTTTCCTCCACGATTCCTCAATGCTGAGTCCACAGGTCCTGGACAGCATGTTCGTATCCGGCGCACCTCCTCTACTTCCCGCCCAAAAATGTGATTTGAGTGGCAAGATTGAATCATGAATGAACGCGCAGGTACCCCAGCCCTTCCAGAGGACCTCATCGATATCGATGAGCTTGTTTCTGCCTACTATGACCGCGAGCCGGTCGAGCCAGTCGTGTTCGGAACGTCCGGGCACCGTGGTTCGTCGCTCGACGGCGCCTTCAACGAAGGCCATATCGCGTCGATTACTGCCGCGATCATCGAATATCGCCAGGAGCTCGGTTACGACGGAGCTCTCTACATCGGTCGCGACACTCACGCACTTTCGGAGCCCGCTCAGAAGACCGCAGTTGAGGTCTTCGCGGCCGCCGGTGTGGAGATTCGCATTGATGCTCGTAACCGCTACACCCCGACCCCAGCGGTCTCCCTTGCAATTCTCCGCGCCAACGGTGCGGGTACGGAAGCGGGCGTGCGCGTCGAGGGACCGGGCCTAGCCGACGGCGTGGTTATCACCCCGTCCCACAACCCGCCCCGTGACGGTGGCTTCAAGTACAACCCGCCGCACGGCGGGCCGGCCGACTCGGATGCGACGAAGAAGATCGCAGCTCGCGCCAATGAGCTCATGAAGGATTGGCGTTCAATCCCTCGCATGCCGTACGAGCAGGCACGCGTTGCGCGGACAACGGGAACTCACGACTACCTGTCTGCCTATGTCGATGACCTTGAGAACGTGGTCGACATGGAAGCAATCCGTAAGGCGGGCGTGAAGATCGGTGCTGACCCGATGGGTGGGGCCTCGGTCGACTACTGGGCCGCAATCGCGGAACGCTACGGAATTGATCTGACGGTTGTGAACCCGGAGGTTGATCCGACGTGGCGGTTCATGACACTCGACTGGGACGGCAAGATCCGCATGGACTGCTCCTCCCCGAACGCCATGGCTTCCCTCCTCCAGATCATGGGCGAGAATGCGCCGTACGACATTGCTACCGGTAACGACGCGGATGCTGACCGCCACGGAATCGTGACGAAGGATGGTGGGCTCATGAACCCGAACCATTACCTTGCGGTCGCGATCTCCTACCTGTACGCGAACCGGACGGGATGGAATGCGGACGCCGGGATCGGTAAAACCCTCGTGTCCTCAAGCTTGATCGACCGTGTTGCAGGCGAACTGGGACGGAACCTCCTCGAGGTCCCGGTCGGCTTCAAGCACTTTGTTCCAGGCCTCCTGGACGGCTCTGTCGGTTTCGGTGGCGAGGAGTCCGCAGGTGCTTCCTTCCTCCGCTTCGACGGCACCGTTTGGACAACCGACAAGGATGGCCTCATCCTCTGCCTGCTGGCAGCAGAGATCCTGGCAGTCACCGGTAAGACTCCCTCACAGCTCCACGCGGAGCTTGTCGACAAGTACGGCCCCTCCGCCTACGCCCGCATCGATGCTCCCGCCACAAAAGAGCAGAAGTCCAAGCTGGGCAACCTGTCCCCCGAGGACGTCACGGCCACGGAGCTTGCTGGTGAACCAATCACCGACAAGCTGGTCAACGCACCCGGCAACAACGAACCGATCGGCGGCCTCAAAGTCACAACCGAGAACGCCTGGTTCGCCGCCCGGCCATCCGGCACCGAGGACGTGTACAAGATCTACGCCGAGTCATTCAAGGGCCCCGAGCACCTCGCGCAGGTTCAGGAAGCCGCAAAGGACGTCGTTGACCGCGCCCTCAACGGCTAGTCTCTAGCGGCCTAGTCTCTAGCGGCACAGACCCCACATAACCCAGTACTGAGGCCCGCCCCTTCGTGGGGCGGGCCTCGTGCTGAACGGCTTCTGAGTTAACGCGCTACATCTGGAAGACCGCTGCTGCGGCGAGTGCACCGAAGGCGTTGAGTGCCCAGTGAAGTCCAATGGGAGCGAGGACCGACTCCGACCTGTGCCTCAGCCAGGTAAAGGCGGCACCGGCGAAGGACGTGGCAATAACGGCGAGGCCTATACCAACCCACTGGGCCAAGGTTCCTGTGCCAAGCATTGCAGTGAGGCCTTCGTTGCCGGCGGTCAGGTTGAGGGACGAGGCAACATGCCACAGGCCAAAGAGGATCGAACCGGCAATGAGAACGGCCCGGATCCCGCCAAGCTTCTGGAGGGAGCTATGCAGGATCCCGCGGAAAGCCAGTTCTTCCGGGAGGACAGTTTGGATGGGGATGAGGACGAAGGCCGCAAGTAGCGCAGTTCGTGCCGAAGAATAGGAGTCGTTGAGGAAGAAGTCCCGCGTTATTGGCAAGAGAACTCCGATAAGAACCCCGAGGAGGACAATACCGGCGGCGATAGAACCATACTTCAGCCCCTTCTTCAGGGTGCTTCGGGAAATACCAATATCGGCCATCGTGTGGCCCATGGCTCTGCCGAGCAAAAGAATGACGCCGACACCGACGGGGATCGTAAAGAACCAAAGGGAGAGCGGCGTGAAGTGCGCAAGAAAATTCAGACCTGCGAGAAGCCCGATAACGGAAACGACCGTGATGATCTCTTTCCGATGACTGTATGACGGGGGTGCGTCAAGGCCGTTGGGCTCGGCAACGGACAGCTCGGTATCCGGCTCGGTCTTCGTGAGTACTGTCATCGCCAAGGAGTCTAACGACGGAAGGGGTGGCGCGGGCAACAATTGGGGGAAACTCCCCTGATGTGTGCCAGGCTCCTTCCAGTCTGGACACCAGTTTTGGGGACATATCCGCCATTTTCTCCCAATAACTCTCCGGCCTGCACATATGTCACCCCACCGGCATATGTTGTTGCACTGCGTTCCTCAAAGCCTTCGCACGGTTGTCGTTCTCGGCCTCGTTTCCTCCCGCTGGGCCGCCCGCACGTCGTGCGCAAGTCCCCGGTTCCGAGATGGCAAGACATGTTGTTTTGCTAAGCGCTCATTTGCATCCCACAGCGCCCGGCGGACCGTAAACTAGGCCCATGGCCATCGCTGACATCGCACGGAAGCTTGAGGACTCCTTCAACCGCAGGGGAACCGTTAAGCGTGTCGAAAAGGGATGGCGGCCCTCCATCATCGGCTTCACCGGATACGGATCTGTCACGTCCCTGCACGTTCTTGGCCGGGTTGTTATGGCGGACCCGAATAGTAAGTCACTATTCAAACCACTCCGACTACCACCCTCGGCTCACACGGTCCTTGGCACCGTCCAGGAGGCCTTCGAGCAGGCGCAGAAACTGTCCGACACTGCCCAGCGGGGGTGGCGCCAGTTCTTCACAACCCAGGTGGGTTTCCTTCCGGTCACGATCCGTGCGGGCAACAAGGTCATATCAACAAAGACCGACCGCTCTGGATATATTGACGTCCTTGTTCTCGACCACGGGCTGGAGCCCGGCTGGCACGAAGTAACAATCGAGGCTGCGGCAGCGGAGCCGATCATCGCGAAGGTCTTGATTGTTCGTCCCGAAGCCCGCCGCGGCATGGTGTCAGATATTGACGACACGGTCATGATCACCTGGCTTCCCCGCATGGTCCTCGCGGCCTGGAACTCGTGGGTGCGGCACACAAACACCCGGAAACCGGTGCCCGGGATGGCGAAGTTTTATCGGGAGCTCCTCGACGACGCCCCCGATGCTCCCGTCTTCTACCTGTCGACGGGTGCCTGGAATACCCTGCCGACTCTCGACATTTTCCTTACCCTCAACGGGTTCCCCACGGGGCCTCTCCTGCTGACCGATTGGGGCCCCACTCCCACCTCGGTCTTCCGTTCCGGGCAGGAACACAAGAAGACCCAGCTGAGGAACCTCATCATCACGTTCCCTGACATCGAGTGGTACTTGATTGGTGACGACGGTCAGCATGACCCGCTGATCTTTGACGAGCTAGCACGCGAACACCCCCGCCACATTGCCGGTATTGCAATCCGCCAGCTCAACCCGGTCGAGCAGGTCCTTTCGCACGGCATGACAGAAGCGATCGAGGATCGTCGTTCGGTTGATGACGAAGCACGCCACGGCGTCCCCATCATCTACGGTGCGGATGGCTACGAGCTACTCTCCTCCCTCAACGACCAAAACAACAGGCCGCAGACCCCCAAAAACTAAGCTGCCTCCCCACGGGCGGGCCCGCCCCGTACCGTCGGGCCCGCCCGTGTTTTCGATGGAGTATATGCTTCCCGGCGAGCTATTCGTGCACCGGCTAGGGTAACTAAACTTGTGCGAGTCACCCTGCGGCGCTCGCAAGAGTTTCCGTCGAGAACCGGGTCGGTGCCTGATCGCTCGACCACGGACAGAGTCCGGTGAGCGAGCACCTGTTCTCCGCGGAAGGATAGCCGGAGCTGTCCCTTCCCTTAAGACGACTGTGCCCGCCGTGAGGCGGGCACAGTGCTGACGTGTTGGTCGATGTGAGGACTAGTACCGGGGTCGGCACTTCTCGACGATGGTCTCACCAAGGTTGGCGAGATCTTTACCGGTGAGCCCCGGCCATCCATGCACCTCGTAGTCAGGAACCATGTCCTCACCGAAGGCCGCACCGAGGAGTGCGCCAGCAACGGCCGCTGTGGTGTCGGTGTCGGAGCCCTGGCGGATTGCCTCAAAGAGACCGTTGCGGATCGGGTCATCCGTGTCTTTCGCCATGACAACCGCATGCCACGCGGACTGCATCGCCGTGATCGTGAAGGAGTTCGATTCGGGCTTGAAGCTCGGCTCCTCAGCCTCCTTCAGTGTGGCGATCATCGAAGCGTGCACGTCCGGGTGCAGCAGGTCAAGGCCCGCGTAAATATCGATGCGGCCCGTTGTTACCGCGTGGCGGATTGCTTCGGACCAGAGGACGCACGTGTCGCCCACCATAGGGTCCGTGTGCGTGAGGGCTGCGATCTCCCGTGCCGCTTGGGCCGTCAGATCGCGGTCGTAGAGGAATGCCAGGCCAATCGGTGCCGTTCTCATGAGAGCGCCGTTGCCCGCGGCACGATCGGAGGTGGCAGAGAAGTAGGCGGCAGCGGCTCTCAGGCGCTGGGAGGCTGTGCCTTCCCTGCGGTGAGCGTCGGACAGGACGCGAGATGTTTGGATCCCAATATCGGTCGCACCGTCCTTTGACCAGGCAAGGAACTTTGTTGCGATATCGTCCTGAGCGGCTTGCGAGGTGAGGCGAACACCGGTCGCCGCCACCTGCGCAATACAGATCGACATCTGCGTGTCATCGGACCATTCGCCCGGCGCATAGTCGCCAAGCCCGCCTCCGATAGGTTGCGGATCGCCCTCAAGGGCAATGGTGTCGAGCTCGTAGGGGACGCCAAGCACGTCTCCCACGGCTGAGGCAAGGAGCGTCCCCCGGGCACGCTTCCTCACGGCATCGGTTAATTCAGGAGTCTCCATAATCAAAGTTTAAAGACTCCGTGAGCAATTGTTAAGCAGTTGTGCCGAAAAGCAGACCGAGAGCAAAGGTTACGATTCCTGCTCCGTAGCCGATTGCGAGCTGACGGAGCGCACGCGGCATCGGCGGCTTCCCCGAGAGGATGCCAACAACGCCGCCTGTGAAGAGAAGGGCGATACCGACGAAGACCGCGGCAATCACGATCGCGAGAGTTCCAGAGGTTACGAGGAACGGCAGGATCGGGATAATCGCACCCGTTGCGAAGAAAAAGAACGATGAGATTGCGGCACGCCAGGGCGAACCGATCTCTTCGTGGCTGGCGTGATGCACCTGGAGCACATTGATGGACTCCTGGGAGTGGATCTTCTCAAGTGCCAGGCTCGCCCGAGCATCGGCTTCTTGCTCGGACATTCCCCTGGCCCGGTAGACAAGGGATAGTTCATTCTCGTTCACGTCGAGATTCGGCAAGAGCTCATTGGATGACTCGTCCGGCATGGAGGCATCGAGGAGTTCCCGCTGGGAACGCACCGACACCCATTCCCCCGCACCCATGGACAGGGCGCCGGCAAGCAGGCCCGAGAAGCCGGTGAGGAGAACGGTCGAGTTCGAGACATTTGCGGCAGCCACACCGAGAACGAGTGCCAGGTTAGACACCAGGCCATCGTTGGCTCCGAAGACAGCGGCACGGAACGTTCCCGACATCGAGTTACGGCCGCGGGTAGCGAGCGAGCGAATAACTTCGGCATGAACAGCTTCATCGGCTGCCATTGCCGCCGTCGCACCGTTGTTCTCGGTTGCGCCGCGTTTCGTGGCTCGCTCTTCCGACACCTGGATGAGTGCCAGGGCAAAAACGAAGCCGAACCAGCGAGCGAGGAAGCCGAGAAGGAGTGACCGTAAGGAGGGATGGAGCGGCTTGCCGACGTTGTCACCGAGGAGGGTGCGCCAGTGCTCGGCATGGCGTTTCTCTGCCTCCGCTAGTTCGAGGAGGATCTCCCGCTCTTCGCCGGTTCGTGTTTCTGCGAGCCGCTTGTAAATCTTGTACTCGGCTCGCTCCTCGGCAAGGTTCTTGCGCCACTGTTGCAGCTGCTTCTCGCTTGCACTCTTCCCAATCGTCACCGAACTATTGTGGGCCATATTCCTGGGAAGTCACGGTTACGGATAGAGAATGCAAGAGCAATCACAAGACCAAGTCACAGTTCGGTAAGCCGAAACTTTTGACAGGATATTGGTCCCACAAAAAGCCGCGAAAAGATGCCGAGTTCCGCTCTTTCCAACCGTTTTTCCGGTTCGGGAAAGCGTTCCGATGATTTTCATCTATCCAGGGGATAGTGTCGAAATATGACTGAAGATCGTGGCGAAGAAGCACGTTCCGGCACGGGTACGCCGGTGCGGGCCCAGTCCTCGATGGTCTCCGACAGGGCGCTGGTAGACGCCACGGGGCGCACCCGCGACGAGTGGTACCAGATGCTCGACGAGGCGGGCGCAAAGGAGTGGGACCACGCTAAGATCGCGCGCTGGCTCGGCGGTAAGCATGAGGTCGATGGCTGGTGGGCCCAGGGAGTCACCGTCGGCTACGAGCAGTCCCGGGGCCTGCGGGAGCCGGGGCAGCGCCCCGACGGATCATTTGATGCAAGTAGTTCCAAGACCCTGCCTGCCAACGTGGAAGACGTTTGGCCCTATCTTGTTGACGAGGACTCTCGGCGGGAGTGGCTTGACCTTGAATTAAACCAGCGGAGCCAATCCGCTCAATCAATTCGATTCGACGGTGGGGAAGGCAGCCGCGTCTCCTTCTATCTCGACGCGGCACCACCGACAAAGGCGGGTCGGCCCCGATGCAAGATCTCCCTCCAGCACTCTCGGCTAAAGCGCGAGGAAGTGGTGGAAACAAAGGAGTTCTGGAAGGGCGCGCTCGCTCGCCTCGCGGCAATCCTCAGCGACGGGGATTAAAGCCGTTCCCGGCACTCAACAACGTAGCGCCGAGCTTCTCGTTCCCGAGCTTCTCGTACCTTCGATACCGGGGCGCAGCCCCGGCTACCCGGCAGGCCCACCCGGCAACCGAGTGGATGGACTCGATGACGAAGCCGGCAGTCCTGATTTTTTACCTGGCGGGCCCGGTTACTTAGCGGGCGAGCCTGACGAGGACACCGCGATGGTCGGAGTCGCCCACGTCAACGATTGCGGTGGCCGTGGGGTCAAGATCCGTGAAGACGTTGTCGATCGGGGATCCCAGGAGCCCCGTGAACGAGGTCGGCCAGGTGCCATATCCGCCGATAGTGCCGTCGAGAGCCGAGGTGCAGCTTGCTCCCGTGCCATGCATGTGGTCAACGGTCGAGTTGAAATCCCCCGCCATGATCGCATCATCCATGGACGAACACATGCCGTAGACCTCGGTGATCTCCTCGCGCCACGCATCTTGAAGATCCTGCACTGGAGCAACCGGGTGTACGGCAATAATGTCGGGACCATCCCCGAGTGCTCTGAGGCTCACCGAACCCCACGTGAGGTCAAGGGAGGGACCCTGACGGTATTCGCCCAGCGAGGACGCGACAAGAACGGAGGTTGATTCAATCTCTGGGTTATAGGGATCGGCCCCCGACGAGTAGACGGCGAAGGACAGGCCGCGGCCGCTGAGGGACTCGGCAAGTTGCTGAGCGCTCTCTTCCGAGGTTTCTGAGAGAACAACAATATCAACGCCGTTGTCGACGACGAGTGGTTCGAGGTCCGACATGCTCGTTTCGCTACCGAGCGTGTTGTAGGAGAGGACTGTGACATCCCCGTTGCCCTGGGAAACGTGGGTAACCCCGTAGTCGGGAGGAAGGGCCGACGGGGTGTCCAGACCCCGGTCGTTAAGGATGAGATAGTGCCCGCCAGCAACCGCAATGAGACCAACTCCGAGGATCGCAAGGAACAGGCCCCTGCGAAGCATCACGAAGCGAATAACTGCGATGATGAGTATGACGATGGCGAGGACACCGAGAACCAGTGCCACCACCCCTCGCATGGCGATCATCTGGCTAACCGGGTAGGTTAGCGCAAGGCTGTGATCGCCCGCCGAGATCAGGCTGGGACCAAGAGTAGCCACCGCTAATGCGAGGATGAGGACAACCAGTATTGAATATACGTATTTCATCCATTCTCCTTCAGAGCCGATAATAGGTGACGATGCTGATATGAGTACCCCTGAATTACGGCGCGCCGCCGTTCCCACGATTACGTATCCCGACCTGCCCGTCTCGGCCCGCCGGGACGAAATCGCGGAAGCAATAGCGAATCACCAGGTCGTGATCGTGGCGGGCGAGACCGGATCGGGAAAAACAACACAGTTACCAAAAATCTGTCTCGAACTCGGTCGAGGGATCAACGGAATGATTGGGCACACCCAGCCCCGCCGGATCGCCGCCCGCTCCGTTGCCGAACGACTGTGCGTGGAAATGGGAGTGGACCTCGGCCAACAGATCGGTTACCAGGTGCGGTTTACCGACCAGGTCTCCGACACGACTCTTGTGAAGCTCATGACCGACGGCATCCTCCTTGCCGAAATTCAGGGCGATCCGCTTCTATCCCGGTACGACACGATCATCATTGACGAGGCGCACGAGCGTTCCCTCAATATCGACTTCCTCCTCGGATACCTCGCCCAGTTACTACCGCAGCGGCCCGACCTGAAGCTCATCATTACGTCCGCGACGATCGACTCGGAGCGGTTCGCCGAGCACTTCGGCCCCCTCCAGGCAACACCGGAAGAAGCCGCGCCGATCATCTCGGTCTCCGGCCGTACCTATCCCGTTGAGCTCCGCTACCGCGAACCGGAGGATGGTGACCAGGTCACCGGAATCGTCGACGGCGTGCAGGAACTCATGGCTGAAGGCCCGGGAGACATTCTCGTGTTCCTGTCCGGCGAGGGCGAGATCAGGGATGCTGACAAGGCCCTCCAGGACGCTCTAAGGAACTATGCGGCGCCCGGCGAGGGCAAGCCAGGTTCAGTTGAAGTACTTCCCCTCTATGCCCGGCTGAGTGCCGCCGAGCAGCACCGGATCTTCCAGGACCACGGGTGGACGAGGATCATCCTGTCCACCAACATTGCCGAGACCTCGCTGACGGTCCCCGGGATCCGCTACGTCATTGACCCGGGGACGGCACGAATATCCCGCTATTCGAACAAGACGAAGGTACAGCGCCTGCCGATCGAGAAGGTCTCGCAGGCGAGCGCCAATCAACGGTCTGGTCGATGTGGTCGCGTCGCCGACGGCATTGCGATCCGCCTCTACACCGAGGAGGACTACGAGCAACGGGACGAGTTCACCGAACCAGAGATCCAACGCACCTCGCTTGCCTCGGTTATTTTGCAGATGGCATCGCTGGGGCTTGGTGAGGTTGCCGAGTTTCCATTCGTTGACCCGCCGCAGATGACAGCGGTGCGGGCAGGGCTCCAACTGCTTGACGAGATCGGTGCCATCAGGGGCGGGAAACTCACCCAAATTGGGTCGAAGCTGGCCCGGCTCCCCATCGACCCGCGGCTGGGACGAATGCTGCTGGAAGCCCAGCGCAACGGCGTGATCTCCGAGGTTCTCGTCATCGTTGCGGCACTCTCCGTCCAGGATGTTCGCGAGCGCCCCTCGGAGAAGCGCACCGAGGCTGATGCCTACCACACCAGGTTTACCGACCCGCGCTCGGACTTTATCGCCTACCTCAACGTGTGGCGCTACCTGAATGTTCAGCAACGCGACCTGTCCGGGTCGGCTTTCCGCCGGCTGTGCCGGGCCGAATACCTGAATTACCTGCGTTACCGGGAGTGGCGTGACGTCGTCACCCAGCTACGTCAGGTAGGTCGCTCCCTTGGGGCAAACCGCATTGGTATTCCGTCCCGGAAGCTCATTGGCGAAGCAGGCGACGTGGCAACGGCTGTCCGCGCCTTCGACAGGTCGAAGTCCGACGAGATCCACAAGTCCCTCCTTGTTGGCCTCCTGTCTTCGCTTGGTTCGTGGGATGAGAGGAAGCGGGACTACGAGGGCTCCCGTGGTTCACGGTTTATTATTTGGCCGGGCTCCGGCCTCGCCAAGCGGCACCCGTCGTGGGTGATGGCGGCGGAGCTCGTGGAAACATCCCGGCTCTTCGCTCGAACGGTTGCCCAGATTGAACCGGAATGGGTGGAGCCGCTGGCCTCCCACGTCATGAACCGCGTTCATTCCGAACCGTTCTGGTCAACCAAGCTTGGCGCCGCCATGGTCCACGAGAAGGTCATGCTGTACGGCATGACGCTGTTTGCAGACCGGCAGGTTCTCCTGTCCAAGGTCGGAACAATGGAAGCGCACGAGCTGGCTCGCGACATGTTTATCCGTCACGCTCTCGTGGAGAATCAGTGGCGCGACAATTGGCATCCATTCATCAAGAAAAATAAGGCCGCGATTGAGGAAGCTCGGGAGGTCGAGCGGCGCCGCCGCGTGCACGGTCTGGTGGCGGACGAACGGGAACTTGAACAGTTCTTTGACGAACGGGTCCCGAAAGACATCGTTTCCGCCGCTCATTTCAATGCCTGGTACAAGAAGAACAAGAGCCGCGTCGATCTTGTCTATCCGCGTTCTCTTCTCCTCGGTGAGGAGGAGGCTTCCGAGAATGATTACCCGGACACCTGGGTGCAGCGCGGCATTGAGCTTCCCATCGAGTACCGGTTCAACCCGGGTGGACGGTCGGACGGAATGACAATCACGGTTCCCGTGACGATCCTCCCTCAGCTCACCGACGACGGTTTCGACTGGCTCGTCCCCGGCATGCTGAAAGAGCTCACCGAGGCCACAATCAGGTCCCTGCCAAAACGGCTCCGCCGGGAGCTTGTTCCCGCCCCCGATGTTGCCAGGGCGGTCCTCGAGGTCCTCCCAGCGTGGGAGGACGTATCCGCAGGCCAGGCGGATGTACCCACCTACCGGGAAGCATTCGCTGCCGCTGTGTTGCATTTGCGCGGCGTGGAGATCGACGAGTGGGGAGAGCTACCGGAACACCTCTCTGTCACTTTCAAGGTGGTGTCCGACAAGAAGAAGGTTCTTGCCTCCGGCCCATCTATCACCCACCTGCAAAAGCAACTGAAGCCCGACACGAAGCAAGCCGTTTCCTCAGCCGTAAAGAAGGCTGTGGCCCAAGCAATCCAGCCCACGCTACCGAATGACGGGTTCGGTGAGGACGGCCTCCCCGCCTCCGTCGAGGCGGGCGGAGCCAAGGGTTATCCCGCCCTCGTTGACCGTGGCGGGAACGTGCGCGTTGAAGTGCTCGATACTCCACGGGAGCAGGCCCGCGAGCACCGCCTGGGCGTGCTCGCCAAGCTCACGGAGAAGCTCTCCCTTCCCACTGCACGAATCACCTCCCGGTGGTCACCAACCCTGTCGCTGACGATGGCGGGGTCTCCCTATGCGACAACAGAATCGCTTGTCGCAGACCTCCAGTGGGCGGCGGTACGGAACCTTGCTGGGCCGGTCGTCAAGATCAGGAAACAGGAAGAGCTCGATGCTGTCGCGGAGAAGATTCGGAACCGAGTTGAGGACGAGGTGTATCGTCTCGCCGAGATTACGGGCCGCATTCTTGGCTCGTGGCGGGAACTGCTTGTCGCCATCGACCGCGCCCCCTCATCGATGCTTGGGGTGGCAGCCGAAGTGAAGGACCAGGCAGACGCACTCGTCTACGACGGTTTCCTGAAGAAGACGCCTTCGGAGTGGCTCGCCCACCTCCCCCGCTTCCTCAGTGCTGCGGCGGTCCGGCTCGAATCAAGCCTCGACCAGGATGACGCGAAGGCAGAGCAGGTAGCGCAGGCCGAAGAGATGCTTGAGAAGTTCAAGCCGGATTCTCTTGAAGCCGAAGCCGCCGCGGAAAAGGCTCGCTGGCTTATCGAGGAACTCCGCGTCTCGCTCTGGGCCCAAAAGCTCGGCACCTCGGTCAAGGTCTCCCTGCAGAGAATCGCCAAGCTTCTGTCATAGCCAGTTCAACAGTTCTCCGGTTGCTTGGTAACACCAAGGAACTGCCAGATCCCCGGGAGTTCAGCACTTTCCAGTTTCTCTCGCGATGCTCAGGGTGGCGGGGAACCGCCGAGGAGCGTGCGGACTTGTTCAATCGGCGGGGGAATTGGCCGACTCTGGTTTCAGCCCGGTCAGGTCTTAAAGGAAGAGGATGAGGAAGATAGCAAGGAGGGCAAAAGCCAGCGTCCACACCGCCCATCCCCACATGATGAGCGGGAACTTTTGGACGTGGACCTCATCGACGGGTTCCGCTTCTATGACGGGCTTACGGTCTCCGTACAGGTCCTCTAGGTAGCGGTCCATGGGCCGCTCGGGGTGGCTAACCTGTTCTTCACGGATCGGGCCAAGTTCGACCGGGGCTACCGACCGGGGCCGGAAGTTTTCCGGCGGTGTCGTGGGCTCTTCGTACTGCGGGATATCTGGAAGCTTCACTGCATCTCCATGAGGGTATCGTTCTCGCCGGAATACAGCAGGTTGACCCGGAGGTAACCCCCTTCGGGGATTTCCGCGGGAACCTCAAAGTACACCCACCCATCAAATTCGGTCGCAGACGTCGAGGCGCTTTCCAAGCATCCCCATCCGCAGTAGTGCTCGGTGTATTCCTGCCCTGCCGGGGTGATGTAGTAGAACAGGAAAGCCTCTTCAACGGGGGTGGAATTCAAGTAGTTCGTGCCAGCATCAATCCTGACACCGACGTATCGCATCCCGTTAGCCGGGGAGGACATACTCGTCTCGGACGCGACCTGCTCGGTTGCGTGCCAATTGACTTCAGCGATCGAGACATCCCACGGCACATCATCAACCGTTTCTGAGAATTCGGCGCCCGGGCCAAGAACTGCCATGCCCTCATACTTGTCGTGGAACGCCGGGTCGAATCCCTCGGAGCTGGTCGGATCAAGGCTCGAGGGGCTCGCGGCAATAAATACGAGCGCACCGCAGGCGATAACCGTGGCACCGATCGCGGACCATGCCCACCAGGGCAAGATGCCGCAGTCCCGATAGTGCCCGTAAGTGTTCTCCTCCCCTGTCTGTGCGCCCGACTGCGGCTGGCGACCGGCAGGACGTTGCGCCTGGTTGCTGCCGGGCATCTGCGACTCGTTAACGGCCGGCCTCTGAGCCCGTTGCGGGGCCGCGTTACCTGACTGTGCTACTCCCTGTTGCGAATATCCGGGCATACGCCCGCCACCAGCAGCCTGGCCTAGGGGCCGGTTCCCTCCGGCTCCTAGTCGGGTCCCCTGCCGGGGTCCAGGCTGTTGGTGACCAGGCTGCTGGGAACGGCCGGGAGAATCGTTATTGGCGGAGCCGGGCGGACCTTGCCAGCCGGGACCGGCCACAAACCCGCGGACGGAATCCCCCACCGTTCCCGAGCCAGGCGTCCCGGAAGCCGGGGCCAGCGGCCATTGCCGGCGGCAGTCTTGGCTGTGGGCCGGGCTCCGCTCCTGCTGTTGATTCGTGCCCCGCTGCTGGCCCGGTGTCTGCTGTTCGTGAGGATTTTGCTGGTTGTGGTTCCGGTTTTCTTCCTGCGGACTATCGGTGAGGAACGAGAATGAGTCTTCGGGGTTCTGCTGGGGTGTGGCAGGCTGCTGGTCTGCGGCAGGTTCGCGTGAATCCCCCTGGTCACTTCCTGGGGAGCCGTGGATCTCTGGATCCCACGTATCTTCATCGCCTAGTACCACGCAGACCTGCCTTTCTTCATCTCAGAGTAAGCCGGAGCGGCGACAGTTGCATCAATGTCGATGGGGAGAGGTTCACGGAACCTCCCCCTGTTTCCTTCACAAAATGGTGTCGAAGAGCGTAAATCCGCGAATCAGACAAGTTGGACGAGGCTGAAAAGCAGGGCCGCGCCAATGCCAATCGAAGCGTAGAACTCGATGGCCGCACTGGCCGGCTTGCGTTCGAGCGGGCCACGCCTGGTGGGCAGTGCCGGTGCTCGGTTGGAGACAAGCTTCGGGTTTCTCGCCCAACGTTCCATGAGGGCACGTTGCTCATCATTGGCCGGGGCGGAGATCAGATCTCCGAGCCCGGGCTCGACTTGACGAAGAGCCATGATCGTTCCGGGCGCGATGTCTTTCGGGGGTTCCTTCGTTTCCGAAGTGGACAGGACGACGGAACGGAAGTCCTCGCCTTCGAGGGGGCGCACCACGACGGGGCAGAGAATGCCGCCGGTACGGACGCTTCTCTCGGCTACCGACTCAGCGGTTCCCAGGACCTTCGCGACAACGGGCACGGATTCATCAACATCCTTACCTTTAGCCAACTTCCACAGCACAAATCCGATGATTGCGATGACAAATGCACCGATGAAAGGTACGGCGTAGCCGAGCAACGTCATATTTTCATCAAAGAACAGGATCGCGATCATCGATCCTATGAAGGAACCGAAAAACAGTCCGGAGAAGATCCTCTGCACGTGGTCCCGCGTGCGGTTAGCGGGGACGAGACCAACAGAGGTAATGCTTTTGACAACGTCAGTAGAGGCCATAATGGCCCTAGCTTATCTTGAGGATGCTCTTCAGTTCCCGCACGGCCTTCCGAGCGCCCCAGCGGGCCCCAATTGTTGAGGCCGTTGGCCCATATCCGATCAGCTGAATCGTGGGTTCACCGGCCACCGCTGTGCCCTTCATCATGATTCCACCATCTGACGTACGGAGCTTCAGGGGTGCAAGGTGGCGGAGCTCCGATCGGAAGCCCGTGGCCCACAGGATGATGTCGGCTTTCCACAGTCTCCCGTTGGCTTGCTGAACACCGTCCGGCTCGACCGCTTTGAACATGGGTTTCCGGTTAAAGACCCCGGCCTCCCGAGCTGCTCGCACCGAGTCGGTCAAGAGAAGGCCGGTCGCGGCAACAACGGAGAGGGGACGCAGGCCAGCCTCAACGCGGGCCCTCACCGCTTCCTCCACCTGCATACCGGTCTTCAGTTTCCCGCCACTATCAATCCAGTTGGGTTCACGCCTCGTGTACCAGGCAGTGGATTTAGCGACCGGGGCAAGTTCGGCAAGATGTTGGGTGGCGGAGATACCGCCGCCGACCACGGCAACGCGGCGCCTCGTGAACTGATTTGGGCCGCGGTAATCCTGCGTGTGGAGCTGGATACCGCGGAAAGACTGCTGCCCCGGATAGTAGGGAACGAAGGGGCGGGTCCACGTTCCCGTGCAATTAATGATTGCTCGGGCCAGCCAGGTGCCACCGGAGGTTTTCACGAGGTACTGACCCTCGTGCCGCTCAACCGAGTAGACGAAGACGGGCCGCATGATGGGGAAGTCAAAGTGTTCTTCATACCTTGTGAAGTATTTGGGGACGACATGGGAAGCCAGATCGGTCGGATTGTGTTCCCCAACTTTCAGTCCGGGCAGGTCCGCAATGTCATTAACCGTTTCCATGGTGAGCGTCGGCCAACGGTGTTGCCAGGCGCCTCCCGGGCGCACTTCAGCATCAATCACGAGATACGTGCCGGTGATATCGACGCCGTCGGCAAAGCCTCGCATTCCTGCGCGGTGAAGCTCGTGGGCGGCAGCGAGGCCAGCCTGTCCCGCACCGATAACAAGGACATCGACCCGATGCTGGATTGTGGAATCTTTCGGGCCGGTGCTGGTGGAAAGCCAGGCGGGTTGCGTGCCCCAGCCGGGCCCGGATGGACTCCAGGCACCCGGAACTAACGCGTTCATCCCTGAATCATTCGAGGTCCGCGCGATCTCACCCATCCATGTCACCCTTTAAAGGTAGTACATATCCCAGCCTCGGACGATCATGCTCAGAACGTGGTGAAATATTGGCATGGAACTTGTGCCCGCGCGCCAACTCGCTCTGGACCTCATGGCTGAGCACGGCCTGTCGTGGAACTTTGGATGGGATAGAGCAAAAAAGCGTGCCGGTCAGACTAACTTCACAACCCGCACCATCACCCTGTCCAAGCACCTCACACAGCTGTGCACGGAGGAACAGGTGAGGCACACAATCCTCCACGAGATCGCACACGCCCTTGTCGGCCATGGCCACGGGCACGGCCCCGTGTGGCAGGCAAAAGCAAAAGAACTTGGCACAAGCCCGAGAAGATGTACCGGACCCGACTTCCCGGTGGCTGACGCCCCCTGGCAGGGCACCTGCTCCGCCGGTCACGTGCACGCCAGATATCGCAGGCCAAAGCGGCCTCTGAGCTGCGGTCGTTGCTCCCGAACCTTCTCCGAAAAACACCTCCTCACCTGGAATTATGTTCCCTTGACGAAGCAGACCAAGAAGCAGGCTGCGGAAGAAACCGAGGTCCCACAAGACACGCTCTTCTAACGTTTTCCGAGCCGTCACAGCATCGCGAACTTTTCTTTTTTCGTTGAGCCCTCAATGAAATAGTGCACTCAACAGGGTTTCGGCTATCGGACATACGGTATTCTTGTGTCAGAGCGGACCGGCTGTCTGCTCACTCAAAGAGGAGGGCCGATGACGCGGAAATTCTTGGCGGCATTCACGGCCGTTGCCCTACTCATGGGTGCCTGCTCCTCAGCGCCAAACGGTGACGAAACAACCGACGCCACAACCGCACCGGACCCCGTTGAGCTGACGTTCCGGATCTGGGACATCGGGGCGGAGGACGCGTACGAAGAGTCTTTCGATGCTTTCACAGCCGAAAACCCGCACATCTCCGTCACCATCGAAACGGTGGATGAAAACCAGTACTGGGACCGGGCCGAATCCGACACTGCGGATGGCACGATGCCGGACGCATACTGGATTGATCCTTCCAACGTGGCCGCTCTTGCCGAAGACGGCACGATTGTTGAGATCACCGCAGACCGCGGCGGATGGGCGCAGTCCCTGGTTCAGATCTTCACTCTTGAAGACCAGCTTTGGGGAGTGCCCCAAATGTGGCGCTCCGTTGCCCTCTACTACAACCGCGACCTGTACGCCGACATTGAAACAAACATCGAGAATCTGACATGGTCACCCGACGAAGACGAGGACACTCTTCTCGAGGTCGCCCGGACCCTCACCGTTGACGAGGACGGCAAGAGCGCGGGCACCGAAGACTTCGACCCGAACTCGATCGCGAGATATGGGTACGCTGTCCAGCCCGACCTGACCCGCACCTTCGTTCCTTTCCTTGTTCAGGCAGGCGGGCAGTTCCAGGACGACGACGGCCATTTTGTTTTTGCGAGCGATGAAGGTGAGCAATCCACTCAGTACCTCACCGACCTCATAAACGAACACGACGTCTCCCCACCGCTGGAAGCAACTACGTCCCACGAGCATGGCGCAGCTGACCTGTTTATTGATGAGGACATCGCCCTCTATCAGGGCGACTCGGACGCCCTCCGACTGATCGCCGAAGGCGCGGACTTCACGTGGGGCGTTGCCCCGATCGTGGGCGGGCCCAACGGCAAGATCTCGGTCGTTGACGGCATAGCAGTTGCTGGCAATACCGCGTCGGAACACCCAGAGGAAACCGCACTGCTCCTCGCTTGGCTCGGTTCAGACCAGGGCCAGGATCCGTTCGCGAGCCACGGACTGGCCTTCCCCGCCTCCATCACCGGTCAAGACACGTACGTGAACTACTGGGCGAAAGAAGGCGTGGACGTCTCAGTTTTTATTGAGAGCTCAACGGATGCCACAACGATCTCGTCCCATTCACTCGATATTCTTCCCGCCCTCGAAGAGATCCAGCCAATTATTTGGGACATCATCAACGGGGAGCTTCCCGTCGACCAGGGCCTGCAGGAAGCCGAAGACACGGGCAACGCGGCGCTGAACTAAACCCGCTCAGTCGAGAGTCGCGACAATCCCTTCGGCACCGCTCTCGACAACAGCAAGGGTGTCGTAGAAGCCTTCTTGTCCGCCGTACCACGGATCGGGAACGTCCCATTCGCCATCGGACAGGTACAGGTTTGAGTGGCCTCGATCCTCAGACTTTTTGGTAGCAAGGTATCCGCCTTCCCCGAACACTCCCCCGGGCGCCACGCCGAGGCTCGAGGACGAATCGTATTCGCGCCACAGGTGAATCTTGTCGGTCGAGATTCCGTGACGTTCCGCGAGCGCACCGAGCTGTTTGGCGTGCCCAACTGTCATGGCCAGCACCAGGTCGGAATCCTCGAGGTCCTGCGAGGTAACCTTACGCGCGCTCCTTCTAGGCACGTCGTATCCGGCTTCACGGAGGACTCGTGCGGCTCGAGTGTCAACGCCCCGTCCATGCTCTTCGGACGATACGCCGACCGAATCGACCTCCGCGGAGATCCCGGCCTGAGCCAACTTCTCTCGCAGAACAATCTCTCCCATGGGAGACCGGCAGATATTACCCGTGCAGACAATAAGGATGCGCATGACACGATCCTATCCGACAGCGTTCCGCACGGCTTGTACCCGCCGGTTCCAGGCCATAACCATGTGAGCTAACCCGGCAGCCGGAGGCTCTCAGCACAGTGGGGACACGTTCCTACAAACCCATCACTCGGCTACTAGCTCCGCTTCGATGATTGGCTCACAGCTTTCCTTGGAGGTTGGTGGGAGTATTCGCGCTCGGAGTGTGATTCACATCCATGTGCACACCTCACGGCCTTGGACCTACCGTAGTCTTGGCACCATGTCCCGCCTTACGTCAGTATCTGCCACGGCCATCGCCGCCCTTATTGTTCTCAGCGCCTGCGGCGATGAGGAAGCTTCGGTTGAAACGGCCTCAACGAACGCATCCACCGAGACGACTGCGTCCACCGATACGGCGGAGCCGACTCAGGATTCCGAGTCGATTGCTCCCGCCAGTTACGAGTGCACCGATCCGTTGGCGGGCAATCCCACAGAGGTATTAACCTACGACCTCCTGGTGTGCACGACGCTGACGCTGGCCGATTCGGAAGGGTATGCAACAACCTCGACCGTGTCCGGCAGCGGAACGAGCACCCTTAGGGTCAACACGGATCCGTTCACCGTGGAGGTCACGTATCCGGATGGTGTCACGATCATCGCGACCGAAACGAACGCTTGGGTGAACGAGGGAGACGGCGTCTGGCAGGAGGGTGATGCCACCTCCGACAACTACCTGGTCGCTCAAGCAACGCAGGTTCTGCCGACCTACCGGAATGCTCACAACCCCGCGATTACAACGGCCCAGATTCCCGAGGGCACGACCTACACGGTTGAAGGAACCGAGGTTATCGATGGCGTTGAGTACACGATCCTCAAGGGCGTGTTTGAGGATTCGGGCTATACCTCCGAGGTAACGATGTGGGTGGGGTCGGACTATCACCAGTTGAAGTCAACAACGACATCCAGCTCCGATGGTGCTGACCCGCTAACCGTGGAGACCGCGTACACCGAATGGGATGTTGCCCAGGACATCGAGATTCCCGAGTAGGAAACACAGCCGGGTCTCTTAGCCGGGACCCCGGCGGTCCATTTGGCGAGGACTCCCCGGCGAATTCCTTCGGGTTGGCTGTTTCGTCATGCCATAGTGGGGATAAATCCAAGGAGCAGTCATGGCCCCCACCAGCACCGAAGGTACGCCGGCTATCTCGAGAAGATTCGTCGCGATAAGCATCTGCGCCGTGATCCTTGTCGTGGCGCTTATTGCGGCCTTCTCACTTATACCCAGTTACCTGGATGATCGGGACGAAAAGGCATATCAGCAGGGCAGGTACGACATTGCTTACGACATGTTGGAGATCGATCTGCGCAGTGCCGAGTCCGAGCTCTTCGAAGCAACGCTCCTTGCCTCCACATGCCGTACGTTTTCCCAGGAAGTCTGGTGCGACATGCTGAACCTGTACCGGGAGTCTCTACAGGAGCACTCACTTCCCAATTACCTGACCGACGCATCGACCGAGGAGTATCGGGCAGCGGCCACCGTGCAAAGCTCAACGCTTCGTCAACTCCACGCCGACCAAGAGCGCACCAACCGCATGATCTTCCGGGTTAAGGAATGGACCGAGAACGACGAAGTCCTCAAACTCATTGACGAAACGGTCGCGATTACGCGGGATATTCGTCAAACGCTTCAGACCGCCGAGAGAGCACTCGACAATGGCGCAACCGTTCTCGAGAAGCCCTACAACGCCCTGCGCGAAGAGTACGACCGATATCTCGGCCCCTCTTACCCGACGTACACAACTGTCGAAGACCTAACCGCAGCCCGGGATCGGCTCGACGAAGCACACCGCGATCTCGAGGAATCAATTGCCGAGAACACCGTGCAGTAGCGCCAAGACCCGGCCCCGAGCGACGCCCGGTCGATGATCCCACGACGTTACAGCCCCGGTTGGGCAACGAACCCTAGGAGCCTCCCGACAGGGGCAGTTTGCGAAGCGCCTTCTGTACTCGCTTGTCGAGAGCGGTAGTGGGCTCGGCAAAGTAGGTGGTCTGAAGCCCGGTTTTCTGCCAGGTTCCGATAACTCGGCCCGCCGACATGATGGTCGGCTTAAACACTCCGTTGCCTCCCGGACAGATCGCCACAGCATGTTCGTCGGCAACGCTTGCCGACCGATCCGAGTAACCGAGAATCATCTCATCAAAACCGGGAAGCACCTGAATGCTTCGACTACTGGCCAGGCTCTCGTCCGGCTTACGCCAGTACCCATCTTTCAAGACAAACCGGCTTCCCTCGAGGGCACGGTCAACGGCGGTCACCGGGATGTTCGCCCACCAGGCAGCATCCTTGCGCGTTGTTGGGGCATGGGAAGTGACATAGCGGGTCACGATGTCGGCAATGGTGTCCTCATATGGTCTCTCGGCGCTCGGTGCAACCCACCGATCAAGGAGAACAAGGAGCTGCTCTTTCCCTCTCATCGGCCCCCAGCCGAGAAGCCCCTCAATGCTCAGATGGAAAATGAGGTGATAGACCTGTCCCGGCTGGTTAACCAGGCCCGCGCTCTCCCACGCCGCGGCAAGCTCCTTCCGCGTGATCCCATCACCTACAACATCGCGCGCAATAGTCCGAGCCTGTTCGAGAACCTGTTCATCGATACCGAGGGCCTCGCGGCGCTTCACTGTCCCAGGGAATGTGCGTTTCCGGGCAACCGCAAGAACATCCCGCACACGGTCACTGCCGACAACATGGAGGGTTCCCCTCTGCGGCCAGGTTCTTACCAGAGCACCCGAGTTGAAAGCATCGATGATATCTTGGCGTGAACGACGTTGAGTCCGAAGGGCGATCGACGTAATTACCCCGGGGAAGTCCTGCCCCTGCATAGCGCCAAAATGGGAGACAACCTCAACCGGAGAACGGCCTTCGACAAGCAACTGCGACGACAGGCGAGCAAGCGCAACGGACATCTTCAGACTCCCATGCTGATCCGATGGTTCATGATAGTCACAGCTGTCAACAACTGGTTCAGGGAGAGGGAGCACCCTGGAGCTATCTAAAGCATCCTTCTGTTCCCGCACCGTCTACCGATCCGTGCCGCAAGAACCCCCCTGACCGCACCCAGGCACCCTACGGGCCCCCTGCCAACCGTCAACTTTGTGAGCCGAGAACGGTTCTGTGGAGGTCACGCACAATTCGGGCACCTCCAGCAAAGCATGCGGGCGCAGATCTCTCTCGATGCTGCTTACGTCGCTGGCCCTCCCACCTGCGTTGCGCAAATACCGGTGAACCCGACGATCAAGCCCGATCAGCCACTGCGCCATGCCGCTACGAAGAAACCAACGACGCCTGGTGGGCATGATGCTCTGGCAGGGTAGCCTCACACCGCCGATTTGAGGCTCATGAGACTCCTCGAACCACAGGCGGATCGTTTCACCAGCATCCGGGCCCCGACTGAGCCCTAAACCTGAAGCCGATCATTGCTCAACCGGAGGCACAAGAAGGCCCCGGACCAGCGATAGCTCGCAGATCCGGGGCGCTACTTAATCTTTACGTGACCGGGGATGGACTTCTAGAAGTCCCAGTCCTCATCTTCCGTCGCCTCGGCGGTACCGATGACGTAGGAGGATCCTGAGCCGGAGAAGAAGTCGTGGTTCTCGTCGGCACCCGGGGACAGCGCCGCAAGAATCGCGGGGTTGACCGCGGTCTGATCAGACGGGAACAGAGCCTCGTAACCAAGGTTCATCAGAGCCTTGTTCGCGTTGTAGCGGAGGAACATCTTGACGTCCTCGGACAGGCCAAGATCATCGTAGAGCGACTCGGTGTAGTCCTCTTCGTTGTCGTACAGGTCCTGCAGCAGGTCGTACGTGTACTCCTTGAGCTCGTCCTGACGCTTTGCGTCTTCCTTCTGGTTGGCAACCTGGAACTTGTAGCCGATGTAGTAGCCGTGCACTGCCTCGTCACGAATAATGAGGCGGATAAGATCGGCCGTGTTCGTGAGCTTGCCGTGAGCAGACCAGTACATCGGGGCATAGAAGCCGGAGTAGAACAGGAACGACTCGAGCATGACCGAGGCGACCTTACGCTTCTGCGGATCATCACCGTGGTAGTAGTCGAGAATGATGCGGGCCTTCTTCTGAAGGTGCTCGTTTTCCTCCGACCAGCGGAAGGTCTCCTCAATCTCCTCGGACGTGTTGAGCGTCGAGAAGATGGACGAGTACGACTTCGCGTGGACCGACTCCATGAACGCGATGTTTGTGTACACGGCCTCTTCGTGCGGGGTCACAGCATCCGGGATCAGCGATACTGCGCCAACCGTTCCCTGGACCGTGTCAAGAAGCGTCAGGCCCGTGAAGACACGGGTCGTCATGAGCTGCTCAGGTCCGGTCAGGGTGTTCCACGACTGGATGTCGTTCGACAGCGGGATTTTCTCGGGTAGCCAGAAGTTAGCGGTAAGCCGATCCCAGACTTCCTCATCCTTTTCGTCGATGATCTTGTTCCAGTTGATCGCCTGAACACTGGTTACGAGAGGCAACTTTTCTGACACGTGAGCTCCTTCGTGCGTGAATTTCGTTCCCGCCCATCTTCCCACGTTCCCGCTCAAACAACGAGGATGTACACCACAGGGGCAACCCTTGCATAGGCCTATCTTCCTATGATTACGCCAGAAAACTCGGCTTTCGACTCGGTCGATATGCGCAGCTTTCCGCTATCCCGCACCACAGCTCCCTTTCCGTCACACACCCCAACCACTTCTTACACCCCTGCCCACAGCCCAATCCCTCGAGTCACTGAATAGTTCCTGGACGCGTTGGGCTCTCTTCCTCTCAGCTAAATACCTTTTATCGGGAAGCCGTTCCACGTGAGGATGAAGCTATGGCACATGACGAGAAGCAGATTACAGTTACTCGAACAATCGACCACTCGGCAAAGGACATTTTCGACACCCTGTCGCTACCGGCACGGCACCCAAACTTTGACGGCTCCGGCATGGTGCGGTCATCGGACAACACCGAACGTATTAGCGCCGTCGGGGACACGTTCCTCATGAACATGGTGGGACGTACCGGCAATGAGTACCAGACAAACAATCACGTCACGGCATTCGATGACGGCAAGATGATCGGCTGGAAGCCCGCTCTTGCCCAGGAGGCCGACAGCCCGGGCGGATGGGAATGGCTCTACACCCTCAAGCCTATTGATGCGGAAACGACCGAGGTCACGCTGACCTACAACTGGTCCGCCGTCGACAACGCAGAAATCCTTGCGCACCTTCCGGCGGTTTCCGCCGAGGAACTTGAGCAGTCCCTCAACGATCTCGCTTCAGCAATCAACTGACGACCCTCCACATACCGCCACTGTCCGGGTAACTAATCCTGTGCAACTTGGCGGCATTCACGGCGAAGTCGATAGTCGGCAAAGCGATGCTCGAAATCGTCAAGGAAACGAGAGGCCCTCCGCGCAGATAAGCGTGCGGAGGGCCTCTCTCTAGCTACAGATGCAGTGTTCGTTGCCCCAGACATGTCGTCTCACGTGGGCTACTTACTAGCTATGCATCTCTCTTCTTGAGGGATAGAGCACCGGCAGCAATGAAGAGCGCCGTGTAGATCGCGAGAACCAGTAGCGCAACATTCGCGTCGAGAGAGTTCTCTGAGACAACGAAGGTTGACAGGATGCCTTCTTCCCTCGGTACCACCGCTGCCGTCATGACGTTGATCGGGAAGTACGGACGAAGGTCATCAATGAAGTCGAGCGGAATGATCTCAAGGACAGGCAGGATCAGCACGAGACCGAACATCAAGGTAATCGTTCCGACCGTCGATCGGAGCAGGGCACCAACTCCTGCGGACATGAGCGCTCCCATGATGAGCACCAGGACGCAGCAGAAGATTGACAGCCAGAAGGCGAGATCACCCATTGGCAATGACACGCCCATACTGCCAATCGTCGCCTGAATGAGAAGGGTGGAGAGCACCATGGTCACGATGACAACCGCACCCCAGAAGAGCGCAAGAACCACGAGCTTTGAGGCGTAGAACGCCATCCGCGAGCGCGATGCTAGGAGGGACGTTTGGATCGTGTTGTGGGAGTACTCATTGGTCATGACGATCGTGCCAAACGAGATTCCGAACAGCAGCATGAACTGGAAAACGCCAGTCACCATGTAGGAGCTGCCGAGCAGTTCGGCTTCTTCGAAGCTCATGTATTCGCTGTACGACTTCATGGACTGGGCAACCATGAATGCGATCAGGAGGTACAAGACCGCCGCCACGATGGTGATGATCCACGTAGACCGCAGGCTCGTGAACTTGCGGAACTCGGACTTGAGAAGCCTGCCGAAGGTGGGACGGTAGGTCTGGGGATCCATGATGACGCTCATCGGTTTCCTCCTGCCCGGAACTCGACCGATTCACCGGTAAGTTCCATAAACACGTCCTCAAGAGAGGAGTGGATTGTGGTGAGTTCGTGGATTTCGAGCCCCGCCTGGTGCAGGGCGTGGCCCACCTGGGAGGCGGGAACACCGGAGACGAGGAGAACGTCGCGATCGTCAATGCGGTCGTGACGCGGCTGCATTTGTGCCAGGGACTCACCGATAGCTGCAAGATCGGGCCCCGCGACGCGAACGGTGGAATGACCGGCGGATTCCGTGAACTGCTTGATCGGACCGGATGCGATGAGGCGGCCGTTGCCGATAACAACAAGGTTCGTTGCCGTCATCGCCATCTCCGACATGAGGTGAGAGGAGATGAGAACCGTGCCACCGATCTGGGCATGGTTCTTCACGAGATCACGGACCCAGCGCACACCGTCCGGGTCAAGCCCGTTAACCGGTTCATCAAGGAGCAGGTATTCGGGGCTGCCAAGCAGTGCGGTGGCAATGCCGAGGCGCTGGCCCATACCGAGGGAAAAGCCCTTAACCTTCTTGTTTGCGACCTCAGCGATTCCTGTCATCTCAAGAAGCTCGTCAACTCGCTTCTTACCGAATCCGTGGGTGGCTGCCACGACGTTGAGGTGCTGGCGCGCTGTACGGGCGGGGTGGAACGCTTTCGCATCAAGCAATGCACCCACCGCCGTCATGGGACTGCGTAGCTGAGAGTACGGAACACCCTTGATAAGCGCGTGTCCTTCGGTTGGGTTGTCGAGTCCAACAATGCATCGCATAGTTGTGGACTTTCCGGAACCGTTGGGCCCGAGGAATCCGGTGACTTGGCCGGAAGGGACCGTGAACGACAGGTGGTCTGTCGCCGTTTTCTTCCCATACCTCTTCGTGAGGTTTTCTATCGTAATCATTCTTGGCCTTTCGCCGATACGCCAATACTGTAGGCGCCACTGACGGCACAGCACTACTGTACGGGCAGGGCTTGGGGGAAAGATCGGGGAAACCCCTGAGGTGGCCGCTCGGGGAGCAGTCCCCACTACTCTTCGTCCACCGCTTAACTTCCAAACATCATTCGGAGCCTTCCCCCACCTAAGGTTGATGCGTGACCCAACATCCCTCACTTCGGTACTCTGGCCGCATCGCCGCTTTCGACATTGCTCGGGGCCTCGCTGTCCTCGGCATGATCGCCGCCCACGTCGGCCCCGAACGCGAGGGCATCATGGGCTGGCTCATGGCGGTACCGGATGGTCGGTCATCCATTCTCTTTGCCATGCTTGCTGGGGTCTCACTCGCCATCATCACGGGCAGGAACGTCCCGTACACGGGCGTGGAGTTCCTGCAGGCAAAGATCCGGATCTTCACAAGGGCCGCACTCCTCCTCGTCATCTCGGGCGTCCTCGCCCTCATGAACGACATCGTGGCCCTGATCCTCGCCTACTATGCGGTGTGGTTTATTCTCGCGATCCCATTCCTGCGGTGGCGGCCGAGCCGACTCTTTATCGCCGCGGGACTCAGTTGGGTAATCGGCCCACTTATCGCCATCTACCTACCGGTCTTCTTCCAAAAGGCCGGTATGGACACCATGGGCGATGCGTCGGATTTCATTCTCGACACGATGCTGACCGGAACATATGTCGGTGTTATCTATATGGGTTTTGTCCTTGCCGGGCTTGGGATCGGGCGTCTCGACATCACGCGACGTTCTGTACCGATGACGCTCACTCCGATCGGGCTGTCGCTTGCGATCGTCGGATATGGCATGGCCTTCCTGCTGTCCGACAGCACGGAAGAGTCTTGGAAGTACATTGACGACGGCGGCTATACGGGGGCCTGGACCGATGGTTGGCAAACTGATGGCATGGGGCCCGACTGGTATCCCGACGTCACGTTCCCGCAAGTCACCGACTACCTCCATGCCGAACCTCATTCGGGAACGATCCTCGAGGCCATTGGTTCGGGAGGGACCGCCATCGCCATCATCGGAATCCTTCTACTCGGCGGCCCGTTCCTCGGGAAGCTGCTCTACCCAATTGGCGCGGTTGGTGCCATGTCGCTGACCGCCTACTCCACCCACATCGTTGCCGTCTGGGCCATCCCGGCTCTCGTGTTCCCAGAGTCAATGGCGCCGCTACTCTGGCACCTGCTGGCAACAATGATCGTGTGCAGTCTGTGGAAGTTCTTCATCGGCAGGGGCCCGCTCGAATGGCTGCTATACCGCGTCTCGCAGAAGTCCGCTCGGATCATCCCCGAGCCTTCCGGTAATCCTCAACTTTCTCCTCCCAGGCTTTGACCTCAGCGGGCTCAATCGTCCGGATAACCCGGCAGGGGTTACCGGCCGCAACCACGCCCGCGGTAATGTCCTTCGTGACCACGGAAGAGGAGCCAATGACCGCGTTGTCGCCGATCGTGACACCCGGGTTGACGACAACCTGGGCGCCAAGCCAAACGTTGTTGCCGATCGTTATCGACTTCCCATATTCCAAACCTTCGGTACGCGGGCCGGGGGCAATGGGGTGACTGGCGGTCGCCAGCGTAACTCACGATCCGAAGAAGCAGTTGCCCCCAATGGTCACAGGGACAACATCAAGAACGATGAGCCCCATGTTGGCATAGAAGTTCTCACCCACAAACGTGTTCCAGCCGTAATCGAAGCCAATTGTCGGCATCATCGTGCACGACTCTCCGCGGCTCCCAAGGAGCTCTGTGAGGATCTCATCGCTCCACCCCGGGTCTGCACAGGCATTGAATTCCCGGACCAGATCCTGGGCTTTGCCCTGGAGCGCTTCATTGTGTTCATCGAAGATATAGAGCTCTCCGTCGAGCATTCTGCGGACATTGAACGATCCCGTGTGCGATTCCATTTCCGCCTTTGCGCTCGACATTGCATCTGGTTGCGTGGACCATTGTTGCATGACCACATCAGCGATCTCGTTCCTGCAAGCATCCGGAAAGCCGTTCCGCCAGTACGAAACCGAGGTCGACGGGGTCGACTTCTCCTCCATTGATATCGGCACCTACTTCGCCGAACAAATAGGAATGCCGGGGGAACGCGTCTACAAGTCCCTCATGGCTTCTGCCCAGGGAACCCTGGTCATGGGACTGATCCCGGTCACGAGGAAGATCTCTCTCAAGAACCTTGCGAATGCCATCGATAAGAAGAAAGCAACAATGGTTCCCCCTGACCAGGCCGAAGAGTTCTCGGGTTCCGTGATTGGCGGCATTTCCCCGTTTGGCCTCAAGACTCCCATGCCGGTTGTGATCGACAAGGGCGCTTTCGCTCATGCCACCATTGCCATCTCGGGCGGTAGTCGCGAGCTCAAGGTTGAGGTGACGCCAACGGATGCCGTTGAGCTTCTTGGTGCCATCGTTGCCGACATCGCAACTGACTAGTAGTCCAAGTATTTCTCGTAGAGCAAGGCTCGGGGCCCAATCCGTTACGGACGGGCCCCGAGCCTTGCTTTGGCTATCTATCCGATTACCGGTCTAGAGCATGCAGGAGACGCAGCCCTCAACCTCGGTGCCCTCGAGGGCAGCCTGGCGGATTCGCATGTAGTAGAGGGTTTTGATGCCCTTCCTCCATGCGTAGATGTAGTTCTTGTTAACGTCACGGGTGGTTACGGTGTCCGGGTAGAACAGGGTCAACGACAGGCCCTGGTCGACGTGTTGCGTGGCGACCGCGTAGGTGTCGATGATCTTCTCGGGTCCGATCTCGTACGCGTCCTTGTAGTACTCAAGGTTGTCGTTCGTCATGTACGGAGCCGGGTAGTAGACGCGGCCGATCTTCCCTTCCTTGCGGATCTCGATCTTGGAGACGATCGGGTGGATCGACGAGGTCGCGTGGTTGATGTAGGAGATCGAACCGGTCGGGGGAACCGCCTGGAGGTTCTGGTTGTAGATACCGTGCTCCATGACGGAGGCCTTCAGAGCCTTCCAATCCTCCTGCGTGGGGATGTGGATATTACTGAAAAGCTCCTTGACCCGGTCGGTTTCCGGCACCCATTCCTTTTCGATGTACTTGTCGAAGAACTTGCCCGAAGCGTAGTCCGACTTCTCGAAGTTGTAGAACGCTTCACCGTTCTCGATTGCGAGCTTGTTCGACTCCGTGAGCGCGTGGAACAGCACCGTGTAGAAGTACATGTTCGTGAAGTCGAGGGCTTCTTCCGAACCGTAGTGGATCCGCTCACGGCCCAGGTAGCCGTGGAGGTTCATCTGGCCGAGGCCGATCGCGCGGGACAGGCGGTTACCCTTCTCGATCGACGGAACCGAGCGAATATCCGACGTCTCGGAAACCGCGGTCAGTGCACGGATCGCAGTGCCGATGGTCTTGCCAAAGTCCGGGGAGTCCATGGTCTTCGCGATGTTGAGCGAGCCGAGGTTGCAGGAAATATCCTTGCCGATCTCGTCGTAGGAGAGATCAGCGTTGTAGGTTGAGGGCTCGGAAACCTGGAGAATCTCCGAGCAGAGGTTCGACATGGAGATGCGTCCGTCAATCGGGTTCGCCTTGTTCACCGTGTCTTCGAAGACAATGTAGGGGTAGCCAGACTCGAACTGAATCTCGGCGATCGTCTGGAAGAACTGGCGGGCGTTGATCTTCGTCTTGCGGATGCGTCCGTCGTTAACCATTTCCTCGTACTTCTCCGTGACGGAGATGTCGGAGAACGGCTTGCCGTAAATGCGCTCCACGTCGTACGGGGAGAACAGGTACATCGACTCGTTTCGCTTGGCGAGCTCAAAGGTGATGTCGGGAATGACAACGCCGAGCGACAGGGTCTTGATCCTGATCTTCTCATCGGCGTTCTCGCGCTTCGTGTCGAGGAAACGCATGATGTCGGGATGGTGGGCGTTGAGGTAGACAGCGCCTGCACCCTGGCGCGCTCCGAGCTGGTTCGCGTAGGAGAAGGAGTCTTCCAGCAGCTTCATAACCGGGATAACGCCGGAGGACTGGTTCTGGATCTTCTTGATCGGGGCGCCCTGCTCGCGGAGGTTCGTGAGATTGAGTGCCACGCCGCCGCCACGCTTGGACAGCTGAAGCGAGGAGTTGATCGCGCGGGAGATCGACTCCATGTTGTCCTCGATGCGCAGGAGGAAGCAGGAGACCAGCTCGCCGCGCTGCGCCTTACCGGCATTGAGGAAGGTCGGGGTGGCCGGCTGGAAGCGGCCCGAGACGATCTCGTCGATGATCGAGTAGACGGCCCCTTCCTTGCCACGCGCGAGGAGAAGCGCAACCATGACGACGCGGTCCTCGAAGCGCTCGAGGTAACGCTTACCGTCGAAGGTCTTCAGCGTGTACGAGGTGTAGTACTTGTATGCGCCGAGGAAGGTTGAGAAGCGGAACTTCGCCGCGTAGGCGCGCTTGAAAGCGGACTTAATGAACTCGAAGTTGTACTGATCAAGCACATCCTTCTCGTAGTAACCCTCTTCGACGAGATAGTCGAGCTTTTCCTTCAGCGAATGGAAGAACACCGTGTTCTGGTTGACGTGCTGGAGGAAATACTGTCGCGCTGCCTGACGGTCAGCGTCAAACTGAATGTTGCCGTCAGCGTCGTAAAGGTTGAGCTGCGCGTTGAGCGAATGGTAATCGACCTTCGGCGAGAGCGTCTCTAGGCCCGTATCTGTGAGAGTTGTTCCCAAAACTCTTCCAATCCTTGCTTCACCTTGGCAACGTCATCAGTCGTGCCGAGGAGTTCGAACTTGTACATGTGGGGGACCTTGCACTTAGCCGAGATGATTTCCCCGGCTAGGCAGTATGCCTTCCCGAAGTTGGTGTTCCCCGCGGACACCACTCCTCTGATGAGGCTTCGGTTGTGCTCGTTGTTAAGAAACTTGATGACCTGCTTGGGGACGGCGCCGCGGTTATTACCGCCACCGTACGTCGGCACAATCAGGACGTACTCGTCATCGACGATGAGGTCCGGATCTGTCCGACGAAGCGGGATCCGCTCCGCCTCCATCCCCAACTTCTTGACGAAGCGGGCGGTGTTGTTGGTGACCGATGAGAAATAGACGATCTTTGCCACTGCTTCCTCCCCTCGATACCGCGGAGAGCGGACGGCAAAGCCGCCCGCTGCGTCCTGGTTTGGTTAGGCCGTTACCGTTGCGTCAACATTGGCAGCTGCGAGCGCCTTGATCTTGTCGGGACGGAAGCCGGCCCAGTGGTCGCCTCCTGCCATCACCACGGGGGCCTGCTGGTAACCCAGGGCCTTGACCGCCTCGAGCGCCTCCGCGTCCTCCGTAAGGTCAACGGTGTCGTAGGCCAGACCAGCCTTATTCAGAGCTCGCGTGGTCGCATTGCACTGCACGCAGGCTGGCTTCGTGTAGACGGTGATGGTCATGGTGCTCTCCCCTTTTCCCGGTAATTCGTTGTTTCAGAGCGTCCCGGCATCGACCCGGTCAAAGATCGATTCGGCGCCGTAACGCGCTTCGAACTTCGACACTACACCTTGTGCCGATTCTTTCCAGCACCACTAGATGGTGTGTTTTGTGGGAAACTTCCGGACGATTTTGTGGACGCATCGGTGGAAACCCTGTGGATCCCTGGGAACGGGCGGTGGATAACTCCACCGCGACCATTCCGGAACTGTTCATTATTTCCACCGAGAGCAAAGTCTCCGTCAGTTCGCTCCCTTGAATTCTCGCGCTCAGCCCGGACAGAAATTGATCCATTCTTCATCCACAGCCCTTATCCACAGGCGTGTGGACAAGTTTCCCCAGCCTTTATCCACAGCTGTGGATAAGTTGGCAACCCTGCCAGGATTTACGTTGTTTACATCACATTCTTACGGCGTGTTTTTGCCGTCGGCGTGTTCTGCTGCGGAGGTGGCACGGGCCACCTGAAAACCGGCAATAACGAGAATGAGTGTGACGACTGCGCCGATGGTAAACATGGCAA
Organism: Flaviflexus sp.; assembly: GCF_052087705.1. Lineage (NCBI taxonomy): Bacteria > Bacillati > Actinomycetota > Actinomycetes > Actinomycetales > Actinomycetaceae > Flaviflexus > Flaviflexus sp. The sequence continues at coordinate 92,902 of NZ_JBQCYC010000005.1, read as the reverse complement.
ATGGAGAGTCCGGCGAGTAAAGAACAAATCCGATGAGCCCGCCGACAATGCAGAGGGTTCCTTGCATGTAGGAGTAGGGAGAGGCCGCAACATTCCCGGCAATCCAGGCGAGGTCGGATGCTGTTGTTGCCCTAGTCTTCGTCCCGAAGATCGAGTTTCTCGGGACCTTTCCATTACGCTGAAAATATCCGATAGCAAACAGGCCGAAACCGGTCGGCACGAGAAGGATGCATAGGATCTCGGTCCAGGTCATTTTTCCTCCGTGGTTGGTACCGTAAGTCAAACGTTACCTCAGGGATGTGGGTGAGCCGAGGCACACTTGCTATTCTGATCGTGGAGATTCCACAACTACGATCATCCGCGCCTGCGTAACCACTGGCGGTACAGCAGGAACAATTTATAAGGAGAGTTCATGAGCGAGACTGCAAAGCTCATTCTCGACGGCAAGGAATACGACCTTCCAGTCATTACCGGATCGATGGGCGAAAAGGGCATTGACATCAGCTCCCTGCGATCCACCACCGGGCACATCACCCTCGACGACGGCTACGGAAACACCGGTTCCTGCCAGTCGGACGTTACCTTTATCGATGGCGAGCAGGGCATCCTCCGCTATCGCGGATACCCGATCGAGCAGATCGCCGAGAATTCCAGCTTCATCGAAGCCGCCTATCTCGTGATCTTCGGCAAGTTGCCCAAGCAGGACGAGCGTGACAACTACGCCCAAGCACTCGCCGACAATGCTCCCTTGCACCAGTCGATGATGAAGCACTTCGACGGCTACGGCTCCAACGGCCAGCCGATGGCGGTCCTCTCCGCCATGGTGAACTCGCTGACCGCATACGACCCGCACGTCATGCACCCGGCCGATGAGAGCGACGTCTTTAACGCTGCCGCCACTCTCATGTCGAAGGTCCGCACGATTGCCGCCGCGTCGTACAAGACAACTGTTGGCGAACCGATCGTTTACCCGCGCCCCGACCTCAAGTACGTCGAGAACTTCCTCCACATGATGTTCTCCACTCCCTACCACGACTACGAGCCCACCCCCGAGGTGGTTCGTGCGCTCAACATGTTCCTGGTGCTCCACGCAGACCACGAGCAGAACTGCTCAACCTCCACGGTCCGCATGGTTGCGTCCTCGAAGGCAAACCTGTTCGCTTCGGCTTCCGCCGGCATCTCCGCCCTCTGGGGCCCGCTACACGGCGGCGCAAACGTTGCCGTGATCGAGATGCTCCAGAAAATCTACGACGAGGGTCTCGACCCGGCTGTCTTCATGGACGAGGTCAAGGACAAGGAGACCGGCCGTAAGCTCATGGGCTTCGGTCACCGCGTCTACAAGAACTTCGACCCCCGAGCCACGATCCTCAAGGGTGCCGCCTTCGACATGCTCGAGAAGATGAACATCGACGACCCGCTTCTCGATGTTGCTCTCAAGCTCGAAGAGGTTGCTCTCACGGACGACTACTTCGTGGAGCGCAAGCTCTACCCGAACGTCGACTTCTACTCCGGCATCATCCTGCGCGCCATCGGCATCCCGCTGGACATGTTTACCGTTATGTTTGCCATCGGCCGCATGCCCGGCTGGATTGCGAACTGGAAGGAAGTCCACGAGGATCCCAAGTCCCGTATCTACCGTCCCCGCCAGATCTACACGGGCGACGTCGAGAACACCTGGATCCCGCGCAACGAGCGTTCCTAATTCATACAACCATCCGGAGGCCTCTTCTTGCGAAGGGGCCTCCACTCATTTCCACGACAACTCCCGGGGCCTGCAGAAATGCGACAATCGGCGACCAACAATCTCATGGCGCGCTTATTCATGCCAAAAGGCCCTCATTATTGCAGTGGGTCAAGAGAACGTTCCGGTCGAGCAAGATGAGCCTGTTGGTGGAAACAGGAGAGCAGAATACTCCTCATCTGGCCCGCTGTCAGAAGTTTTTACAATTAGTTGCATGTGGTAAAAATAACCCTCTTCTTCTGGCGTTTACTGTGTTATCTTATCGTTGGCTTCCCTGCGGTTGTCTTGGTCACCGCTGGTGAACGGAGCGTCTTCTTTCGTGCAGGGCACTTAGTCAGGTGGAGTTATGGCCGACAAGACAGCAAAGAATCCGAAACGGCAATGGGGCGCCGAACGTGCGACGGCGCCCATGTCAATCAAGCATCCGGTCCCATCCCTGCGGAAGATTGTTGTCGGGCGAATCGCCATTATCGTCACCATTTTTGCCTGGTTCATGTACGTCATCACGACGATTATGAGGGAGTTTATCGAGGGCGATCCCGGGTCGCTCCGCTACGTTCTCGAAGCGGTCTCCTACGTTGCTGTTGTCACCGCACTGACCTTCTCGGCGCTGATGTATCTCCTCGCACGGCAGGGCGCCCTCTATCGCTTTCGGGACCACATCCGGACACCACGCGGCCCCCTAGACCAACATTACGACGGGGCCGACGGCCACGACATCACGGTCCTCATTCCTTCCTACAAGGAGGAACTAGACGTTATTGCCAAGACTGTATGGTCGGCTGCGCTCCAGGAGTTCCCAAGCAAGCGGATTGTTTTACTCATTGACGACCCACCGAATCCCACAAACCCTGACGATATTGCCCAGCTCAACGCGGCCAGGGACCTGCCGGCACGGATCGCAGCCGCACTGGACGAGCCCCGGAGCCGGCTCGAACACACTTCCGCCGTCGTTCACGACGAACTCGAGGGTGCCGAGACCGCACCTCGCGACATTCTGTCCCTGGTTGCCGCGGACTACGGCTACGCCTCCGAATGGCTGGAAACCATGGCGTGTGAGCATCCGCTTGTTGACCACACCGATGCGTTCTTTGTTGAGCGGGTCCTACGCGGGCTCGCTGGCGACCTGAAGCTCACGAAAATCGCGCTGGATGGTGCGCTGGATCAACAGCAGTCTCCCACTCCGACCAGGCTCCTTCAGTTGCACAACCGCCTGGTGCGGATCTTCTCAGCCGAAATCATGGTATTCGAACGGAAGGCCTACGATTCCCTCTCGCACGAGGTGAACAAGGCAATGAACCTCAACTCCTATATCGGGATCATGGGAAAACGGTGGCGGATTGAGAAAACACCTAGCGGTCAGGTCCTTACCGAGGTCGGTGCCCACTCAGAATGCGATCTTGATATTCCGTGGACCAAATACCTGCTGACGCTCGACGCCGACTCCATGCTGCTCCGGGACTACTGCGTGCGTCTCGTTCACGTCCTGGAGGAGCCCGGCAACGAACGCATTGCCGTTATCCAAACCCCGTACTCTTCGTACCGTGGCGCGCCGTCCCGCATTGAGCGCATGGCGGGGGCGACAACAGACTTGCAACACAACCTTCACCAGGGCATGAGCTACTACAACGCCACGTTCTGGGTGGGTGCGAATGCGGTGATCCGACGGGATGCTCTCGAGGACATTGTCGAGAAGCAGACCGTGGGTGGCTTCGAGATCCGCACCTATGTTCAGGACCGCACGGTTATTGAGGACACCGAGTCAAGTATTGACCTCGGCACTCACGGGTGGACTCTGTTGAACTATCCGGAGCGGCTCAGCTACTCGGCGACGCCACCCGATTTCGGTTCCCTTATCGTTCAGCGCAGGCGCTGGGCCAACGGCGGCCTTCTCATCCTCCCCAAGTTTGCACGGCAGTTGCGCGAACGCCGATACCGGCGCGACCGGGTCCTGCACCGAGAGATCTGGCTCCGCATCAACTACATGGCATCGATCGCGTGGGCCAGCGCCGGTCTCGTGTTCCTCCTGGGCTACCCGTACGACAGCAGGTTGCTCAGCCCCTGGGTGATCCTTGCCGCCGCACCCTACTTCCTGTGCATGGCGTCCGACCTGAAGTATTCCGGACACAGACGTACCGACATTTTCCGGATCTACGGCTTCAACCTGGTGCTTCTCGCGGTCAACATCGCCGGTGTCGTGAAATCAATCCAGCAGGCACTGACAAACACGAAGATCCCGTTCGCGCGTACTCCGAAGGTGCAGGACCGCACTGCCGCCCCTGGAATCTATGTTTTCATTCCCTACGTCATCGTCGGCTTCTCCGTCCTCACCTTTATTCGCGACTATCAGGCCGAGAACTGGGGAAACGCAATCTTTGCCGCAACGAACGCGATCCTATGTACATACGCGATCATCGCCTACATTGGCATCCGCGCTTCCCTTGTCGACATGGTTCTCGGTGTCGTGAACTGGCTCTACGTCCCGGACGTTCCCTCCCGCCGGCAGCTGAAGAAGAAGGAAGAAGAGGAGCGGGCGGCCCGCCGCGCCAAAGGCGCTTCAGAGCCCGTCGAGTGGGAACGGATTCTTTACGACGGTGACCGCAGGTTGGGCCCAGACGTGAAGCGTAAGAACGACCTGCGCCGCAGGATCACCCCGAGGTAGGACCATGTCGAAGCGTTTTCCCGGGCGCAAGCTCTCCCTCGCTCGTCTCGCCTTTCTGATTGTCGTCCTCGTTGCCGTCGGGGTTGGCGGCATCACGGGCTTCAACTCCTGGCAGGATTCCCGTACCGCAAGCGATAGCGAACCGTGGTTCGCTACCTACGTTGACGTCACAGCATCGCCGTCCTACGCGTTTGAGCAACCTGTCTCCGACCATGAACAGGATGTCATTCTCAGCTTTATCGTGGCGGCGGATGAGGCGACGTGCGAGGCAAGCTGGGGTGGCTACTACTCGCTCGAAGAAGCCCACAGGTCCCTCGATCTTGATCGCCGCATTGCCCGCCTCCAGCAGGGCGGCGGCTCCATCGTCATCTCACTGGGCGGGGAAGCCAACTCGGAACTTGCCCTTGCCTGCGAGGACACCGACGATCTCGTCGACCAGTACCGGGCCATTATCGACCGTTACGAACCGGCCGCTCTCGATCTGGATATCGAAGGTCCGGCCCTCACCGATACTGTCTCCCGCGAGCGCCGTGTGGAAGCTATCGCCACCCTTCAAGAGGAGTACGGGGAGGAGTGGATGCCGGTATGGCTCACCCTGCCGGTAGGCCCGGAGGGTCTGACCGCCGACGGCGTCGCCGTTGTGAAGGAGTTCCTCCACGCAGGGGTGGATATCGCGGGCGTCAACGCCATGACGATGAACTACTCTTCGGAGCTGTCCGCCCAGGACATGGGCCAGCAGGTCATCGATTCCTTGGAAGCCACCCACCGACAGGTCATGGCAATCTACGCCGACGATGGGCAACCCCTCGGCACTCACACAGCATGGCGGAAGATTGGGGCAACCCCAATGATCGGACAAAACAATGTTGCCTCCGACATTTTCACGCTCGATGATGCTCGCGTGCTTCGCAATTTTGCTGGCGATGTGGGGCTGGGCCGGATGTCGCTGTGGTCAGCGAACCGGGACCGTACGTGCGCCGATGCCTACGCCGATGGTCACATCATGTCCGACTCCTGCAGCGGCATCGACCAGGGCGCCAAGACCTTCGCAGGGATTCTCGGGAATGGCTTCACGGGTTCACCGGCAAGCACAGTTGCGGAGGACACGGATAGCCTGCGTCCCGAAGATATCGTTGACGATCCGGAGACCAGTCCGTACCCGATATGGAGTGCCACGTCCTCCTACCCGGCTGAGTCACGGGTGGTATGGCGGCAGAACGTTTACGTGTCGCAGTGGTGGAACTCGGCGATCCAACCCGACGATCCGGCTCTCAGTGCCGCCGATAATCCATGGCAGCTCATTGGCCCCGTTCTCCCTGGCGAGTCGCCCCTTCCGTTGCTTGAGCTTCCCGAGGGTCATTACGCGACATGGGATCCAGAGCTGGAGTACCGCCGGGGTGACCGCGTCATCTTCGATACTGTCGCCTACGAGGCACAGTGGTGGACTGTCGGGGAGAACCCGGCTTCCGGCCAGGCAGATCCCGGATCCTCACCGTGGCGGGCACTTAGCCAGGACGAAATTGAACAGATCCTCGAGGAAGAATACGAGGAGTAGCAATCAGGCGCCGGCCGGATAGGGCTTTGGGGAGCCGCGGTTGGCCGCGGTCACTTACTGGCTTCACTGACGGGTTCGTCAACCACGGCATCCAGCCCGTGCTTCACGAACCTGTCAACAAGTTCATCAGCCAACAGTGGCTTGGCGAACCTGTACCCCTGCATGAACCGCACCCCGCTACCCCGCAAATACTTGTAGACATCATCGTTCTCCACGCCTTCAAAGATCACCGCGGCACCGGTTGCTTGGCCGAGCTCAACAATCATGTCGATGACGATGTCGCTCTTGTTCGTGCCCAGGTCGGCGGATATTGAGCGATCAATTTTCAGGATATCGAAGGGGAAGTGAATAACGGATTCGAGGGTGCACCCGGACGTTCCAAAGTCGTCTAGTGCGACGTGGAGGAAGGGCGTTTCAATCATGCGTTGCAGCCGGGTTGTCACCCGGTCGTAACGTTTGCCAAGCGAGTTCTCAACGAGTTCCAGCGTGAGTTCAATACCGGCGCCTTCCCATTCGCTCTGGAGTGCCCCAATGAACTCGTCATCGGCAATCTGCTCCACATCGATGTTGATGTGAAGACTATTGAGTTCGGGAACGACCTGCTGGAACCGCCTCATATCGGCCAGGGATGTTCTCAGGAGGTAGATACTGAGTTCGGTTAACTGCCCTTCGAACCGTGCACGTTCGGCAATCTGTTCGGCTGTGCTCCCTGCCAGCTCGGAGACACCCGGGCGAATCAGGGCCTCAAGGCTGACAATCTTTCCCGTTTCAGCATCGATGATCGGCTGGTACGCAAATGGCAGGCTCGCCTGCTTAATCACTTGCCTAATCGCGCCTATTTCCATCAGTTCCGAACGATCATTCCCGTTTCTACGGCCCTTCCTTCCCTCGTACATTCGGTAGTCTGCTTCTTCAATAAGGTGACGGGCTTCCGTGGTTCCTGGAAGGGAGAAAGACAGACCGTAAGAAAGCCTCACCGGGATCCACAGAGATCCAACCTTGACGTGATCTGCGACCGCGGGGAGGATTACTTTCATTCGTTCGTGGCCCGCCTGCTTATCCTTAAGCCGCAGGAGGATGAGGCCGAACTCATCGCCACCGAGCCGCGCAACAAACTCATCTGCTTCTAACTGGTTGCGGAGCCTCTCACCGACCGTCTTGAGGAAGATATTGCCGGCCTCGTGCCCATACCGGTCATTCACTTTCTTGAAGCCATCAAGGTCGATATAGACAACCGCAAAACCCCGTGTTGCTTCCTGCGCGGTTATTTCCAGGCCGTTCATGAATGCTCGATAGTTTGGAAGTTTCGTAATCGTGTCGGTGCGTGCCTGCCGGTACAACTTTTCGTGATCGCTCCGCACGGTCACCATCGTGTCGCCAATATGGGCGATCGAGTCGAGAACCAGCTGATCCGCTTCCAGCAACGGTGCCTGGTTATTGCCGCGGCGGGCAATGAGGTGACCGTTGGCCATGGGAGATGAAATCTCGTTAATGTTCCTGCCAGCTTCGTCACGGAACTCAATCTCGTAGTTGGGCAGTGCCCTTTTCACGTACTGGAGCGCCGAATCCGAAATCGGCCTATCTTCGAACCAGGGCAGGCTGATCGCGGCATCGTGAACACCCGTGAGTTGGTTATTGATAACCCTAATTGTCCACATCGTGGCGAGAACGAAGGCGATAAGGCCCGTGGCGAGCGTGACGTATGTTCCCGCCCAGTAGGGACCGAAGGCATTGCTTCGCTCCGCAATATAAACCTGGAGATAGCGACTGACCACGGCAAGGAGCGGAATACCAAAAATGGTCAGGGCAAGACGAATCGGTATGAGTGCTGCCAGTCCCTGCCGCACGGTAATCGGGGTGACCACGCTCAACCGAACCGTCGAGATTATTAATCGGGTGACAAGGTAGATGACGAGCGCTACCGCCGTGTAGTACTCGCGCCACCCGTACTCACCAGCAAGCCATTCCACGGCCGAAAGAGCGACAAAGGCACTGCCAAGCTGGTAGCACAGATACTCCATAACGTCCCAGATGAGGCGGACCCGCACAAAGAGGGCGGCAACGTTGGCAATTCCCCACAGCGCTATTGCCGTTCCCAGGTCCGTTCCCATGTAGAGCACGATGAGACTGGCAGGAGAGATGCTGAAGATCAGCGTCGCATCGAGCCTAGAAACCGCCCCACCCAGGGTGGCGGACAGGGCTATGCCGGTGACGGTGACAACAATCCACAGCGGGTCCCACCTCATGTCGCCGAAACTCCAGGCGACGCCAATAGTCGCGACGGCGACAATCGTCCAAATGATTCCCCAGATGAGGGTTGCGCGATCGCTTAGCTTCCGCGGAACCGGCGCATGATGCACGTGATTGCCGTGGAAAAAAGACGCAGAAGTCATGGTATTAACGTATCGACTACCCGTCCCAAATCACACGATTTGGGACACAATTACGTCACAAATCAGCACTCGACGACGTTGACCGCGAGACCACCCTCAGATGTTTCCTTATACTTCGAATGCATGTCAGCGCCCGTTTGCCTCATCGTTTCTATAACGGTGTCAAACGAAACGGTGTGCTGACCATCACCCCACAGGGCAAGCCGCGCGGCATTAATTGCTTTCACGGCACCGATGGCGTTGCGTTCAATGCAGGGGATCTGGACAAGCCCTCCCACCGGATCGCACGTGAGCCCCAGGTTGTGCTCCATGGCGATCTCAGCGGCATTCTCCACCTGCTCGGGAGTGCCGCCCAGGGCTTCCGCCAGTCCGGCCGCCGCCATGGCGCTCGCCGACCCAACTTCGCCCTGGCAGCCAACCTCGGCACCGGCAATCGACGCATTGGTTTTGATCAGGGCCCCGATAGCGGTGGCGGCAAGAAAGTAGCGGCGCTGCCCCTCCTCACTCGCATCTTCCACCTCCTGGCAGTAGTACGTGAAAACCGCAGGTACGATCCCTGCCGCACCGTTTGTGGGAGCCGTGACAACCCGATGGCCGGAGGCGTTCTCTTCATTAACCGCGAGCGCCCACAGGTTCACCCAGTCAATTCCCGACATGGAGTCCGCCTTGGTCGTTTCGGACAGCTCCCGATAAAGGCTGGGCGCTCTCCTGCGCACACCGAGCCCGCCCGGTAGCGTGCCTTCGGTGGAGACACCTGCCTTGATGCAGTCCGCCATGGCGGCAGCAATGTCGGAGATGTACTGGAGAACATCGCCCTCCGATCGGGCAGCGATCTCGTTTTCCCAGACAATGTCAGAGATTCTTTTCCCGTTTTCCCTGCATAGGACGAGCAGTTCGTCGGCTGTGGAAAACGTGTGTGGGGCGGGGCGGGAGTGGGCTGCCTGGGATTCACTGGATGCCATGGCCCGAACATCGGGAGAATTCGCGGGATCATCGGACAGGTCCTCCATGATGAACCCGCCACCGATCGAATAGTACGTGCGCGAGTAGCTGTCGCTACCGGCGTGCACGGTAATTTCCAGGGCGTTCACGTGGTAGGGCCGTCGGATCCGCGGGGAGTAGATCATGTCGGCCTCAAGATCGTAGGGAACACTTCCTACTTCCCCGAGCTGAATCCGTCCCGTTTCTGTCACGGTATCCATGATTGCGTCGACCACTTCAATCCCTACGGCATCCGGTCGATATCCGGCAAGGCCCAGGAGGACCGCCCGATCCGTCCAGTGGCCGCGGCCGGTAGCGCCAAGCGAACCGAACAGTTCAACGGTTACGCGCTCAGCAGGCTTGTCTCCCAACCAGTCGCGCGCGACTGTCGCGAAGGCGTGCCCCGCCTTCATGGGTCCCACCGTGTGCGATGAGGAGGGCCCAATTCCGATCCGGAACATGTCGAAGACCGATAGCGGTCTCGTGGCCTGTTCAGCTTTGATCTGGCCGGCAACGATGGCGGCTGGGGACGAACGCATGATTTCTACCCTTCGATATCGATGGTCAATCGTTTTCGTAGTGCGGGAACGACATGCTTGGCGAGGAGTGGTGCCAGGCTTGCCGGGATATTATCCGAGAGGTCCAGCCACTTGAGTTCAGCTATCTCTGCTCGGGCAGTGAGGCCTGCGGCTTCGCGCTCGGTGAGAGGCTCGGCCAAGAATACGGTCGACGATACCCTCCATCCGGGTTCGTTCGCCGCATCTTCGTCGAACTCGCCAAGGAGCTCCAGCTGGTCTTCAGTTCTCATGAGATCAACTTCTTCGAGAATTTCTCGGGAGGCGGCCTGGACCGGGGTTTCTCCCGGCTCCAGCTTTCCGCCAACCAGCATGTACTTACTCGTGTTTTTCTTTCGGACGGTCAGGAGTTTCCCGTCGGACACGAAGCAGACACCGGTGATTGTGAGAATCATGAAAGGAGCTCGTTGACGCGGTCCACCTTGGCGGTGAGCTGGCCCGTGAAACCGGGACGAATATCGGCTTTCATGACGAGCGAAACTCGCGGCGACACTGCTGCCACCGCCTCGGTAGCTCGCTTCACGACTTCCATAACCTCATCCCAGGCACCCTCAATCGTCGTAAACATCGAGGTAGTTTCGTGTGGCAGGCCGGATTCTCGGACTATGCGGATCGCGGAGGCGACAGCCTCGGAGACCGATCCGTCTTCGGTTTGGGCGGTTGTGGGGGCAACAGAGAAGGCAAGTAACATGTTCTCACGGTAGTTCACTAACCTGGGCGAAATCTAAGAAGGAAAGAGCCCTTAACCCTCTCAAAGCAGATCGTTTCCCGCTACAGTGGAATGAAGCCACCAGACGGAGGAAGTACTTATGCCAACTATGAACGTCGAGTCATTTAACCTGGATCACCGCATGGTTGATGCCCCGTACATTCGCGTTGCCGATGTGAAGCACCTCCCTCACGGGGATGTGCTGACGAAATACGATGTGCGGTTCTGCCAGCCGAACGTTGATCACTTGGAAATGGACACCATTCATTCTATTGAGCACACGTTTGCTGAGCTCTCGCGTAACCATTCGGACCACGTCATCGACTTTTCCCCCATGGGGTGCCAGACCGGCTTCTACCTGCTCATGTCGGGTGAGCCCGCCGAAGAGGAGATCCGGAACCTTGTCGCCCGTACCCTCACCGACCTCATTGATGCCGACGAAGTTCCCGCAGCCAACGAAGTTCAGTGCGGATGGGGGGCCAACCACAGCCTCACGGGCGCAAAGCAGGCCGCTAAGGCCATGCTCGATGAGCGCGATTCGTGGGCAAACGTGATGAAAGACTGATCATGCGCACTGCTGCAGCCATTATTCTGACCGCTATGCCCGAAGAGGCAGCCCCCTTCCTTGAGAAGGCAGGCGAGAACCATCGGGTTGGGGAACTCAATACACCCTCAACCTTCAAGGCCTGGTTCCTTGATCTCGCATCCCCCCGTGTCCTCCTCGTCCAGACCGGAATCGGTCAGACCGCTGCCGCCAGTGCCCTCACATGGGCCCTCGGTCAGGTCTCCACCCGGGATGTTTTCATCTCCGGAACCGCCGGCGGCCTCCACACCACCATTAATGTCGGCGACGTCGTCATCGGCTCCGAGTATCGGTACGGCATGGCCGATGCAACCGCATTCGGATACGAGTTCGGCCAGGTCCCAGGCCAGCCACCAGCCTTTGAAGGCTCCTCCCGGGTTGCCGAAGTTCTTGAGACCCTCGAGGTCAACAAGGACCGTATTCGGCAGGGCCTCATGCTGTCCTCCGATAGCTTTGTCACCGCGAAGAACGTCGACGCAGTCCGCGAAGCCTTCCCCGAAGCTCTGTCGACCGACATGGAATCCACGCCCCTCGCGCAGATCTGCCAGGCCTACGGAACCAGCTTCACCGCCGTTCGGGCCATTTCTGACCTGTGCGGCCCGGCTGCCGACCAGGATTTCCACATGGAAGTCGATAAGGCCGCGGCCCTCGCCGCCGAAACAACAACCGCCATCATTTCCCTCCTCCGCGGGGGCAGCAAGCCGGATCGTCGCCGCCGACAGTTCGGTCTCGATGCTCTCTACGCGGCTCTGTACACGATGATTGCCGTCAACAAGGAGCTTGAACCGGCTGATGCCACCGGGCTCGACCTTGACCTGTCCGACCTGTCCCGGGATTTGTACGAGGAGCAGGTGACAGGCTTTGCCGGTCTTGTTGCCGCAGGCAAAGAATATGTTGCCGCACACCCGGACAGCCGGATCACCTCCCAGCGTTACGACGCCCTGAGAGCCGAAATACTGAAGGACCTGAACCTCACGGGTGGCCGGGGCAGGCAGACATGGCCACCGACGTCCCAGACCATCATGAAGCGCTTCGACGGCTACTGGAATAACGCAATGACGGCGATTGGGCTGAAGGGTGCCAGCGGCCGCCGCCGCGGCGGCCTGCGTTACTCGGATGAGGACTACCGCGAAGCAATCCGGCTCTACCACCAGGGGGTTAGCGAGCAGCGGAAACACCCCTCCTACTCCGGATATCAGACGTGGCTCTCAACGCAGGACAAGACATACCCCTCCGGTGCGTCTATCCGACAGCATTTCGGTACCTGGGCCGATGCGATCCTCAGCCTGTACGAGGAAAACTAACCCAGTATCCCAAGCGTCTACGAAAGAATTTGCCAGGCACTTCAAACCATCATTGGGGAGTGCCGGGCAGATCTTTGCCAGTAACTCTCCGCGTTACTGGGAATCCTTGTAAATCTAGATTCTCAATAATTCTCGATTCTCAGCGCTGGTGGGGCGCGTTAGCCCTGAATAGGGCCGACACCTCGTCCGCCAGCGGGAATGTTCCCGGCTCGTAGACGCACAGTGGCTCTTCGGCATAAATGTTGCCGGTCGAATTGTAGGCCCGGGAACGCGAACCGCCGCAAACTGTGTTGTACTCGCAGCGGCCACACTTACCTTCGAGGAAGTCGGGGCGGCGGATCCCGGTGAACAACTCCGAGTTCCGGTAGATATCAACGATCGAGGAGTCGCGAACGTTTCCTGCCGGGACCTCGAGGAACCCGGACGGAGTTACCTGACCGACATGGTTAATGAAAACGAAGCCGTTACCGGAGGATACGTTGATCGGGGGCCTGCGGCGCCTGCCACCATCAAGCAGGCCAAGGGACTCACTCTTCTCGCGCAATGCCTGGTAGAGCGGACCGAGTTTCATTGCTTCGACAGGGTCGATCCCTGCCTCTGCAAGAACGTGACGCTGGATTGACACCCGACGGAAGTGGTGGCCCTCGGTTGTTTTGACCGGAATCGTTTCTCCCATGTCGTAGAAGACGTTCAGAACATCCTCGCATTCCTGGGCATTGAGAGCACCCAGGTCCACGCCGCGGCCGGTGGGCACCAGGAGGAAACCGGACCAGGTCATGACCCCAAGATCCTTGACCAGTTTCGCAATGTCAGGAAGCTCCATGACGTTATGGCGGGCAACAACCGAGTTCAGCTGCACCTTCATGCCGAGCTCCCGGGCCGCCTCCCATCCACCAATCGTGTTCTCGTACGTTCCGGGGATCTGACGGAAGCCGTCATGGCTCTCAATCGTTGCACCATCCAGCGATAGCGAAATGACGTTGACACCCGCGTCCTGAAGGCGCTTCAGCGACTCCCTGTTGAGTTTCTTTGTGCCCGACGGGGACACGGCAACATGGAGTCCCATATCGACTCCGCGCTTCGCGATCTCGAACAGGTCGTCCCGCTCAAAGCAGTCACCACCGGAAATGATGAAAATCGGGGCGGGCTTACCAAAGGAGAGGACCTCCTTCATGAGGTTCGTTGCCTCATCCGTTGTCAGCTCGAAAGGATTACGCCCCGGGGCCGCCTCGGCCCGGCAGTGCCGACAGGCTAGCTGGCATGCCCGTGTTGCCTCCCAGATGACAATCATGGGTTGCATCGCGGGATCGTGTCGGCGGACGCGGACGGGACGCTGGGTTCGCGAAGAGGGTGCAAGGGTCATAAAACCATAATGACCGGAAGAAATCGGAGTAGGAGGGCCGAACGTCCCTAGTTATTCCATTCCTTGGCAAGATCGGTGAGAGCCTTCTCGCGAACCGCGGGGTCAAAGGCGTAGCAGCTCACGATGACCTCATCGAGGGAGAAAGCCTCAACAAACTCATTGATCTTCTGGGCAACCGTGTCGGGAGTGCCAATGATATGGGTGGGGTCAATGCCCGGATTGCTCCAGGTTTCCACCCTGTCCCAGGTTGGCTCCTGGAGTGGGCCCGTGGCACCAAAGCGTAGTTGCTCCTGCATCTTCTTATGCGTCGTTGCCTGATACTGGGCTTCCCGCTCAGTTTCGGCAACCATGATGTTCACTCCCGCCATGACGGTAGGCTTCTCCACCTGGGCGGTGTCTGCACCGGCCTTGAACCGGCTGCGGTAGGTCTGGAGGGCTGCCGACATCTGCTGCGGCGCAAAGTGGGAGGCAAAGGAGAAAGGAAGCCCGAGCTCTGCCGCGACCTGGGCGCCTCCCGTGGACGATCCCAGCATCCACAGTGGCACGTTTGTGCCCTCGCCGGGAATGGCACGAACGGTGCGGTGGAAGCGGGATGGGCTCACGGATAGGCCAAGAACGGTTGCCTGTGCACCGGACACTCCTTCATCAACCCCAACGGAGTCGGAACCGGAGAAGAAGTTCGTAAGTTTAAGGACATCGGCCGCGAAATCGTTGAGATCGGAGCCGCCCCTGCGCAATTCAGCTGCCGTCACCGGGTCCGTTCCCGGGGCTCTGCCCAGGCCAAGGTCGACCCGGTCGCCGTAGATCGTTGCGAGAGTGCCGTAATATTCGGCCACCATAAGCGGAGCATGGTTGGGGAGCATGACTCCACCGGACCCCACCCTGATTGTCGAGGTGTGCTCTGCGGCCCTGCCGAGGAGCAGCGCCGTTGCGGAGGACATGAACGTCGCTGAGCCGTGGTGCTCCGCCATCCAATATCTGTTGTATCCGGACTGCTCCACAGTCTGCGCAAGCCTCAGGGAATCATCGAGAGCCTGCTTCCTTGTACGGCCAGTCGACGTAGGAGCGAGGTCAAGGACATTTAAGGGAACAGTCATAACCCTTACTCTCCTCGGCCCCGCACCTGTCGGCAAGTTCCTGATGCTACTGGCGAACCCCGAGCTGGTCGAGCACGAAGGCTCTGCGCAGGGCCTGGTCCTCCCAAAGGTTGTAGCGCCCCGAACGTCCTCCGTGGCCCGCCACCATCTCAGTCTTGAGGAGGATCGGCCGCTCCTCACCGTTCGTAGCCGTTTCCTGAAGCTTTGCAATCCACTTCGCGGGCTCAACGTAGAAGACCCGGGTGTCGTTCAGCGACGTGGTCGCAAGGATAGCCGGGTACTCCTTCTCCTCGACGTTCTCATACGGGGAATAGCCCTTCATGTACTCGTATACCTGCGCATCGTGGTACGGGTCGCCCCACTCTTCCCATTCGCCCACCGTTAGCGGCAGCGAGGGATCGAGGATTGTTGTCAGCGCATCAACGAATGGGACAACGGCAAGGATGGCACGGAAACGGTCCCCTCCCATGTTCGCCACGGCACCGACGAGGAGGCCACCAGCGCTCCCGCCCTCACCGGCAAGCCGGTCCTTATCGACCCATCCGGAGTCGCGCAGAAAGTCAGCGCAGGCAATGAAGTCCGTGAACGTGTTCTTCTTGTTCAGCATCTTGCCCTCGTCGTACCAGGCCCGCCCCATATCGCCGCCGCCACGAATGTGGGCAATGGCGTAGACAACGCCGCGATCAAGGAGGGAAATAATCGACGGCCCGAACCCAGGGTCGCTCGAGATCTCGTACGATCCGTACCCGTACAACAGGCCGGGGTTCGTTCCATCAGGCTCGACACCCTTCCGGTAGGCAAGGGTCAGGGGAATCCGTGTTCCGTCCTCTGCCCGCGCCCATTCCCTTCTTGTCTCGTACCGGGACCGATCATAGTTCGGAACTTCCTTCTCCTTGAGCAGCGTGGTCGTTCCATCCACCACAGAGTAGGAGTAAACGGAGGGTGGCTGAATGAGAGAGGTCAGGCTGTAGTCGAAGGAATCGGCCTCATACTCCGCGTTATTCGCCAGTTCGATCGTCGACAGCTCAGCACCCGGGAGCACATATGCCCCACTCCATGCGCCGTCGTTGCGGGGAATGATCCGCAACTGGGTTTGCCCACCGGAACGCATCGATACCACCGCATAAGATGCGAAGGCAGAGATGCCTTCGACTCTTTCACCAGGTTCGGCCACAAGGAGAGGCTGCCAGCTTTCGGGCTCGGAAGTCCCGATCGGTGCTGTGGCAACCTCGAAGTCTTGACGGTGCAGGTTGTGGACGATCAGGAGCTCGTCACCAGCAGGTTCAACCGAGTAGTCCAGGCCCTCGCGCCTAGTTGAGACAAGAATCTGTTCGGCACCAGCCTCGGCTTTCATGATCCGCACCTCGGAAGTGAGGCGCGACTGCGAGTGGAGGATCAGCCATTCGCCATCCCGCGAAATTTCGGGGTAGACCGTGTACTTCTCATCCTCTTCCTCAAAAATGAGGACATCGGTGGCCGGGTCCGCCCCGAGCTCATGGGACCACACCTGGTAGGCACGCCAGGCTTCGTCCACTCGGCCGTAGAACAGGTGGGTCGAGTCCTTCGACCACTCCATGCCGTACCCGGCGCCAACAACGCTCTCATCGACAACTTCACCGGTCGCAATATTGGAAATACGGAGGGTGAACCGTTCGTCACCGGAGACATCGATACCAAGGGCAACGTACTGACCATCGGGTGACACCGCATAGCCGGCCGCGGAGAAGAATTCCTTCCCTTCGGCAAGCTCGTTCTGATCAAAGAGGAGCTGTTCGCCGTCGGTTACGTGATCCGGGTTGGGGCGGGTTTCGCTCGCCACGCGGTGATAGGAACTGTAGGCCTTGCCTTCGTAGGTGCGGGCAAAGTACCACCAGCCATCCTTCGCATAGGGAACCGAGGTATCGGTTTCCTTCGTGCGGGACTTGATCTCCGAAACAATGTCTTTCTGGAGTTGCTCGGTGGGTCGGAGGATCGCCTCCGTGTAGGCGTTCTGCGCGTGGAGGTAGTCGAGAACCTCCTGGTCTTCCTTATCCCTCATCCACTCGTAGGGATCCGTGAAAGTATCCCCGTGAAATGTGCGATGTACAGGCACCTTCTTGGGTGCGGGTGGCTGGGCTGCTAGTGGCGTAGTCATACCCCCTAGGTTAAGCGATCGGGGCCCCTTACTTACGCACCAGCGGGCCATCCATTCGGCTCGCACTGACGCAAATCAAGGGTCTGTTGCATCATGACCGGAGCAGTGCCATCAGGGTTACATTCTTCGACGTGCCCGCGGCCAAGAAAATGGCCCACTTCATGGTTAACGAGGTAGGTGCGGTATTCCTCGAGACTACCGCCAGCCTCGAGGAAATCCTCCGTCGCCTCGGCCCAGCGGTCGACGTTCAGAACAACATCCGAGCCGGTGCGGCACGAGGTGTACCCCATCGTGTTCAGCGGGGCGCACAGCTCATCGACAGTATCCGGTGTCGCCAAGCGAATGGTGACCTCCGCATCGTCCGGTTCAACTAGCTCAAAGGCAACAGAACCGTCCGCTCCCCACCCGCGATCGTCGTTGAGGGTGTTGACGACGATTCCGGCAAACAGCTCCGTATCAACGGAAATATCGGACTCGGTAACAACGGCAACGCTCACGGTACGATCCGCCTCGGGGATCTCGTCATCGACTCGATCTCCACTCGCAACCGTGAACTCACCGGAGCCGCTGTCCGGCTGGTCAACCGAGTCCAGCCCGCCGAGGCTCTCGCCGACTTTGGAGGCAGCACCGATCTCGGACTCGGCGCCGAGAGCAACTCCGGGCGCGAGAATGATCCCGGCGGCGAGAACACCCGCCCCGAGTTTTATTACAGTTTGGTAACGGTGCACGGTTCGATACTACCTAGTTGCCATCCCCCTCGGTCAAGGGCTGCGTTCACAAAACCCAGTGTTTACCCAGGGCTGGCGTGAGCCAGCAGTCAAACACATGCCGTATAGTCGCTGCCCCGTCAGCTCCAGAGTGCAACGAAACCCGGACACCGGGGGTCCAAGCCTCGGGTGATATAAGAGCTGTATGAGTTCACGCGTCGTCGTCCACGTCTGGACAACCCTGTCATCGCCCCAGTCACTCCTTGGGCTCCTCAATTTGCGTGAGGCAGCAGCCGGGAAGAATGTGGCCATTGAACATCACGCTTTTATCCCAAAAACACCTGACGAAACCGATCCGGAAGCTATTAAGGCCTTGGAGGAACACGGTCTGACAGTCAGCGGAGCGCCAGTGGACGATACTGGCCACGCCCAAGAAATGGTTTATGCGGCAAAGGAACAGGGCTCCACGCCCGAGGAGGCCGCTGAGCTTGGGTTAGCTATGGCAGAGAGGTTGCACCGGGCCGCCCTTGAGGACGGGAAGGACATTTCCGCCACCGATGTTCTCATCACAATTGCCCAGGAATCTGGGCTCGATCCCGAGAATGTTCGTGCGGGCTTAGATGAGGGTCGCTGGACCAAGCTGGTTGAGAATGACTGCAAGGATGGGGAGCGCATAAGGATGGAGAAAGCTCCGTTCCTCATTGCCGCCGGCATGTTCCTTCTCGAAGGACCCCAGGAGGCTCAGGCGATGTCGTCCGTCCTGAAACGAGCAGGTGCTGAACTGACCGACCGGGTGAAGGCAGCCGCGGAAGAGGCGCAAGAGCTCTTCGGATATCAGGGCTAAGCCCCGGGCCTACCTACTGGTGGTCACGTTCCTTAACAGCGAGGCGGTCCGCTTCTTCATTGCCAGCATCCCCGTCGTGCCCGCGCACCCAGTCGATCCGGGTCTTGGCCTCGCGGGCTTCATAGGCTTCGAGGAGCTTCGCAACAAGTTCCTGGTTGGCGACGGGCTTACCATCGGCCTTCTTCCAGCCCTTCCTCCGCCATCCCGGCGCCCACTTCGTCACGACATTGATGACGTACTGGGAGTCGGCGCGGAGCAGGAGTGTCCTCTTCGGGTCCGCGTGGCGGAGGGCTTCGAGCATAGCGGTGAGCTCCATAATGTTGTTCGTTGTGCGCTTCGCACCACCGGAGCCACTTTCTCCCATGATCTCGTCAACCCACGCCCATCCGCCCGGCCCCGGATTCCCGGAACACGCACCGTCGGTTGCGATAACCTGGTCGAAGCCGTACTTGTCGGCTCCCGGCACGTAGGGTGTTGACGCATGATCCCGGTCTGCACCATTCCCGTGCTTGCCTGCGTCGGGAGTCTGCCCCGGGGCAGGATCTGCCGGTGCAGAGCCTTCGGCTATTCCTCGGACCTGTGCGCGGGCGCGTGCCCGGTCGATAGCGGATACGGGTTCTGCCGCAGAATCGGCCTCGTCTTCGCCGAAGAGCATCTCTGATGGAATCCGAGGTTCGGCCGGAGCTTTTTCCAGGCCGGTTGCAGCTAGCAGGGTGATGACGTCCGGATGCCAGAGGATGCCGCTCGTAGAGTAGTCGTTCGACTCCATAGCGAGGTCGTGCCGCAGTGCCATTTCGGAAGCTTCTGCGCCAACCCCGATAAGGCCCAGCTGGTCAAGGTGTCGGACCACGGTCTGCGGGTCCGTTCCGCACATCATTGCGATATCTGAGGCAGCGAGCCATTCCATCCGTGTCATGTCTTCAAGGCTACCGGGAAAGTCTGCCGCAAAACGCACAGCACCCGCCGGTTGGGCGGGTGCTGATGCGTGATGTTTCGCTTATTCAGAGACGACCGAAACGGGGACGGTGACGGTAACGTCCGAGTGTAGACGGATGTCCACGCGGTAGTCGCCGACCGACTTGATCGGGTTCTGAACGAGGACCTTGCGGCGGTCAATGTTCTCGCCGGTTGCCTCCTGGGCAGCCTGTGCGATGTCTGCAGCGGTGACGGCACCAAAGAGACGGCCGGACTTGCCGGCGCGGACCGTGAGGGTCAGCGAGGTCTCTTCCAGCTTGTCGCGCAGGGTCTGGGCCTCTTCGACGGTAGCGATGTCGCGCTTGCGGCGAGCCTGCTCCATCTGGTCGATCTGCTTCTGAGCGCCCTTGGTCCAACGGGTTGCGTAGCCGCGGGGCAGAAGGTAGTTGCGGGCGTACCCGTCCTTCACCTCGACGACATCGCCCGGAACGCCGAGGCGGTCGACCTCATGGGTCAGAATGAGCTTAGCCATGATGGTGCCTCCTTAGCGGCCGGAGCCGGTGTACGGGAGCAGAGCCATCTCGCGGGCGTTCTTGATGGCCCGAGCGATCTGACGCTGCTGCTGGACGGAAACGCCGGTTACACGACGGGCGCGGATCTTGCCGCGGTCCGAAATGAACTTGCGCAGGGTTGCGGTGTCCTTGTAGTCGATGTTGTCGACCTTCGTCACCTTAACTGGGCCGATCTTCTTTTTCGGCTTGCGAAGGTTTGGCTTCGCCATGATTGATCTCCTCGATTATGCGCTGACGCGCGGAAAGTTGTTAGAACGGAGGGGCGTCGTCGAAGGACGATCCCGACGGGCCGCTTGCCCAGGGGTCGTTCTGCGATCCGCCCGACGGGCCGTCGTACGCGACATTGCCGCCACGGGAGTTGCCTCCACCGTAGCCGCCGCCACCACCGAAGTTACCGCCGCCACCGCCGGAACGCTGGGTCTTCTGGACCTGCGCCGTTGCGTAACGGAGGGACGGGCCGATCTCGTCGACCTGCATCTCGATGGAGGTGCGCCTCTGGCCCTCGTGTTCGTAAGAGCGGACCTGCAGTCGCCCCGTGACGACCACGCGGGTGCCCTTCGTAAGCGAGTTGGCGACGTTTTCGCCGTGCTCACGCCACACCGAGCAGCGTACGAACATGGCTTCGCCATCTTCCCACTGCTGGGTCTGCTTGTTGAGGGTACGCGGGGTTGAAGCCACCGTTAAGCTCGCTACCGGGATACCCGAGCTGACGTATCGCAGCTCCGGATCGGCGGTGAGGTTGCCAACGATGGTGATTATCGGTTCGCCTGCCATGATTTCGCTCCCTTGAAGCTAGCTCAGTGCTCGCCCTTGCGCAGCAGCTTGGTGCGCATAATGGACTCGTTCAGACCCAGCTGACGATCGAGCTCCTGTGCGGTTGCACTGGTTGTGGTCATGTCGATAACGACGTAGACGCCCTCGGTCTTCTTCTGGATCTCGTAGGCAAGACGACGCTTGCCCCAGATATCCACGTTCTCGATTGAGCCGCCGTCGTCAATGACGACCTTGAGCAGCTTTTCCAGTGCGGGCTCAAGGTTGCGCTCGTCAACTTCCGGATCGAGGATGATCATCAGTTCATACTGACGCTTATCCATACCCACCTCCTCTGGTCTCAACGGCCACGGTCTCTCCGTGGCAGGAGGGTATATGTGCCTAGAAGGCACCCAACTACTTTAACGTCAATTGCTTAAAAGCGTTAGGCCTCGTCCGGAACGTACTGTGTGCAGTTCGGCACCTGGCCGGCTGGGGACAACGGCGGCCCCTTCGTTCTGGTCTTCCGGCGGCCCGGGGTTGGCCGGGGGTCCCGGATTGTCCGGAGGACCTGGCTCTGTTGGATCAACCGTCGGGTCCGGTGTCGGGTCAACGGTGGGTTCCACCGTCGGTGTCGGATCCTCGGTGGTCGGTTCCTCGGCCGGTGTCGGATCCTCCGTGGTTGGCTCCTCCGTGGGCTCTTCCGTGGTGGGTTCTTCCGTCGTCGGTTCTTCCGTGGTGGGTTCTTCCGTCGTCGGTTCCTCGGTCGTGGGTTCCGGTTCGGGGACAAAGGTGGGGATCGGGGCCCGCGTGGTCGGTTCGCTGGCGGGTTCGGGGAAGTCTTCAACTTCCATGTCCCGCGTCGCTTCCATCATGAAATCAAGCCAGATCTGGGCCGGGAAGTTACCGCCCTGGATTGCCCACTGGCCACCGAATGGGGTCAGGGATTCCTCTTCGCCATTGGGTCCGATCTGGTACATGTCGACGACCGTGGCGAGCTGCGGAACATATCCTGCGAACCATGCTGATACGAGGAAAGAGGATGTGCCGGTCTTGCCTGCAACGGGACGGCCGAGTGCGGAGATCTGGGAGGCGGTGCCCCCGGGGCTGACCACCGATTCCAGCGCGTACGTCAGGTTCGCGATGTCATCGGCTTCGAAGACCCGCTCTCCGGATGTGTCACCCGTGTAGATGACGTCGCCATCGCGGTTGCGAATTTCCCGCACAATGTGCGGGTTCGTGCGAATACCCTGGGCGGCGAAGGTCGAGTAGGCGTTAGCCATTTCCTTAGCCGTGGGAGAAGCCGATCCGAGAACGTTCGAAAGTGTGTCATCAAGGCCGGGGGTGGATTCCGGCAGGCCCGCCCTGACGGCAACGTCCCGTGTCGCCTGGGGACCAACTTCTTCGTTCAGCCTGATGTAGACCGTGTTGACGGAGTTGGCGGTGGCCTCGAGAAGTGTGATGTTTCCAAGTCCGCGGAGCTGGAAGTTCTCAAACTCCTGCCCACCCACTTCGTACGGGGATGAGGAGTTGTAGCGGTCGGTGAGGCTCACGCCCGCTTCGATGCCTGCGAGCAGGCCGAACGGCTTGAAGGTGGAGCCTGCCTGGGCGCGGTCCTGGGTGGCCGTGTTTCGGGCCCTCGTCAGGTAGTCCTCGCCGCCGTACATTGCCATGATTTCGCCGTTCTCGGGATTCATGGAGATAAGACCAACATAGTTGTTATCGGGGCGGTCTTCCGGCAAGTTCTCAACGGCCTGGACCGCATAACCTTGCATGTCTTCATCGATTGTCGTGACGATGTCGAGGCCCATGGTGTCGAGCTCGTCCTCGGTGTAGGCACCGGAGTTCACGAGTTCCCTGCGTACCTCGGCAAGGATGTATCCGTCGGTTCCGGAGTACTGGTTTTGTGCGGCCGGTTCGATGGTGTCGGGGAAGCGGGCCGCTTCGGCTTCTTCCACGGTAATCCACTCGTCCTCCGCCATGCGCCGAAGTACCCTCTCCCACCGGGCCATGGCCTGGTCGGGGTTAACGGCGGGATCCCAGTTCGACGGCGAGGGGATGATGGCAACGAGCAGAGCTGCCTGGTCGAGCGTCAGGTCGGCTGCATCGATACCGAAGTAGGACTCGGCGGCTTCTTGAATGCCGTAAGAGCCGCGACCAAAGTAGATCGTGTTGAGGTAGTTCTCGAGGATCTCGTCTTTCGACTGCGACTGGTCAATTTTGAGAGCAAGAATGGCTTCGCGGAGCTTGCCCGGGATGGACGTCGTTGTCCCCATGTAGTACCGCTCGACATACTGCTGGGTCAGGGTCGAGCCACCCTGGATGGGCTTACCTTGAAGGTTATTGATCGCGGCTCGGATCGTTCCCCGAATGTCGATTCCCGCGTTTTCGTAGAACCGTTGATCCTCGGAGGCCACAACCGCATGCGGCACGTAGTCGGGTAGTGAGTCGAGGGGGACGGAGGTGCGCCGAACGTTAGCGAATGTCCCGATCTTTGTCTCACCGTCGGCGTAGTACACGTCGGTGGACTGGGCGAGCGCGAAGTCGTCAGGCTCGGGGACCTCGGTTGTCATGTAGAGATAGGCAAAAGCGCCGACACCGGTCGCGGCCACCAGCAGGAAGGATCCCACAATGAAGCGCCACGACGGGAGCCAGCGCCGGATACGACCCTTGCCCCGCCGGGGATAGTTCCACAGCGATTTCTTCTTGGTCGGCTTAGCGGACTTCTTGCCCCGCTTCGTCGAGCCTTGACGATTGCTTGCCATGGCCCGATTATTCCCTACGCTTGCGCCTCCTGCGCAACTTCTTGGCCTGTCTCACGCCCTTCGGTCTCTCCGTGGCGGGCCTCCGAAGGCCCTTTGCGGCGCGTGTTGCCACGGTCTGGAAGCCTCCCCAAGCATCCGGTGGCTCGTACGTCACGTCGTACTTACCGGCCCCCTGTTTTCGTTTCGCGTCATGCTCGGACGTCATAAACGCATCAAGCCATCGCGTGGACTTCGACGAGTCGATCAGAACCGCCTTGAAGAACAAGGTGAGGGGCACCGCAAGAAGAGCACCGAGGGGGCCAATAACGATGGCCCAAACCATGAGGGACAGGAACGTGACCGTTGCGGAGAGCCCAACGGCATCGGCCGTAAACTTGGGTTGGAGGAGCGACTGGATGATGAAGTTGATCAGCGAGTAGGCGACAATCACCCACACCATGAGCTGCCATCCGCCCTCGAGCAGACCGAAGAGCGCCGGTGGAACGAGGCCCAGGATAAAGCCGATGTTGGGAATATAGTTCGTAATGAACGAGACGAGCGCCCACGCGAGGGCAAGCGGTATTCCCATTGCCTGAAGAGCCACCCAGTCGAGGACTGCGACAATCGCACCGAAGATTGATGAGACGAGCCAGTACTGGCGGACCCTGCCTTCGAAGCCCGAGAGTGCTTCGTGGAGCTCCGGGTTGGCACGCTCAACGATTTCCGACCGAGTATCCAGCGACAGCGTGTCAATCACGATGAAGAAAATCGACAGGGCGATAACGGCCAAGAGTGCACCCATGGATGACACCTGGTCGATCAGGGCGCGGGCGGCCGTCATGATCGTGTTGAGATCCAGCTGGTTCAGCAGATTGTTGATGCTTGAGACGTCGTAGCCCTGCTCGACAAGGAACTCGCTGTCCTCAAAGGCGGTCGAGATATTGTTGACGATCTCCTGGAAGCTGTCCTGGTAGGACAGGATGACTTCCGGCAAGGGCAGGAAAGCCAGGACCGTCAGGCCAATGATGGAGGAGAGAACAATGACGAGAACCAGGATCGATGCGATAGCCGAAATCCACTTCGGCACGCCCTTCCGAATCATCCATCGGTGAATGGGCCGGATCGTCAAAACAAGCGTGAGCCCGAGGAAGGCGGGGGCGAGGATCGACGCGAAGCGCGACAGTCCCCAGAGCGCTATCGAGGCGAGTGCACCCGCGATAAGGATCCACATCCCCGTCGGGATTGTTTCCCGGGGCCTGCTCTTCCTACCGACTACAACAATGTCTCCAGAATCAACACTTTGATTGTCTGGATAGCTTTCCGGTGTCGTAGAGCTTTCCTCACTCACGGCACTCGGATTCGGTTCGTCTTGTTTCACGGCACCACCTTCCCATCAAAGAGCGTACCGCCCGCGGGCCGCGCCGTCCCTGCCAACAGGAAAAACATCTATCCTCAGTGGGTCAAACGGGGCACCCACCCGAATCGGGTTCTCAGATTGGGCACGGTGTCGGACCAACCCGGCAGTAGCCGGTCTAGCTCCCAGCTCCGGTTACGGCCTTGCCTGCTCGGGAACGGTACGGGGTTCCCCGCCCAGGCTCTTGTTCCGCAATCCGTACCAGGTGGCCAGAAGCAGGTAGAGAACAACGAGTCCGGTAAAGCCAGCTCTCGACCATCCCGTGTCGGGAAGGATTGCTGCCGCGAGCGCGGCAGCACCGACAAAAGCGGCGTTGTACATCATGTCGTAAAGCGCGAAGGCACGTCCGCGATAGGCGTCGATGACGTCGCGTTGCACGATCGTATCGACAGCAATCTTCGCGCCCTGGACGCCGAGGCCCATGAGGACGGCGGCGATCCCGATCCAGGGAAGGGATGGGGTGGCGATAAGGACGAGCTGGGACAGTGTGGAGATTCCCAGGCAGGCAACGATCCACTGCCACGGGCTGAGCTTCTCGTGCGCAATCGGGGTCAGGACAATCGCGGAACCGTTGCCCGCAAGCGAGATCCCGGATAGGAGCGCAAACATGGCAAGCCCAGCATCGGCGTCCGCGGGGTCCGTGAGGAGGTTGCGGGAGATAAGGAGTAGCGCAATGAAGTTCACGCCGTAGAGGAACCGGTGCACCGCCATAACAATCAGGGCGTGTCCGGGGGTTCCGCGCTTCGCGAGGTAGCTGGCGCCAAGCCAGAGATCGTGGAAGACCTCCGCGATCTGTGACGACAGCGGCACCTTCATCTGGTTATCCGGACCGAGTTCTCGCTTGCCGATGGTGGAGGCGGCCCACACGGCGCCAACGAGGAGAAGGGCCGCGATCGCGAGGCAGGAGGCATCTCGGATCGGGCCCTCGGGTGTCAGCCGGTTGACGACGAGTCCGATGACGGCACCGACGACGGTGGCGACGGCACCCAGGGTGGGAACGAGGGAGTTCGCCATGATGAGCTGCCTGCGGGGCACGACGTGCGGTAGTCCAGCGGAGAGCGCCGATAGAAGGAATCTATTAATGCCGAGGGTGATAAGAGCAAGAACGGAGATGATGCCGAGGCCGGCACCCAGGTACATGAGCACTGCCAACAGCAGACACAGGATGGCGCGGACAGTGTTGCCCCAAAAGAGCACACCCTGCCTGCTCCATCTGTCGAGGAGCGGGCCCACGAATGGACCGATGATCGTGAAGGGCAGGAGGAGCACGGTGAATGCTGCGGCCACGCCCGCCGCGGTCGTCATGTTTGTTGGGTTAAAGAAGTAGAGGGTAGCGAGGCCGACCTGGAACATTCCGTCTCCGCATTGGGAGATAAGGCGTACGCGGAAGAGTCGTTTGAAACCGTCGTGAACGAGGAGGGTCTTGAGGTCGGCGAGAACTGCCACTAGAGATTCTCCTTAGCCCAGGCTCTGAGCTTTTCGACAGCCGTCTCCTGATCGAGCGGTCCGTGTTCCATTCGTAGGTCAAGAAGATACTTGCGTGCCCTACCAACCGTGGGGCCGGGTTCGATTCCGAGGATCTCCATAATTTGGCTTCCGTCGAGGTCGGGGCGGACCGCGGCGAGCTCTTCTTGTTCGGCGAGCTCGTCGATCCGCTTCTCCAGATCATCGTACGCAGCCTGGAGTCTCATGGCCTTCTTCCGGTTCCTCGTCGTGCAGTCCGCGCGAGTCAGACGGTGGAGCCGCTCCAGGAGCGGCCCAGCATCCGTGACATAGCGGCGGACGGCCGAATCGGACCAGACGGCTTCGCCGTATCCGTGGAACCGCTGGTGCAACTCGACAAGGCGGGACACATCCTTCGTGGTCTGCTTGTCGAACCGTAGCTCCCTCATGCGCTTGCGCGTCATTTTTGCGCCCACGATGTCGTGCTGGTGGAACGTGACCTTCCCGCCTGGCCCAAACTGGCGGGTCGCCGGTTTACCGACGTCGTGCATGAGAGCAGCGAACCGGAGGACAAAGTCCGGGGCGGGCACCGGGCCCTCCTCATCAGTTTCCAGTTCGATTGCCTGGTCAACGACGGTGAGCGTGTGCTCGTAGACATCCTTGTGCCGGCCGTGCTCATCAACCGTCGACTTGAGCGCGGCAACCTCGGGAAGAACGCGTTCGGCCACCCCGGTGTATTCCATAATCTCGATACCGCGGCGCGGATATGGGGAGATCATGAGCCGTTCCAGTTCGGCACGGATCCTTTCGGCAGAAACAATATCGAGGCGCTCGGCAAGTTCGGACATGGCGGACATGGTTCCAAGGTCCACGTCGAAGCCGAGCTGCGCCGTAAAACGGGCTGCACGCATGATCCGCAGCGGGTCATCAGAGAACGAGATGATTGGGTCGATCGGGGTCCGCAGGATCCCATCGACAATGTCGGAGAGCCCGCCGCACGGGTCCACTAGTTCCATGGCGGGTAGTCGCACCGCCATGGCGTTCACCGTGAAGTCACGCCGCGTCAGGTCGCCTTCGAGGGTATCGCCGAACGCCACCTGTGGTTTGCGGGAGGACGGATCGTATTCATCGGACCGGTAGGTCGTCACCTCAACGGTGAGCCCGTGCAGAGAGGCACCGATCGTGCCAAACTCTTTTCCGATGTCCCACGTCGTCTCACCCCAGCGATCTAGGATTTTCTGCGTTTCGTCGGGGCGTGCCGACGTGGTGAAATCCATGTCGTGGGCGGGAATGCCGAGGCAGGCATCGCGCACCGGGCCGCCTACGAGAGCGAACTCGTGCCCGGCCTCGTCGAACAAGGTGGCCAGCTTCATAACCGCTGCTGGGAGCTGCTGGAGCGCAGCCTGCGCAGCGGCGAGATAGCGTGCCTTTACCTGGGAGTCGGGAGCCAACTGTCACGTCCTTCGATGGGGGGTGGGCCACGCCGAGATGACCCTGCTTTAATAGAGCGGGCCACGCCGAAGCGAGCCTGCTGGGATAGACTTGCGCGAACATTATTACAGTTAAGAGTATGCCGATGCCGGGACCGAAACCTCGACCCCGCGGCCCACAGTCGTGGCGCCGTGGCGTTTCAGCGACCCGAATTGGCTCCCGACGCTCCTACCTTCCCGTTGTAAACGAGACCTCCGCCGGCGGCATTATCGTGAAGCCGGTCGACGGAATCGCCTGGGTTGCAGTGATTGCGCGCCGTAACCGCGGTGGCCGTCTCGAATGGTGCCTGCCCAAGGGCCACTTGGAAGGGGAAGAGACTGCCGAGGAGGCGGCGATCCGGGAAGTCTCGGAAGAGACCGGGATCTATGGCCAAATCCTCACTCACCTGGCAACGATCGACTACTGGTTTTCTGGCACGGACCGGCGTGTCCACAAGGTTGTTCACCATTTTCTTCTCGAAGCTCTCTCCGGGGAGCTCACCACCGAAAATGACCCCGATCAGGAGGCCGAGGACGTGGCCTGGATCCGGCTTGATGACGTCCCGGGCCGGCTCGCCTATCCGAACGAGCGGCGGATCGCAACGCTGGCCCGGGACGTGCTGACAGGTAACCGGTGAAGCGGATCTTCGCGGCAGCCACGGCCACTGCCCTGCTCTTTGTCGCCCCGCTCCCGGCCTCTTCCAAGCCGGCGAGCGAGGAAACCGGAATAGAGATCGAGATCACGGAACTCACGCCCGTCCACAGCCCCGGCGAGGCACTGCCCCTCACAATCGAAGTGACGAACCCGGGCCCAGCGATAGCGGAGGCCTCTCTGCACATCACTGCGCAGGCCTCGGTCCCGTCCTTTCGAAACACGATGACGTCGTGGCTTGCCGATACAAATGTCGAAACAACCATGATGACTCTCGAGGCGCAGACCGTCGAGGTTCCTTCCGGAACAACGGAGATCGAGTTTGAGATCCCGGCCGAAATCTTCACGTGGGGCAATACGCTGGCAACGTGGGGGCCGCGCGGTATTGAAGCCTCCCTTGAGTTTGAAGGCGCGCGCACAGTTGACCGCAGCATTCTTGTCACCGAGCCCTCTTACGAGCAGGAGGCCATGCCCTTCACCGCGCTCGTTCCCATCACCGTCGGTGGCGACGACCTCGCCGCAGTTCCCACGACCGCAGAGCGTTACGAAGATTCACTCCTCGCCCTGGAATCGGGCGAACTGGGCGACAACGAGGAACTTCCCGATCCCGTCATCGAAGCGGTGCAGGGCTCAACCGACCGGGTAATCAGCGATATTGAGGCCCTGACCAGCCCCGGCATTACCCTCGCCCTCGACTCGTCCCTTGCCGCCCTCGAGTACGGCACACTCGACCTCACAGAGGAAGCGCTCACCGACTTCGCTGACGCCGACCACCACGAACTCGTCCTGCTTCCTGCCCTCGACACGGATGTGGCCGCGTGGGCGCAAACCGGCTACGACCAATATTTCGCCACCCACGCTGACCAAATGCAGAGGTCCACCGAGGCACTCAATCAACGTGATATTGCGGCCCGTACCGACCTGCTGTTCACGCCAGTATCACCCTCGCTGGCGACAGCCGCTCTTGGCCTCGAAAACGGCGCGGACACGGTTGTTATCGACAGTTCCGCAATCCCGTCGAGCGAGGACCTGTACTGGACCCCGTCCGCCCATACTCGTCTTGAACTCGGCCAAGAATCCGATGTTCTTCTCGTTGACAACGAACTATCGGCACTGTTGCTCAATGCTGAAATGTCGGATGTCGATAAGCGGCAGGCGTTGCTTGCCCTCACCGCCATTCACTATCGCGAGCGCCCCAACGACTCCCGTCCTCTCGTTCTTGCCCTTCCTCGGGCCGACCGGCGGGATGTTGACCTTGCGGACATCAACGAGCTCATTGGCCTGCTCGATGAGACGGCGTGGCTTGACGGGGCCACCGCATCGGATATCGAGGAAACCCCCATTGTTCACGTGGCTCGCGGCGAGCTGACCGCACCCGAAGAAGGCGAAAACTCCGTCACCGCCCGCCACCTTGAGGAACTCACCGAAGCCAGCGAAGCAATCTTCTCCATCGGGGACCTAACAACGAGCCCCTACATTTTCCGGGACGCCGTCGAAGCAACGTATTCGGTCATTGGATCCTGGTCGCTGTCCACCGTGCCCGGTGAGATCGACAGCCGCGTGGAGTCTGTCGAGGACATGCGGGAGGAGCTGGCCGGCTCCGTGAGCGTCCAGGAGTCGTCAACGATTAACCTGATTTCCCAGGCCTCTGAACTGCCCGTGCACGTCACCTCAACCCTGCCATTCCCGATTACCGTCGACATTGACGTGCAGAGCGAGGACCGCAGGCTCCGGTTCACGGAACGAACCGCCCGCCTACAACCCGACACGACAACGACGGTGGGTGTGCCAGTACGCGCCATTGGTTCCGGCGACGTGACCATCACCGTTGAGGTGCAGAGCTCCGAGGGCCACACCATCGGGGCCGGAACAGATATCAAGATCCGCGTGAGGGCCGACTGGGAGAATCTCGGTACGGCCATCATCGCCGGTATCTTTCTCATCATCCTCATCATCGGCATCGTCCGGTCCGCACGTCGCGGCAAACGATCTGCGCCGGTGTCCGAGGCTGACACGATTGATCTGGAGGAATAGGCCGTGGCTGGCGGTATTGCACGCAACTCTGCAGTGATGTTCGCGGGGACCCTAACATCCCGGGTTCTCGGGCTCGTCCGCTCCCCGCTCCTCTTCGGCATTGCCGTCGGACTTAACTATCCGGCAGGCAATGCCTTCGACGTTGCTAACAAGCTCCCCACCCTCATCTACATGCTGGTGGCCGGAGGCGTCGTCAACGCCGTCCTCGTGCCCGCAATCGTCCGTGCCTCCAAGCAACACGATGATGGTGGCACCGCCTACATCAACAAGATGGTGACCCTCGGCGCCCTCGTGCTCGGCGTCATCACTACCATCCTCACCCTGGCCTCCCCACTGCTCGTCTCTCTTTTCGCGTCGGGGTTGGAAGGTCCCTGGTACAACCTGGCCGTCGCGTTCGCCTTCTGGTGCGTTCCCCAGGTGTTCTTCTACGGCATGTACACGCTACTGGGGCAGATTCTTAACGCCCGAGAGAACTTCGGGCCGTTCATGTGGGCACCGGTTCTCAACAACGTTGTCGCCATTGCCGGTCTTCTTCTCATGATGGGAATCTACGGGAGCGCCACCCCGGAGAATGCCCTCGACGCATCCCTGTGGGACGGTCAGCGCATTGCGATCCTCGGCGGTAGCGCCACTCTCGGAATCGTCACCCAGGCCGCGATCCTCCTCATCCCGCTGTACCGCATGGGAATCAAGCTACGCCCCGACTTCCAGTTCCGGGGTGCCGGGCTCAGCTCCGTAGCCAAGTCGGGCGGCTGGGTTTTGGCCTCCATGGGTGCCGGAATGATCCCTACCCTCCTCATCTCCAACGTCGCCTCCGTGGCCTCCCAGCGGGCCGTGGGCATGTCGCCAGCCGACGCCCTAGGCGTACCCGGCAACGCCGCCTACACGACCGCGTACAGCCTCTATTCGCTTCCCACGTCCCTCGTTGTCGTCTCCATCGTCACCGCGATCTTCACTCGCATGTCCGCCAAGGCCGCGACAAATGACATGGAAGGGGTCAAGCTTGACACATCCCGGGCGCTGCGAATCGTTGCCGTCTTCACCTTTATCGCCACGGCCCTCATCGTTGTCCTGGCGGTGCCCGCCGTACGCATCATCAGTCCCGGCTCTTCCTGGGCAGAGGTCTCGTCAATTGGCACCGTTCTACTCACCATGTCCCTCGGGCTTGTCGGGGTTGGCTCCTTCACCGTCCTGCAACGCGTCTACTACGCCCTCGAAGACGCACGGGGTCTCTTCTTCGTGCAGGTCCCCTTCTTCGTCCTCCACGCGGTACTGATCCTTTCGACCGTGGTCCTGCCCGCACGATTCATCGTCGCTGGCGTCGGCGTGTCCATGGCGATCACCAACAGCGTCACCTGCGTAGCAGCCCTCATCCAACTCCGCCGCAGGCTCGGCGGTATCGACGGAGCCACGCTCCTGCGCTGTTTCACCCAGCTTGCGGTTGCCGCAGCGGTCTCCACAGGCGTCGGATTCGCGGTTCTTCGCCTGTTTGGGCCATTCAGCGAAGAGTTCACGTTCTTCTCCGCCATTATTCGGATCATCATCGTCGCCATCCCCATGGTGATCGTCTACCTGGCAATCATGCGCCTGTGGCGCATGCCGGAGCTCAACGCCCTCATACGCCCACTGAATGGCCTGCTAGCACGGCTACGTAAGCGGGGCACACCGCGAGCTACTACACTGAACACAACTGAAACATCTCAACCCAACGGAGTCATCGTGTCCTTGAACCTGGAAGCCGGACGCCGGCTGCGCGACCGCTACGAACTCGTGGAGCCACTCGTCCAATCCGACGAAAAGTCCGAGTGGCGTGGCACTGACACCGTCCTCGGAGCCGATGTTCGCCTCATCATCATCCCCACCGAGAACCCGGCATGCGAAGCGACGGTTGACGCTGCCAGGCGCGGCGTCCTCGTCGACGACGTCAGGCTCATCAAACTCCTGTCGATCTTCGACATGTCGGGGGGATCGGTCATTGTGACCGAGATGCCGCGCGGAGTGACTCTTGCCGAGATCATCGAAGGCGGCTCCGTCCCCGAAGACCAGGTCCGCACAATCGTAGGCGAAACCGCCGGAGCCATTGATGCTGGTGCCCGCCGCGGTGTCCGCCACCTGAACCTCCGTCCCGAACTTGTCCGAGTGGACTCTGAAGGCTCGGTCCTCGTCGACGGACTCGGCATTGACGCCGCGTTCTCAGGTGACCATTCAGCCGATCTCTCCAGCCCGGTTCTGGACCGCCGGGATGCTCGGAACCTTGCCCTGCTCGCCGCGGGCCTCGTCCTCGGTGAGGAAGCACCCGCCGAGGACGACCAGCAGGACTTCCTTCGCCGGGCCGCTGACAAGGTTGGCGAAACGGAGCTCCGCCCCGTCTTCACGGAGATCGCCGACGGTCAGGGACCGCAGTCAACAAGCGAATTCATTCGCGCAGTCGCGCCCTGGGGTGCCATCCACCTCAACCGCCTACCCCGGCCCATCAAGGACCCGGAGAAGACGCAGGCCATGCCTGCAATCCCGGATCCGTTCGAGGATCCCCAGCCGACGAAGAAGGAATCCATTGCTCCTCTCGCGGCCGGTGGAGCTGCCGCAACCCCGGTCGTAGCGGCAAACTGGCCGAAGAGAAGCCCCGAGGAAACGTTCACGGCAACCTCCGCAACGACAGCCTCAGCCGGCCCGGAACCGGAGCCGTGGGAGGGCCTGTCGGGAGACGATGACGAGGACCGTCCCGCACGTTCCGTCAACACGTCCGCAATCGTCCTGGTCATCATCGCAATCCTCGTGATCATCGCCGGCTACTTCGCCGTGAACCACCTGCTGAGTGACACGAACCCCGTGACGATCGACCCGACCGACGATGCGGCAACCGAAGAAGTTGTCGAGCCAACTGAGGACGACACCGCGGATCCCACGGAGGAGCCGACCGAGGAAGAGGAAACGGAAGAACCGGTCGAATATCCGGAACCGGTCATTGAGGACGTAGCCCTTCTCAACCCCCAGGCCGCAGACCTCGATCCTTCGACAGTTGCGACCCAGGACAACCCCGGCTCCATCCCGAACATTATCGACGGCAACCCCGCAACTTCCTGGTCTTCCTGGTGGTACTCCGATCAGGGCTTCTGGATGAAGGAAGGTATCGGACTGGAGATTACGCTCGCTGAGGAAACAGAAATATCTGAGGTGACTCTCACCGTTGACGGTAATGGTGGCTTGGTCCAGTGGCGGGATACTGTTAACGCGGCACCCAACTCCGGCCAGGTCATCGCGGAAGGGCCCATGTCGTCCAGCACCGTCCTGACATCCGAGGAGCCCGTCGTCACCCAGACGATTATCCTCTGGTTCGAGGACCTGCCGGTTGCGAACTCCGACGGCCAGTTCCGCATCGACCTTTCCGAAATCACCGTTCAATAGAAAGCTTTCCATGACTGAGATTCGCGACGTTGTCATCGTCGGCTCCGGCCCCGCCGGTTACACCGCTGCCATCTACACGGCCCGGGCAGGTCTCAAGCCCCTGATCCTCGCAGGCGTCCTCGACGCCGGTGGCGCGCTCATGACGACCACGGAGGTTGAAAACTTCCCCGGCTTCCCCGAGGGCATCCAGGGGCCCGAGCTCATGGAGAACATGAGGGAGCAGGCCGAGAGGTTCGGTGCGCAGGTCGAATACGAGGACGCCGTCGAGCTGAAGCTTGAAGGTGACATCAAGGAAATCAAGACGGACTCCGAAACGTACTACGCCAAGTCCGTCATCCTCGCCCTCGGCAGCGAGTACCGCAAACTCGGTCTCGAAGGCGAATCGGTTTACTCCGGCAAGGGTGTTTCCTGGTGTGCCACCTGCGACGGGTTCTTCTTCAAGGGCCAGGAAATCGCGGTTGTGGGCGGCGGCGACTCCGCCGTCACCGAAGCACTGTTCCTCACGAAGTTCGCTTCCAAGGTCACCGTCATTCACCGCCGCGACGAGCTCCGCGCCTCGAAGGTCATGGCCGATCGCCTGCTCGCCAACGAGAAGATCGAAATGGCATGGAACTCCGCCGTCACAAAGATCAACGGCTCCGCCGACGGTCGCCTCAAATCGATCACCGTGACGGACACAAACACCGGTGATCAGCGGGACATGCCGGTGGGTGGTCTCTTTATCGCGATCGGACACGACCCCCGCACCAGCATCGTGGATGGCCAGGTTGACCTCGACGTCAACGGCTACATCACCGTCGACTCCCCAACGACCGCCACCTCGATCCCCGGCGTCTTCGCCTGCGGCGACGTTGTCGACCACCGCTACCGTCAGGCCATCACCGCCGCGGGAACGGGCTGTGCAGCGGCGCTTGATGCCGAGCACTACCTCAATGACATGTGAGGTCCTGTTCTTCACCGCACCGTGGTGCGATCCGTGCCGGCAAGCAGCCCCGATCTTTTCTGAGGTCGTTGCCGAACTCGGTGTGACTGCCCGGTTCGTTGACGTTGATCTCGACCCCGACCTCGCCGATAGGGTCGGGGTCGACATGCTACCTACCGTGGCTATTCGCACAGACGGCACGGTCAGCGGTACTCTGACAGGGTCCAGGCCGAAGGCCGAGCTCCGCTCTTTCATCCAGGACTCCCTGCCAAAGGTCTCAAAGACCGGCGGGAGTGACGTGGCAAAATAGAGCGGGACACACGTAAGGAGTACATATGGCAGCACATTCCGACGACACTCGTTCGAATTCGGCACGTGCCTCCGCCGGCAACAGGCTCGATCCCTGGTATTCCTCCTACGCCGACCGGTCACTCGGCATGAGAGCCTCCGAAGTCCGTTCTCTTTTCGCCGTCGCTAACCGCCCCGAAGTCGTCTCACTCGCCGGCGGCATGCCCAACATTGCGGGCCTGCCGCTCGACTTTCTAGCAGAAATGTCGGCCAAGCTTATCCGCGATCGCGGAGCCAAGTTCCTCCAGTACGGCGGAGGCCAAGGCGAAGAAGAGATCCGCACCCAGATCGTCGAAGTCATGCGCTACGACGGCATCCACGCACACCCCGATGACGTGATCGTGACAACCGGGTCCCAGCAGGCCCTGGACCTCATGACCCAGATCTTCATCAACCCGGGTGACGCCATCATCGCCGAAGCACCCTCCTACGTTGGTGCCCTCGGGGTTTTCCGGGCCTATCAGGCCGAAGTCATTCACTCCCCGATGGATGACAAGGGGCTGATCCCCGAAGCCCTCGAAGAGACCCTGAAGCGCGCTGAAGCCCTCGGCAAGAACGTGAAGTTCCTGTACACCGTTCCGAACTTCCACAACCCTGCCGGCGTCACCATGTCGCTCGAGCGCAGGCCTCAGATCGTCGAGATCTGCAAGCGCCACAACGTCATCATTCTCGAAGACAATCCGTACGGGCTCCTCGGCTTTGACTCCGAGCCGCTCCCTGCCCTCCAAAGCTTCGACCCCGATGCGGTTGTGTACCTTGGCTCATTTTCGAAGATCTTCGCACCCGGATATCGGGTGGGATGGGCATTGGCGCCGCACGCGGTCACGCAGCGGCTCATCCTTGCCGCCGAATCCGCGATTCTCTCCCCAAACATGGTTGGGCAACTCTCCATCGCCGAATACCTAAAGACCTACGACTGGTTCCAGCAGGTTAAGGAATACCGGGGCATGTACCGCGAACGTCGCGATGCCATGCTTGAATCGCTCACTGAATACCTACCGAGCTCCACCTGGACGGTGCCGGACGGCGGCTTCTACACGTGGGTGACCCTCCCGGAAGGCCTTGACGCACACGCGATGTTGCCCCGCGCCGTCACCCACCGCGTCGCCTACGTGTCGGGAACGGCCTTCTACGCCGATGGCCAGGGCCGTGACCACATGAGACTCTCCTTCTGCTATCCCACGCCGGAAGACATCCGCGAGGGTGTGCGACGCCTCGGAACCGTTATCGAGGCCGAGAAGGAACTTGTGACCATGTTCGGAGCACAGGAGCGTCACGAACACGGACCCGTTATCGAAAACCCATCCACAGAGACCCACTGAAGGCGGAGAAGCCATGACATCACCACAGACCGTTGCCATTCTCGCCGGGGGGCTTAACCACGAGCGGGACGTATCGATCCACTCGGGCAGGCGAGTAGCTGGAGCGCTCCAGGAAGCCGGCTACCAGGTCAAGGTTCTCGATGTGGATTCGAACCTCCTTCAGAGACTCTCGGCAATCGAGCCGGATGTCGTATGGCCTCTTATTCACGGCTCCACGGGCGAGGACGGCTCCATTCAAGACCTTCTCGAGCTCATCGGATTACCCTACGTTGGCAGTAAGGCACACGGGAGCCGACTAGCGTTTAACAAGCCCGTCGCAAACTCTATCCTCGTCAACGCTGGCATTGCGGTACCGGAATCCACCTCCCTTCCGCAGTCACTCTTCCGCGAGGTCGGAGCAACCGCGATCCTCGACCTCGTTGCCGCGAAGTACGGTTTTCCTGTCGTTATTAAGCCAGCTGCGGGCGGTAGTGCCCTGGGTGTCAGCATCGTGACCGAAGCCAAGGCCCTGCCGGGCGCCATGGTCGACAGCTTTGCCTACTCAGACCGTGTTCTCATCGAGAAGCATGTCGAGGGCCACGAGGTGGCCGTCTCCGTTATTGAAACCGCGGAAGGCAAGCCGTTTGCCCTGCCCCCGGTAGAGATTGTCACAAACGGCCTCTACGACTACGACGCTCGCTACAACGCCGGTCGCTCAGAGTACTTTGTTCCGGCACGCTTCGAAGATGATCTGCTCACGAAGTGCATGGACGTGGCGATCACCGCGCACCAGCAACTCAACCTCAGACACATTTCGCGCTCGGATCTTGTCGTCGACAACAACGGCACGCCCTGGTTTATCGATGCGAACTCTGCACCGGGAATGACCCAAACATCACTGCTCCCGCAGGCAGCTGTCCGCTATGCAGAAGACAACGAAATGGCCCCCAGCGAACTCTATTCACAGATCGTGGAGGCCGCTCTCGTCTTTTAGCTATCCGGATTATTCTCGTCCGGGTTCGGCACTCGTTCCACTGGGATAGACAGGACGTCGAGTATTCGGTTCAGGTCATCGATCGAACCGAAATCCACCGTCATGGTGCCCTTTCGAGCACCAAGCTTTACCTTCACCCGGGTGTCCAACCGATCAGAAAGATCAACCGACAGACGCTGAAGTTCCGGCGATGCAGCAGCGGATGCTCCGCGCGACGTCGACCTGGCTCGAGGTTCGTCCCCAAGTGCCACAATCTCTTCAACCGCCCTAACCGAAAGACCTTCGGCAACGATCCGTTGCGCAAGCCTCTCCATCGCAGCCGGATCGGTCAGACCGAGTAATGCTCGAGCATGACCGGCAGAAAGCACACCGGCGGCAACCCTCCGCTGAACAAGCGGAGGTAGCTTAAGAAGCCTCAGCGTATTTGAGATCTGGGGACGGGAACGTGCAATCCTCCGAGACAGCTCTTCCTGCGTACAACCAAAGTCATCAAGAAGCTGCTGGTATGCCGATGCCTCTTCGAGCGGATTGAGCTCAACTCGATGGAGGTTCTCGAGGAGTGCGTCGCGCAGAAGATCGTCGTCCTCAGTGTCACGAACGATCGCCGGGATTGTCGTTAATCCTGCCTGCGCAGACGCTCGCCAACGACGCTCGCCCATGATGAGTTCATATCCATCACCATCGGGTGAGTTGCGAACAACAATAGGCTGGAGGAGGCCAACCTCCTTAATGGAAGCGGAGAGCTCCGAAAGCTCGTCCTCATCAAAGATCGTTCGGGGCTGGCGTGTGTTCGCCACAATCTCCCCAATGGGGATCTCAACAAAGGTAGCTCCGGGAACCGGCACGAGCTCAACTTCGCTCTCGCGCCGTTCTGGCTTCTCCACGGAATCGGACGTAACCTGTTCGACTGCTTCAAGAGCGGTCGGTTCAGGGATCGGCTCCGAAGCCGCTTGGCCTGTGGTCTCAACTTCGTCGCTACCGAAGAAAACATCTATGGCATGGCTCGACTTGGGCACCTCAATGCTCTCAGCGTCCTTGGTTGGAAACAACGCATCTAGGCCTCGGCCTAGGCTACGACGTCGCTGCGCCATTAGTTTGCTCCTCGCTTCGTAATCTCCAGGGCAGCCTGCTCATATGCAATCGCACCCGTGGAGGATGAATCATAGGTAATAACGGTCTGCTGGAAGCTCGGGGCTTCAGAGATGCGAACCGACCGGGGAATTTTGGTATTTAGGGTTGCGTCAGGGAAGTGGCTCCGGACCTCTTGAGCTACCTCATTAGCAAGGTTTGTGCGCCGGTCGAACATTGTCAGAAGTATAGTTGAAATTTCAATTTCTCTATTGAGGGAGTTTTGCACCAGCTGAATATTGTTTAACAACTGGGATAAGCCTTCGAGTGCATAGTATTCGCACTGAATCGGAATAAAGGCTTCGGTCGCTGCAACCATAGCGTTAATCGTCAACAGACCTAGACTCGGTGGACAGTCGATCAGAACATAGTCCAGACGTGTTTCTTTATCGGTGTTGACTGACGTTAAATAGACTTCGAGCGCTTCCTTCAACTTTGATTCGCGTTGGTCGATATTAACGAGCTCAATCTCCGCACCTGAGAGGTGAATTGTTGCTGGCACGACCTTCAGGCTGGGCCCCTCCGGGCTATCCTGAACTACCTCGGCAACTGTCATGTCCCCAATGAGGACATCGTAAATAGAGGCCGTTTCAGATCCGTGCTCAACTCCGAGTGCTGTAGAAGCATTGCCCTGTGGATCCGAATCAATAACCAACACATTAAGACCATGCTTGGCAAGTGCCGCAGCTATATTCGCGGTGGTCGTGGTTTTACCGACACCGCCCTTTTGGTTCGTGACCGTCATGATTCTTGTTTTTGCTGGACGCTCAAAAACCGCCTTATTGAGTCGCTGCCGTGCAGATCGTGCCGTAGCGAGCTCATTTGCGATCGGCGATCCACCGGAAGTTGTCGCCATATTGTCGTAGAATCCATCCTTCTCTGAATTTTGAGATGAGGGCTTCTTCTTTCGGGGATCTGCCATCTGAACCGCTCCTTTGAGTCGCTGCTTATTCATTCTACGCAGTTAATTCTGGGAGAGCGCGACGTGCAGAGAGTGTTTCACGTGAAACAAGGGCCGGCGCGGTTTCCGTTGATGAACTCGCAACCATACCTATCGCACAAATCTTTCATGTGCCCTCGATATGGATATTGGTCGCAAAAGTAGGCAGCGCACATTGTCGAAGTGAAGAAGGTCCACTCACTACACCCTCATTTCGAAGTGCGAGCGAGATCTTATTCGCCTCGTTGTAACTCGCCATGTTTCACGTGAAACAAGCTTCCGATTCCAATTTCGGTTGAGTTCGGGAGATGCGCAATCATTAGTGTATGCGGCTCCTGCACCCGTTTCACGTGAAACACTTTGCTCCGATTTGGACCTTCCGCTCGGTCTTGCGGAGTTCTACTGGGAACACGGGAAATACCCCCAAGTTCGACATCTGATTGACGGGTAGAAGCGGTAGTTACAAAGCTTTAAGGAATGACAATGCGGAACAGGGTTTCACGTGGAACAGAATTGCTTCCAAGATTGCCTAGAGCCACATGACTGCCT